>NZ_CP036295.1:0-300000 GCF_004801255.1 Desulfovibrio desulfuricans | reverse complement strand
TCGTAATCCTTGCCCGCAACCGTGATCACCGCCGTGGCGCTGCCGCCCTTGGGCACGTTGCTCAGCGCCACGTTGAAGGTCACGTCCTTGGTGCCTTCCACCGTGTCCACACCCGTGATGCTGGCCGTGGTCGGCACCGTCACCGGCGTAAAGCTGGCCGTGGTCGGCGCGCCGTTGCTCACTGCCTCAAAGTTGGCCGAATTGTTGTCCACTGCCGTGACCGCGGCCGTAAAGTTGGTAGGCGTGCCGTAGGGGTTGCTGGCCACCAGATTGCCGAGGTCGGCCGTGGTGGAGGTCTCCCCGCCCTTGATGGTGGCCGTGTGCTCCACGCCGTTGACCGTATAGGTGATCTGCGTGTCGTGCTGCGGCGCGTGCTCAAGGCTGATGGTGGCCGTCACGCCGTTGTCGTGCTGCGCAAGACCGATGCTCGCCGTGGTGGTGCCCACCGTATCCGCTATGTGGGCCGAGCCTTCCGCTCCGGTCACAACCTGGCTGTAACCGCCGCCGGTCACGCTCTTGACCGTGGCCGCAAGGTCGCTGGCGTCCTTGTACACGTCCTCGGCATTGGGGTTGGCGATGGTCAGCGCGCCCTTGCCGTCTGCGCCGATGGCAACGTCGTAATCCTTGCCCGCAACCGTGATCACCGCCGTGGCGCTGCCGCCCTTGGGCACGTTGCTCAGCGCCACGTTGAAGGTCACGTCCTTGGTGCCTTCCACCGTGTCCACACCCGTGATGCTGGCCGTGGTCGGCACCGGCACGGGCGTAAAGCTGGCCGTGGTCGGGCTACCGTTGCTCACGTTTTCAAAGTTGGCCGAATTGTTGTCCACTGCCGTGACTGCGGCCGTAAAGTTGGTGGGCGTGCCGTAGGGGTTGCTGGCCACCAGATTGCCGAGGTCGGCCGTGGTGGAGGTCTCCCCGCCCTTGATCATGGCCGTGTGCTCCACGCCGTTGACCGTATAGGTGATCTGCGTGTCGTGCTGCGGCGCGTGCTCAAGGCTGATGGTGGCCGTCACGCCGTTGTCGTGCTGCGCAAGGCCGATGCTCGCCGTGGTGGTGCCCACCGTATCCGCTATGTGGGCCGAGCCTTCCGCTCCGGTCACCACCTGGCTGTAACCGCCGCCAGTCACGCTCTTGACCGTGGCCGCAAGGTCGCTGGCGTCCTTGTACACGTCCTCGGCATTGGGGTTGGCGATGGTCAGCGCGCCCTTGCCGTCTGCGCCGATGGCGACGTCGTAATCCTTGCCCGCAACCGTGATCACCGCCGTGGCCGTGGTGCCGGGCTGCGGCTTGTTGCTCAGCGCCACGTTGAAGGTCACGTCCGAGGTGCCTTCCACCGTGTCCACACCCGTGATGCTGGCCGTGGTCGGCACCGGCACTGGCGTAAAGCTGGCCGTGGTCGGCGCGCCGTTGCTCACTGCCTCGAAATTGGCCGAACTGTTGTCCACTGCCGTGACAGCGGCCGTAACGTTGGTAGGCGTGCCGTAGGGGTTGCTGGCCACCAGATTGCCGAGGTCGGCCGTGGTGGAGGTCTCCCCGCCCTTGATGGTGGCCGTGTGCTCCACGCCGTTGACCGTATAGGTGATCTGCGTGTCGTGCTGCGGCGCGTGCTCAAGGCTGATGGTGGCCGTCACGCCGTTGTCGTGCTGCGCAAGGCCGATGCTCGCCGTGGTGGTGTCCACCGTATCCGCTATGTGGGCCGAGCCTTCCGCTCCGGTCACCACCTGGCTGTAACCGCCGCCGGTCACGCTCTTGACCGTGGCCGCAAGGTCGCTGGCGTCCTTGTACACGTCCTCGGCATTGGGGTTGGCGATGGTCAGCGCGCCCTTGCCGTCAGCGCCGATGGCCACGTCGTAATCCTTGCCCGCCACCGTGATCACCGCCGTGGCCGTGGTGCCGGGCTGCGGCTTGTTGCTCAGCTCCACGTTGAAGGTCACGTCCGAGGTGCCTTCCACCGTGTCCACACCCGTGATGCTGGCCGTGGTCGGCACCGTCACCGGCGTAAAGCTGGCCGTGGTCGGGCTACCGTTGCTCACTGCCTCAAAGTTGGCCGCGTTGTTGTCCACTGCCGTGACCGCGGCCGTAAAGCTGGTAGGCGTGCCGTAGGGGTTGCTGGCCACCAGATTGCCGAGGTCAGCCGTGGTGGAGGTTTCCCCGCCCTTGATCATGGCCGTGTGCTCCACGCCGTTGACCGTATAGGTGATCTGCGTGTCGTGCTGCGGCGCGTGCTCAAGGCTGATGGTGGCCGTCACGCCGTTGTCGTGCTGCGCAAGACCGATGCTCGCCGTGGTGGTGCCCACCGTATCCGCTATGTGGGCCGAGCCTTCCGCACCGGTCACCACCTGGCTGTAACCGCCGCCGGTCACGCTCTTGACCGTGGCCGTCATGTCGCTGGCGTCCTTGTACACGTCCTCGGCATTGGGGTTGGCGATGGTCAGCGCGCCCTTGCCGTCAGCGCCGATGGCCACGTCGTAATCCTTGCCCGCAACCGTGATCACCGCCGTGGCCGTGGTGCCGGGCTGCGGCTTGTTGCTCAGCTCCACGTTGAAGGTCACGTCCTTGGTGCCTTCCACCGTGTTCACACCCGTGATGCTGGCCGTGGTCGGCACCGTCACCGGCGTAAAGCTGGCCGTGGTCGGGCTACCGTTGCTCACTGCCTCAAAGTTGGCCGAATTGTTGTCCACTGCCGTGACAGCGGCCGTAACGTTGGTGGGCGTGCCGTAGGGGTTGCTGGCCACCAGATTGCCGAGGTCGGCCGTGGTGGAGGTTTCCCCGCCCTTGATGGTGGCCGTGTGCTCCACGCCGTTGACCGTATAGGTGATCTGCGTGTCGTGCTGCGGCGCGTGCTCAAGGCTGATGGTGGCCGTCACGCCGTTGTCGTGCTGCGCAAGGCCGATGCTCGCCGTGGTGGTGCCCACCGTATCCGCTATGTGGGCCGAGCCTTCCGCCCCGGTCACAACCTGGCTGTAACCGCCGCCGGTCACGCTCTTGACCGTGGCCGTCATGTCGCTGGCGTCCTTGTACACGTCCTCGGCATTGGGGTTGGCGATGGTCAGCGCGCCCTTGCCGTCTGCGCCGATGGCAACGTCGTAATCCTTGCCCGCAACCGTGATCACCGCCGTGGCCGTTGTGCCAGCCTGCGGCTTGTTGCTCAGCGCCACGTTGAAGGTCACGTCCTTGGTGCCTTCCACCGTGTCCACACCCGTGATGCTGGCCGTGGTCGGCACCGTCACCGGCGTAAAGCTGGCCGTGGTCGGCGCGCCGTTGCTCACGTTTTCAAAGTTGGCCGAATTGTTGTCCACTGCCGTGACAGCGGCCGTAACGTTGGTGGGCGTGCCGTAGGGGTTGCTGGCCACCAGATTGCCGAGGTCAGCCGTGGTGGAGGTTTCCCCGCCCTTGATCATGGCCGTGTGCTCCACGCCGTTGACCGTATAGGTGATCTGCGTGTCGTGCTGCGGCGCGTGCTCAAGGCTGATGGTGGCCGTCACGCCGTTGTCGTGCTGCGCAAGACCGATGCTCGCCGTGGTGGTGCCCACCGTATCCGCTATGTGGGCCGAGCCTTCCGCTCCGGTCACAACCTGGCTGTAACCGCCGCCGGTCACGCTCTTGACCGTGGCCGTCATGTCGCTGGCGTCCTTGTACACGTCCTCGGCATTGGGGTTGGCGACGGTCAGCGTGCCCTTGCCGTCTGCGCCGATGGCAACGTCGTAATCCTTGCCCGCCACCGTGATCACCGCCGTGGCCGTGGTGCCGGGCTGCGGCTTGTTGCTCAGCTCCACGTTGAAGGTCACGTCCTTGGTGCCTTCCACCGTGTCCACACCCGTGATGCTGGCCGTGGTCGGCACCGTCACGGGCGTAAAGCTGGCCGTGGTCGGCGCGCCGTTGCTCACTGCCTCAAAGTTGGCCGAATTGTTGTCCACTGCCGTGACAGCGGCCGTAAAGTTGGTGGGCGTGCCGTAGGGGTTGCTGGCCACCAGATTGCCGAGGTCGGCCGTGGTGGAGGTTTCCCCGCCCTTGATGGTGGCCGTGTGCTCCACGCCGTTGACCGTATAGGTGATCTG
Source organism: Desulfovibrio desulfuricans (assembly GCF_004801255.1). Taxonomy (NCBI): domain Bacteria; kingdom Pseudomonadati; phylum Thermodesulfobacteriota; class Desulfovibrionia; order Desulfovibrionales; family Desulfovibrionaceae; genus Desulfovibrio; species Desulfovibrio desulfuricans. The sequence continues at coordinate 295,942 of NZ_CP036295.1, read as the reverse complement.
CGTGTCGTGCTGCGGCGCGTGCTCAAGGCTGATGGTGGCCGTCACGCCGTTGTCGTGCTGCGCAAGGCCGATGCTCGCCGTGGTGGTGCCCACCGTATCCGCTATGTGGGCCGAGCCTTCCGCTCCGGTCACAACCTGGCTGTAACCGCCGCCAGTCACGCTCTTGACCGTGGCCGCAAGGTCGCTGGCGTCCTTGTACACGTCCTCGGCATTGGGGTTGGCGATGGTCAGCGCGCCCTTGCCGTCAGCGCCGATGGCCACGTCGTAATCCTTGCCCGCAACCGTGATCACCGCCGTGGCCGTGGTGCCGGGCTGCGGCTTGTTGCTCAGCGCCACGTTGAAGGTCACGTCCGAGGTGCCTTCCACCGTGTCCACACCCGTGATGCTGGCCGTGGTCGGCACCGGCACTGGCGTAAAGCTGGCCGTGGTCGGCGCGCCGTTGCTCACTGCCTCGAAATTGGCCGAACTGTTGTCCACTGCCGTGACAGCGGCCGTAACGTTGGTAGGCGTGCCGTAGGGGTTGCTGGCCACCAGATTGCCGAGGTCGGCCGTGGTGGAGGTCTCCCCGCCCTTGATGGTGGCCGTGTGCTCCACGCCGTTGACCGTATAGGTGATCTGCGTGTCGTGCTGCGGCGCGTGCTCAAGGCTGATGGTGGCCGTCACGCCGTTGTCGTGCTGCGCAAGGCCGATGCTCGCCGTGGTGGTGTCCACCGTATCCGCTATGTGGGCCGAGCCTTCCGCTCCGGTCACCACCTGGCTGTAACCGCCGCCGGTCACGCTCTTGACCGTGGCCGCAAGGTCGCTGGCGTCCTTGTACACGTCCTCGGCATTGGGGTTGGCGATGGTCAGCGCGCCCTTGCCGTCAGCGCCGATGGCCACGTCGTAATCCTTGCCCGCCACCGTGATCACCGCCGTGGCCGTGGTGCCGGGCTGCGGCTTGTTGCTCAGCTCCACGTTGAAGGTCACGTCCTTGGTGCCTTCCACCGTGTCCACACCCGTGATGCTGGCCGTGGTCGGCACCGTCACAGGCGTAAAGCTGGCCGTGGTCGGGCTACCGTTGCTGACGTTTTCAAAGTTGGCCGAATTGTTGTCCACTGCCGTGACAGCGGCCGTAAAGTTGGTAGGCGTGCCGTAGGGGTTGCTGGCCACCAGATTGCCGAGGTCGGCCGTGGTGGAGGTTTCCCCGCCCTTGATCATGGCCGTGTGCTCCACGCCGTTGACCGTATAGGTGATCTGCGTGTCGTGCTGCGGCGCGTGCTCAAGGCTGATGGTGGCCGTCACGCCGTTGTCGTGCTGCGCAAGGCCGATGCTCGCCGTGGTGGTGCCCACCGTATCCGCTATGTGGGCCGAGCCTTCCGCTCCGGTCACCACCTGGCTGTAACCGCCGCCGGTCACGCTCTTGACCGTGGCCGCCAGGTCGCTGGCGTCCTTGTACACGTCCTCGGCATTGGGGTTGGCGATGGTCAGCGCGCCCTTGCCGTCTGCGCCGATGGCAACGTCGTAATCCTTGCCCGCAACCGTGATCACCGCCGTGGCGCTGCCGCCCTTGGGCACGTTGCTCAGCGCCACGTTGAAGGTCACGTCCTTGGTGCCTTCCACCGTGTCCACACCCGTGATGCTGGCCGTGGTCGGCACCGGCACTGGCGTAAAGCTGGCCGTGGTCGGCGCGCCGTTGCTCACTGCCTCGAAATTGGCCGAACTGTTGTCCACTGCCGTGACAGCGGCCGTAACGTTGGTAGGCGTGCCGTAGGGGTTGCTGGCCACCAGATTGCCGAGGTCGGCCGTGGTGGAGGTTTCCCCGCCCTTGATCATGGCCGTGTGCTCCACGCCGTTGACCGTATAGGTGATCTGCGTGTCGTGCTGCGGCGCGTGCTCAAGGCTGATGGTGGCCGTCACGCCGTTGTCGTGCTGCGCAAGGCCGATGCTCGCCGTGGTGGTGTCCACCGTATCCGCTATGTGGGCCGAGCCTTCCGCTCCGGTCACCACCTGGCTGTAACCGCCGCCGGTCACGCTCTTGACCGTGGCCGCAAGGTCGCTGGCGTCCTTGTACACGTCTTCGGTGTTGGGGTTGGCGATGGTCAGCGCGCCCTTGCCGTCTGCGCCGATGGCAACGTCGTAATCCTTGCCCGCAACCGTGATCACCGCCGTGGCCGTTGTGCCAGCCTGCGGCTTGTTGCTCAGCGCCACGTTGAAGGTCACGTCCTTGGTGCCTTCCACCGTGTCCACACCCGTGATGCTGGCCGTGGTCGGCACCGTCACCGGCGTAAAGCTGGCCGTGGTCGGCGCGCCGTTGCTCACGTTTTCAAAGTTGGCCGAATTGTTGTCCACTGCCGTGACAGCGGCCGTAACGTTGGTGGGCGTGCCGTAGGGGTTGCTGGCCACCAGATTGCCGAGGTCAGCCGTGGTGGAGGTTTCCCCGCCCTTGATCATGGCCGTGTGCTCCACGCCGTTGACCGTATAGGTGATCTGCGTGTCGTGCTGCGGCGCGTGCTCAAGGCTGATGGTGGCCGTCACGCCGTTGTCGTGCTGCGCAAGACCGATGCTCGCCGTGGTGGTGCCCACCGTATCCGCTATGTGGGCCGAGCCTTCCGCTCCGGTCACAACCTGGCTGTAACCGCCGCCGGTCACGCTCTTGACCGTGGCCGTCATGTCGCTGGCGTCCTTGTACACGTCCTCGGCATTGGGGTTGGCGACGGTCAGCGTGCCCTTGCCGTCTGCGCCGATGGCAACGTCGTAATCCTTGCCCGCCACCGTGATCACCGCCGTGGCGCTGCCGCCCTTGGGCACGTTGCTCAGCGCCACGTTGAAGGTCACGTCCTTGGTGCCTTCCACCGTGTCCACACCCGTGATGCTGGCCGTGGTCGGCACCGTCACCGGCGTAAAGCTGGCCGTGGTCGGCGCGCCGTTGCTCACGTTTTCAAAGTTGGCCGCGTTGTTGTCCACTGCCGTGACAGCGGCCGTAACGTTGGTGGGCGTGCCGTAGGGGTTGCTGGCCACCAGATTGCCGAGGTCGGCCGTGGTGGAGGTTTCCCCGCCCTTGATCATGGCCGTGTGCTCCACGCCGTTGACCGTATAGGTGATCTGCGTGTCGTGCTGCGGCGCGTGCTCAAGGCTGATGGTGGCCGTCACGCCGTTGTCGTGCTGCGCAAGGCCGATGCTCGCCGTGGTGGTGCCCACCGTATCCGCTATGTGGGCCGAGCCTTCCGCTCCGGTCACAACCTGGCTGTAACCGCCGCCAGTCACGCTCTTGACCGTGGCCGCAAGGTCGCTGGCGTCCTTGTACACGTCCTCGGCATTGGGGTTGGCGATGGTCAGCGCGCCCTTGCCGTCAGCGCCGATGGCCACGTCGTAATCCTTGCCCGCAACCGTGATCACCGCCGTGGCCGTGGTGCCGGGCTGCGGCTTGTTGCTCAGCGCCACGTTGAAGGTCACGTCCGAGGTGCCTTCCACCGTGTCCACACCCGTGATGCTGGCCGTGGTCGGCACCGGCACTGGCGTAAAGCTGGCCGTGGTCGGCGCGCCGTTGCTCACTGCCTCGAAATTGGCCGAACTGTTGTTTACGGATGTGACCTCGGCCGTCAGGCTGGTGGGCGTGCCGTAGGGGTTGCTGACCACCAGGTTGCCCAAACTGGCCGTGGTGGAGGTCTCCCCGCCCTTGATCACTGTGGCGTGCTGCACGCCATTGACAGTATACGTGACCAGCGTATCGGCCTGGGGCGCGTGGTCGAGGCTGATGATGGCCTTGACCGCATTGCCCGTCTGCGCGAGGTCGATATGGGCCGTGGTGGTGTCCACTGTATCGGCTATGTGGGCGGTGCCCTGCGCCCCGGTCAGCACCTGGCTGTAACCGCCGCCGCTGATGCTCTTGACCGTGGCCGTCAGGCCGCTGGCGTCCTTGTACACGTCCTCGGTATTGGGGTTGGCAACCTGCAAAGAACCCTTGCCGTCAGCGCCGATGGCAACGTTGTAGTCCTGCCCGTTGAACGTGACCACGACTGCCGCTGTCGTTCCGGTCTGGGGCGGATTGCTGAGTGCCACGTTAAAGGTGACCTTGCCAGATGCTTCATCGGTATCAACGCCAGTTATGGTTGCTCTGGTGACCGTGGGCACAGGCGTAAAGCTGGCCGTGGTCGGCGTGCCGTTGCCGACGTTTTCAAAGTTGGCCGAGCTGTTGTTTACGGACGTGACCTCGGCCGTCAGGCTGGTGGGCGTGCCGTAGGGATTGCTGCCCACCAGGTTGCCCAAACTGGCCGTGGTGGAGGTCTCCCCGCCCTTGATAACCGCGGCATGCTGCACGCCATTGACCGTATACGTGACCAGCGTATCGGCCTGGGGCGCGTGGTCGAGGCTGATGATGGCCTTGACCGCATTGCCCGTCTGCGTAAGGTCGATATGGGCCGTGGTGGTGTCCACCGTGTCAGCAATATATGCCGGGGAGGTTGAACCTGCGATCACCTGACTATAGCCGCCGCCGGAGATGCTCTTGAAGGTGGCTGTCAGCGAGCTGGCGTCCTTGTACACGTCTTCGGTGTTGGGGTTGGCGATGGTCAGCGTGCCCTTGCCGTCTGCGCCGATGGCAACGTCGTAGTCCTTGCCCGCAACCGTGATCACCGCCGTGGCGCTGCCCACAGGGGGTTTGCTCAATGCCACATTAAAGACAACGCCGCTGCTGCCTTCCGTAGTTGCTTCACCGCTAATATTGAAAAGCGTCGCCGGGGCGCTCTGCCCCACGGCAGCGGCCGCAACAACAGCCCTGGGCTGCAGGCCCAAAGACGGAAACGTCACCTCGCTCTGCGATGCGCTGTCAAATTGGAGATCAACGCCGCCAAGCGCTCCAACTCCGTTCCCGATATTAAGCTCGGAATACTCCTGATACCCGCCGCCACGCGCAACACTCGAAGGGCCAGCCGCAGGGACGATATCTGGCCCAAAGACGTCAAAAAATTCCGTTCCGGCGATCAGCTGCCCGTCAACTTCAAACGAGGGCACATCGTCCTTGTGGTACTGCGTATAAAAATTCTGCAGTTCAATGGACCCGCCGTCGTCAAAGCGAAAAAAAAGACTGTCCGAATCTTGCGGGCGCTCGATGCTGATCTGGTCAGTAGGAAAATCAAGAACCATGCGGGCATCGCGTGCACTGAGAATAACAACATTCTGCCCAGCTGCAGGACGGGTAAGCTTGATGTCTGCCATGGAAATACCTTTTTAGAGAGGCGCAACAAGACGCCTCTGTTATACACGCAAAACGACATGAACCGCGAATACGGCGCATGCGCGTTCTGCGAAAAAAGGCGCATAACGCGCCGCAATGACAAGGAATAAAAGAAGGGGATACCCTTCGCGAATAAAAAGAAATTATCAACGGCGGAGAAACCCGCCGGAAGTTCTTTTTATCGATGCGCACTGGCCTAGAACAGCTTTGTGCGCACAAATTTGACGAATTCAGGGATGTCTACGATCGGCATCCGCCACAGGCTGGTACGAAAATGCATCCCGCACGCCATAAACCTGCTTCTGGCACAAGCAATGTGCCGTGTTTGCAGGCCTTATGTCAAGACATATGGCGATTGCAGCGGGCAGCAAAACTGGTTAGTGCCCACAATTTTTGCTGTTTGCAATTGCTGCCAGTTACGCGCGCGATACAGAGTCCGCGCCATGGTCAGCATGCGCAATAGCCTATAATATATAACTTACATATGCAACCAGATAACTAAACAAAAAGCGCAATAACATTTACTGAAAATAATTTCTTTTAAATTGATCTATGATAAACCAGAAACCAGCCGAAACGCTTTACAGCCAGACTGAGTAAAAAATTATTTTTTTAAGGCATGCACGCCCCGCAACAGCCCACCAAACGGTGTGGAGGGAATTATGATCAAGCTCTCGACCATGCAAAAACTTTTTGGCCTGTCCTTGATCCTGTCGCTCTTTACTGTTGCGGTAGGGATGTATTCAGTAAACAGTCTTAGCAACCTGTCTAACGATATTGGCACTCTGTACGAGGTGCATGTTAAAGGCCTTGACGCTGCACGAGCGCTTAATATACGCGCGCTCAGAATGCTGCGAGAAGAAAAAAACATCATTCTGACCAACGAAGATGCGGAAATTCAACGTTATCTTGGCGTACTTGCAACCGAACGCAAGGAGTTTGAAACCCTGCTAAAAAAGCTGCCCAGCTATTTTCAGTCGAGCGAGGGCAAGGCGCTGTACAGCAAGCTGCTGCAATCGGCGCAAGCATGGTTGCTCGTGCACGAAAAAGTCATAGAACTCGGCAAAACAAGCGATGCCGCCCTGAACGAACAGGCGCAAAAGCTTTCGACCACCGAGGCGCGCGTCACCATGGCCGCCATGGCGCGGGACATACAAAATATAGTCGATTTCAAGCTGATGCGCACCAATGAGCTGAACGACAGCAGCACACGCATGTACGAAACATCGCGTTTTATCACCATTGCGGGCATCTTGGCCTCTCTGCTGGTAGGCCTGAGCCTGGGCTTTTTGATAGCCCGCAACATGCTGCGCCAGCTGGGCGACGAACCGGCATCGCTCTCGCAGCTGGCACTGGCCATAGCCGGGGGCGACCTCAATGCGCGGTTTGACCCTGCCCGGCCAGCGATGGGCGTTTTTGGCGCGATGAAGAGTATGGTGGATACCTTGAAAACCAAAATTTCTGAAGCGGAGCAAAAGGGGCGCGAAGCTGAGGCGGAATCGGAAAAAGCCCAGCAGGCAACCATTGAAGCCGAGGCTGCCCGCAAGCAGGCCGAGCGCGCCAAGGCGGAAGGCATGCTGCAGGCCGCCCGCCAGCTTGAAAGCGTAGTGGGCATCATCAATACGGCTTCAGAACAGCTTTCCGCCCAGATTGAACAGTCGAGCCGCGGTGCGGACGAGCAATCAAGCCGAGTGCGCGAAACAGCCACAGCCATGGAAGAAATGAACGCCACCGTGCTTGAGGTTTCCAAAAACGCCCAACAGGCAGCCGACGCCTCCAGCAACACCAAGAAGCAGGCCCTGGAAGGCGTGAACATAGTAAGCGAAGCGGTCAAGGGCATAGAAACCGTACGCGCCCAGTCGCTGGGCATCAAGGAAGACATGAACGCTCTGGGCAAACAGGCCGAGGGCATCGGCCAGGTCATGAACGTCATTGCCGACATTGCCGACCAGACCAACCTGCTGGCGCTCAACGCGGCCATCGAGGCGGCGCGGGCGGGAGATGCCGGACGCGGCTTTGCCGTGGTGGCCGACGAGGTGCGCAAGCTGGCCGAAAAAACCATGTCCGCCACGCAGGAAGTGGGCCAGGCCATAAGCGATATTCAGGAAGGAACCCGCAAAAATATCGCCAATGTGGACAAGTCGGCTGTATCCATCGAAAGCGCTACAAGCCTTGCAGTCCAATCCGGTGAATCACTGCAGCAGATACTAACCTTTGTGGAGCATGTGAACGACCAGGTGCAGTCCATTGCCACGGCCAGCGAGGAGCAGTCCGCCGCCAGTGAAGAGATCAACCAGTCAGTGGAGCAGGTGGCCACCATTTCGGCCGAGACGGCACAAGCCATGGAACAGGCCTCGCGCGCGGTTTCAGACATGCTGGAACAGGCGCAGATTCTGCACCGCCTGATAGCCGAGATGAAAAGTCAGGGAGAAGCCGCGTAAATACAGGCTGCACCATGCAACCCCGCTATAGAAAGTGCCGGCCCTGCCGGCACTTTTTTTTGCAATTACGCCACGCCTGCCCTTTTTGCCGCAATTTTACTAAGGCAACCCTTCTGACCGTTACGGCTTTATTGACTACAGATTCACGCTTGATATTAATGGTGTGAATGCAGATAGCTGCCTTTTGCCAGCAATAGCTCTTAGCAATAGCTAGCAACTGTCGATTAATGCATAACCAATTATTATATAACTGCACTTCATAAATTACCGTCTCCAATTTTAAATATTTAATAAAATATTGTTTCAAAAAATACAGATATTAAACATTGTGCAACATATTTTGGCGGCAAGAAAAAATAATCTCTCTGGCCTAAGTTATTATGAAATTTGGCCGATAAGCATATCGACAGGAAATTTTATTGATCGTTCATTCAATAATATTGAATTTCAATTCATAATATTGCAATTTAGCTGATTATCATGAAATATACTTAAGAACAAAGAACATATGGGGGGCATATGCGATCAATCAAACAAAAAATTGCACTAGCTGCGGGACTTGGCCTCATTTTTACAGCTGTTACGCTTGTAGCATTCGGTCTGTATTCTACCAGCAACACAAAGACCTTCGTGTCTGACAGCGTTTCGCGCCTGCTGGAAAAAAACGCCGTCTCGGCGCTTGAATCGCTGGTTTCGGACAGGGCTTCTGTGGTGGAAAGCGCGCTGCAGGACAACATTGATACGGCCCGCACCACAGGCAAGATTTTTGAAGTGCTGCGATCCAATATAGAAAAGGATCATCTGCGCGAGCTGTTTACCAAAATTTTGCTCGCCAACCTTGAAAACAACCCCACCTATCTTGGCTCGTATTCCGCATGGGAACCCAATGCGCTGGACGGGCACGACGCCCTGTACGCCAACACAGAGGCCCACGACGCCTCTGGCCGGTTTATAACCTACTGGAACCGCGACACCTCTGGCAAAATCAACCGGCAGGCGCTGGTAGAATACGAGAGCCAGGCCAAGCATCCCAATGGCGTGCGCAAAGGCGGCTGGTACCTTGGCCCCAAGGAAACCGGCAAGGAAAGCGTGCTCGACCCCTTTCCCTACATAGTGCAGGGCAAAACAGAGTGGCTGACCACAATCTCTGTGCCTGTTAAGGAAAACAGCAAGTTTCTGGGCGTTTCGGGCACAGACCTGCGCCTGACATTTTTGCAAAAAATGGCCGAGGACGTTAACGCCAAAATTTATGCGGGCAAGGGCAACGTCTTTATAGTCAGCTACGACGGGCTGGTTGTGGCAAACAGCGCCGATGCCTCCATGGTGGGCAAGTCCCTGACCAACGCCCTGACCAATGCGGACAAGATCATGACAAACGTGCGCGAGGGCAAGGCCGTTGCCGGTCTGGACGACGGCGGCAAATCCATTGTCGCGTACGCGCCGGTCAGGCTTGGCCGCTCCGGCAAGTTCTGGTCGGTGCTTGTAAAACTGCCGCGCGATGTTGTGCTGGCTGATGCCGACGCCCTGGAACAGCATCTGGCCGAACGCGCCAGCAACGACGCCTTTAACCAGATACTCGTGGGCACGGCGGTAGCGCTGCTGGGCATAGCCTGCCTGTGGTTCTTTGCCGGTTCACTCACCCGCCCGCTCGTCAGGGCCAAAAACTTTGCCGAATGCGTCGCCTCGGGCGACTTCAGCCAGGAGCTTGTGATAAAACAGCAGGACGAAATAGGCGCTTTGGCTGACGCGCTGCGCACCATGGTTACCAAGTTGCAGGCCATGATCGCCGAGGCCCACGCCAAGGGCGAAGAAGCCCAAAAGGCCATGGTTGAAGCGCAGGAGGCAACCAAGGAGGCCCACGCCGCCAAGGCGCAGGCCGAGCGCGCCAAAGCGGAGGGCATGCTGCACGCTGCCAACCAGCTTGAAGGCGTTGTGGAAATTGTTACCTCGGCCTCGCAGCAGCTCTCCAGCCAGATAGCGCAATCGAGCCGCGGCGCGGACGAACAGTCTGGCCGCGTGCGCGAAACCGCCACGGCCATGGAAGAAATGAACGCCACAGTGCTTGAGGTTGCCCGCAACGCCCAGCAGGCGGCGGACGCCTCTATGCAGACCAAGCAAAAGGCCGTTGAGGGATCACAGATAGTTGGCGACGCCGTAAAGGGCATTGAAACGGTCAGGGACCAGTCGCTGGCCATCAAGGAAGACATGAACGCACTTGGCAAGCAGGCCGAGGGCATTGGTCAGGTCATGAACGTCATTGCCGACATAGCCGACCAGACCAACCTGCTGGCCCTCAACGCCGCCATTGAAGCGGCCCGCGCGGGCGACGCCGGGCGAGGCTTTGCCGTGGTGGCCGACGAGGTGCGCAAACTTGCCGAAAAAACCATGGCCGCCACGCAGGAAGTGGGCCAGGCCATACGTGATATTCAGGACGGCACGCGCAAGAACATCGCAAACGTGGACAAAGCCGCCGTTACCATTGAAAGCGCCACTGATCTTTCCATACGTTCAGGCGAGGCCCTGCAGCAGATTGTTACCCTTGTTGAACAGGTAAACGACCAGGTCCAGTCTATTGCCACGGCAAGCGAACAGCAGTCCGCCGCCAGCGAAGAGATCAACCGCTCTGTCGAACAGGTTTCCACAATTTCGTCCGAAACAGCGCAAGCCATGGAACAGGCCTCCAGCGCTGTTGCTGAGCTCGCCCAGCAATCAAATATACTGCATAATCTTATTAATGAAATGAAAACACAGGGATAATGCAGCGCGAAGATTAATGGCTTGCCCGGCCAGAGCGCACGTTGTGACCGGGCAAGCCATTGACACTGCTCCACTTTCACTGCATTAAACTACGAGGTACATTTTCCAGCGCATGCTTGATTGGTGAGAACAACCGTCTTTAACCACGGCTTGACGGGTCAGACTGGCAGAACTCCAACGGCTGCAGGAACTCTATGCGCGGTATTATCGCAGGAATTCTCTTTTTTATGGCTTTTGCGGCTTCCGCAACGGCTACGCCTGCCGCCCCTGACGCAAACACCGACACCCTCCCCCCTATCATCATCACCCTCTCCCACGACAACGAGCCTTATTCATTCGCCTCCATGTTTGGCGAGCCCTCTGGCCTGCTGGTGGATATCTGGCGGCTGTGGGGCGAAAAAACAGGCCGCACCATCAAATTTCGCATGGGCGAATGGTCAGATACCGTGGCCGACATTCGATCCGGTCAGGCAAACATCCACAGCGGCCTTTTTAGCACGGCCCACCGCGCCCACCTGCTCGACTTTGGCCCACCGCTCTACCACTCGCGCATAGTTCTGATCACCGCCGCCGGCATCAGCACGGATCTGGAGCATATGCCTACGGCCACACTGGCCGTGCTCAAGGGGTCGCAAATCGATACGCATCTGCGCACGCACTTCCCCAATCTGCGCCTGCTGTCCTTTACCTCGTTCAAGGATATGGTTCTGGCTGTGGCAGGCGGTCTGGCCCAAGGCCTGGTAGGCCCGCCGCAGGCCGTGATCAACGCCATCGACCGGCTTGGACTGCACGACAAGTTTTCTCCAGAGCCGGTGCGTCTTTTTGAAGACGACGTGCGTCCTGCTGTTTCCAAGGGCGATACAGCGATGCTGGAACTGGTGGAAAAGGGCCTGTCGCAGATTTCACGCGCAGAGCTTGTAGCCCTTGAGGAATACTGGATCCGCGTGCCTTCGCTACGTGAGCTCGACAAGATGCGCCGCCCGCTGCACCTTGCCCGACAAGAAAGGCTGTGGCTGGAGGCGCATCCGCAGTGGCGGGTCGGCACTATCAAGGATACCGCGCCCCTTGCCTTCATCAACAGCCAGGGGCGCTTTGACGGCATCAGCGCGGACATTTTGCGGGCGATCAGCGCCATACTCGGCGTGGATATTCTGCCGCAGCGCACTGGCAGCGCGCGGGATATCGGCGCGGCCCTGGCGGCACAGACGGTGGACGTGGTGCCTTTCAGCGAAAATCTGCCTCCGATCCACGACAGCCAGCCGCTGACCCGGCTTATGTTTTATCTGCCGCTGGATGTGGCAACAAAGTCCAATGCCGGATTTTCCGTTAGTCGGCCACGCGATCTGGCCCAACGAACCGTGGCGGTTCTGGCCTATCCCGACCTGATATCCCAGCTGGAAAAGCAGGTTCCCGATGCTGTGGTCGTGCCCATGCAAAACATGGCCGAGGCGCTGAACGGTCTGCGTCTTGGCCGGTACGACGCGGTCGTGGGGCTTTCCGTCTCCGTGGGATACGCCATAACCAACGGCAGCTACGGCGACCTGCGCCATTCGCGCCTGTCCAACCTGCGGTATGCCGCGCAGATTGCCTTTCGCTCCGACTGGCCGGAGCTGCCCCAGATTTTTGAAAAAGCCTACGAAAGCATCCCCTACATAAATCTGATTGAAATGGCCCAGCGCTGGTCCACGCTGCGCATAGAGACCAACATAGACTGGGCGCGCATCAAACAGGTCGGCGTTTTTTTTGTCCTGCTCGCCGGCACCCTGCTGACCGTGATACTCATTGCCAACCGCAGGCTTTCACGCCAGAGCCAGGCCACGCAAAAAGCCCTGACGGCCCTGCGCCAGCGCGAGCGGCAGCTCAAGGCCGTTATGGACAACCAGCCCAGCATGGTGATGCTTATTGATGCCAACGGCCTGTTTATTCTTGTAAACAGGCAATTTGAGCAGTTTGTTGGCCGCACGACCGAGGCAATCATTGGCAAGCGCAACGAGGATATTCTCGCGCCTGAAATAGCCTGGGAAGCCTCGCGCTCCGACGCCATGGTCATGAATACCGGCGAGTCCCTTACGGAGCAGACGGCCTACCGTGATATGACCGGCAGCCTGCGCGATCTCGACATCTGCAAAGTTCCGCTCAAGGACGACGACGGCAACGTCATGGGCATTGTCATTACGGCCACCGACATCACCGAGCGCCGCAAGGCCGAGCGGCAGGCCCTGAGTACCCAGACGGAGATGGCGCAGATATTTAACGCCGCTGGCAGCGCCATGCGGGTGCTGGACACAGACCGGGTTATACTGCAGGCCAACGACGCTTTTCTTAAACTGCACGGCCTTACCCGCGATGAACTCATTGGCGCGCGGTGCGAGGACGTTACCGGCGATGAGAGCAAATGCCGTTCGAACGCGATCACACGCGTACTCACCGGTTCGCCAAAAGCGGCGGAAACAACCATGTACCGCCGCAAAAACGGCGAGGAGCGGTACTGCGACATTGTGGCGACGCCCTTTCTTTCGCCAGAGGGCGAGCTGCTCGGCGTTATTGAAGACTGCCGCGACGTGACGGATCTGGTCGAAAGCCAAAAAGTCATGCAGCGGGCGGCGCTTGCAGCGGAAGAAGCCAGCCGGGCCAAAAGCGAATTTCTGGCCAACATGAGTCACGAAATCCGCACGCCCATGAACGCCATCATTGGCATGTCCTACCTTGCCCTGCAGACAGATCTGACCAAAAAACAGCACGGCTACCTGAACAGCATCAAAAATTCCGCCAAGTCGTTGCTGCACATCATCAACGATATCCTGGACTTTTCAAAAATCGAAGCGGGCCGCATGGATATTGAAGAGGTAGATTTTGAGCTGGATGAGGTGCTGCAGGGCCTGACCAGCCTGGACACCGTAAAGCTGGCTGAAAACAAGGTTGAACTGCAGCTGGATGTGGAGCCGGAGGTTCCGTTTACCTTGCGGGGCGACCCCTTGCGGCTGGGGCAGGTACTCATCAACCTTGTGGGCAATGCCATCAAGTTTACCGACCAGGGTGAAGTGGTCGTCACGGTGCGGCGGCAGGCAGCCAAGGGCGACAATATTACACTGCTTTTCAGTGTTCGCGATACCGGCGTGGGCATGACGGAAGAACAGCGGGACAAGCTGTTTCAAGCCTTTTCGCAGGCCGACATGTCCACCACCAGGCGTTTCGGCGGCACGGGGCTTGGGCTTTCCATCTCCAAAAAACTTGTCGAGATCATGGGCGGCACTATTTACGTTGAAAGCACGCCCGGCCAGGGCAGCACTTTCTTCTTTACCGTTACGTTTGGCCTGCCGCAAAGCGACTGCGCCATTCTGCCCGAGGCGTTCGAGCTTTCCAATGTGCGGGCGCTGGTGCTCAGCCGCTCACCTTCCGCCCGTGCGCGGCTGGGGCAAATGCTCGAGGGTCTGGGCCTGCGGTACGGCGAGGCGGAGGACGCGACAAAAGCCGCCGACATGGCCTTGGCCGCAGTAAAAGATAACGAGCCCTACGAGGTGATACTCATCGACTGGATACAACCCAAAGCAGACAGCCTGCAGCGGGCCAACCAGCTGCAGCACCTTGATGGGACGGACGGCATACCCGTTGTTATCATGACCACCGTGCGCGACCTCGACAGCTTTACCCAGCAGGCCCATGCTGCGGGCCTCCGGCATGTGCTCGGCAAACCCGTCTGCAGAACAACACTGCTGCGCACCATTCAGGATGCTGTGCACAGCAGGCTGCAGCCTGGCGGCCGCCAGCAGCACGAAAACCTGCCATTTCTCCCCATCAGCGGCATAGAAAACCAGCGCGTGCTGCTGGCCGAGGATAATGAAATAAACCAGCTTGTGGCCAAGGAACTGCTTGAAAGCATGGGCCTTGCCGTGGATATCGCCGACAATGGCCGTATTGCCCTGGATATGATCTCCCGTACAGAATATGCGGCGGTATTCATGGACATACAGATGCCCGAAATGGACGGCTACGAGACCACCCGCAGGCTGCGCGCCACCCCCCTGCGGCGTCAGCTGCCCATTATCGCCCTGACCGCCCACGGCATGGTGGGCGACAGGGAAAAATGCCTTGAGGCCGGTATGAACGACCACATTTCAAAGCCCATCGATCCGCAGGATCTTGCCGACATGGTCTCCCGCTGGTGCCGCAAGGGCGGTTCGGCCACGCGGATGTAAGATAATCCCAGCGCAGCCCGCTACGCCCCCTGCGGCGCGTTATCATCACCCGCACCCGCAACACCCGTGCGCGCCAGCGCAGCCGTCTGAGGCCGTATCAGCAGCCATGTGCCCGTAAGCGCGGTAAAAGGCGCAACCGTCACAAGCCCGATGCTGCCTACCAGGGTATTCATGATTTCAGCCGCGACAAAGGGCAGGTTAAGGGCGTTTTCAAGCGGTATGCCCTGCGCCATAAACAGCATCAGGGTGGCTATGTAGCCTCCGGAATAAGCCAGCAACAGGGTTGTGGTCATGGTGCCCACCACGGCCCGCCCCACCCGCAGGCCAGACGCCAGCGCCGCGCGGCGCGAAATGCCGGGGTTTTGCGCGGCCAGCTCGGTCATGCTGGCGGCCACATCCATGGCCAGATCCATCAGCGCGCCAGAAGAAGCCATAAAAATGCTGGCAAGAAAGATGCGCGTCATGTTGAGGTGCGGATAGCCGGAATAGAGCACGGTTTCCGCATAGGGGCGCACAGCGCCGTGCAATTGGAACGGCCCGGCAAAAATCAGCGCCAGCGCACAGGTGGCGGCAATGCCCAGCAGCGAACCCAGCCACGCGGCCAGACCACGCCGGTTCATGCCGCCCACCAGCAGGATGGTGGCCCCCGTGATGGCAGTGGTAATCCCTAGCCCAAGCAGGATAGGATCCACATCACGCAGCAATGCAGGTATCAGCGCCTTCCAGATCATCAGGGCTGAAAAAACGAACGAAAGCAGCGCCTTTAACCCGGTCGCCCCGGCAAAAACCAGCAGCAGCAGGGCAAATATGCCAAAGGCAACGGCCTGCGTGTGCAACCGGTAATGATCCTGGGCCACGGCGTCGGCCACCTTGCCGTCGCGCAAGGTAAGCACCAGCAGGGCCGTATCGCCGGGGGCGAATACTTTATCCAGCTCCATCTTGCCCACGAGGTCGTTGCCTGCCTGCCACGTCTGCCCGGCATAGGGGCCGTCCAGCGCACGCATGGTCACGTACTGCGTACCCATGCGCACAATGCCGTACTGGTGCACGCGTTCATTGTCCACGCTCAGCACGGTTGCCCGGCAGCGCACGGCATTGTCTGGCAGGCGGTTTTCAAAACCCGTAGGCAGCAGGTAGAGTGCAAGACAGGCCAGCGCCAGAACAACGCACAGCAGGGAATCGCGCCGGGTTGAGCGCAGGTTGCCGTGCAGGCAGCAGCACGTGCCGTTCTGGCCCGCTCCTGGTTGCAGCGGCTGCGATTGCCCCGCCCCGGCGATCGCGCCTGTATGATCTGCCATAGTCATGGGTGCCGACTTGCCTGACACGGCGGCCCTTTCAGTATCCGAACCCTGTAGCGGCATAATTTTTCGCCTCGACGTTACTGTTTGCTTTCTGCCCGCGTACGCGAGCGGGCCGGGCAGCAGGCACAACCCCGCCGCCCGGCCCGCAGACCATTTCAGCCAGTGCAGCCTAATTGGCAGCCTGAGCTACAGCCGCAGGGCTGTACACAGGGTGGGCCGCAGGGCTGACCGCAGCGGCGGCTTTTTTTACGCCCATGATTTCGGCCATGCGGGTAAAGATGTCGGTGTTGTCATAAAAACCGCCAAAACGCTCCGCTCCAACGCCGCCAGCGGAGGTCAGCACCGGCACGCCGGTGTGCGAATAGGTGGTCCAGGCAATCCCCGACTTCTGGTTGAGCAGATGGGTAAGGGTAATGGTAAAAGGCTCGTACTCGCCGTACAGCAGGTAATCCTGATCCGACTGTTTTTTGGCGTCGCCGCCCTTCATGCTGCGCTCAAAAGCGGCGCGCAGTTCGTCCACCTCGTAGGGCTTCAACACCATGCCAGCGGCTTCGCCATCCTTGGGCAGGGCGGCGGCTTCCGCTTCAGAAAGCACCGTGAGGCCAAAGTTTTCTTTTACCAGGGGCAACACGTCTTCCAGTTTTGCCTGCGGATGGGACTTGCGGAACGCGTTGAACTTTTCGTTAAAGGCAACATAGGAGATCTTCTGGTTTTTCAGCCGGGTGTGGTATGAATCGTACTTGGTGCCCGCAAAACCCAGGGACATGCCGCCGGTTTCGTGGTCGCCCGTCACGATGACCAGCGTATCGTTGGGGTGGCTGGCCATAAAGTGCATGGCCTCGGCCACGGCGGCGTCAAAGGCCAGCACGTCGGTGATGGAGCTCACGGCGTCGTTGGCGTGGCAGGCCCAGTCAACCTTGCCGCCCTCGATCATCATAAAAAAGCCCTTGGGGTTATCCAGCAGTTCAAAACCCTTGCGCGTCATCTCGGCCAGCGATACGTCGCCCGCCGCCGCATCCATGGCGTAGGTCATGGATTCTTCATCCTGCAGGCGCGGATTGACAAAGACCACGCGGTCCTTGCCGGGCTTGAGCGCGCGAAAATCCTGGGCGCTGTTCACATAGCGAAATCCGTTGGAGCGGATGGCGTCGACCACATTGCGCTTGTCGCCTTCCATCTTGGACTTTTTGCCCGTGGGATCAAGAAAGCCGCCGCCAGCAAAGTAATCCATACGGCTTGCGGCCAGTTCGAGGCCGATTTCATAATAATTTTTACGGCTGGGCTGATGGGCATAAAAGGCCCCGGGGGTGGCATGGTCGAGCGACACGCTGGTGACGATGCCCACCTTCATGCCGCTGTCGCGCGCCATCTCGGCAATGGAAACCACAGGCACGTTTTTGCCGTCCACTCCAAGGCCCCGGTTGGTGGTCTTGACGCCACAGGCCATGGCTGTGCCCGCTGCGGCAGAGTCGGTGATGAGCGAATCAATGGAATACGTGGTGGTTGCGCCCTGCACGGGCAGCTGGCTCATATTGAGTTTGACTATGCCGGGCGTGGTATCGCCCTTCTGCGCGGCCAGATACAGCTCGGCGGCATTGCGCTGGGCCATGCCCATGCCGTCGCCTATGAGCAGGATAACGTATTTTGCCTGCCCTGCCTGGGCAGCGCCAGCAAGGCAAAGCAGCATGAGGCAAAGAGCAAACATAAAACGAACGGCATTGCGCCAACGAAAACGGGCCATGATCCGAACCTCCTGCATGAAAGCACATGATAAAAAGCCCCGGATTTTGGCCAGCCTTCCCCAAAACCATGCGAGGCAGCCTGTGGGCTTTACAATGCGTAAACGCTCGCCCATTGCTGTGACAGGCGCGTTACGGGCAGACGCATGTTGGGTTACGCCACGCCTGCAAAAATCCCAACGCCCAAACGCCAAATGTAAACAGACTGCCCGCAATGGAGGACAGACCGTTTGCATTTGGTGGCATCGGCCGTCAGCACTTTTCACCGTTAACCATTATAGGGTAAACCGAGGCCCGTTGCGGTCAGGAGGGCATCCTTAGACGCTGCGGCAATGCCGCGCGACGCAGGGCACCAGCAGCCCCAGGGCGGGCGAAATCACACTAAGGGAAAAGCGTCTCAAGACACAGGAATATTTGAGCACGATCAAGGGCGTAGGCCGTATTTACCAACAGACATATGTGGGCACTTATTCCAAGTGGGCAGCCGCCAAGCCCTTACGACCAAGACCCTCACCACAGGCGCAGAGCTGCTGGATCGAATTTTGCCATTTTTTTCTTCAATGGCAATGAACCTCATTCACATCCTGACAGACAGAGGCACTGAATATTTAGGAAGGGTCAACGCACACGATTTTGAGCTACCTTGGCCTCAATGACATAGAACACACCAAAACCAAGGCCCGACACCCGCAGACAAACGGCATCATCTGCGAAAGATTTCATAAAACAACACTGAATGAGTTTTACCTGGTTGCGTTTCGGTGCACGCTGTATCATTTTGGGCAGGATCACAGACCGACCTAGATGACTGGATAGGCCACTACAATACAGAACGAACCCGTCAAGGAAAAAGGTGCTGCGGCAGAACGCCCATGCAAACACTCCTTGAGGGGAAAACTCTATGGCAAAAGAAGCTCGGACAGCTTAATTGATCGGACAGGAAACACCGTCAAAACGGAGTTACTGTTAGATCAAGTCGAAACTAGTAAACATGAAACTGTCCACATTAGTTTTTCCGTTGACTGCTCCGAAGAAGTGAACCCACTTCTATCACCTCTGCTTGCAGGCCTATGCGTAGTGGGCTAGGGTCACAGTCCCGCAATGCTGATAAGATGGAGAATTCTTAGAAATGCTTTCTTCTAAAAATACTTGTACTCGAAATTGTGGAATTGATATATTGCGACTTATGGCTGCACTGAGTGTTATTGTATTGCATTCATCCCCATTGACAAGCATCACTGATATGCGATCTATTGGAAACGTAATTAATGTTACAACGCGATGGGCAGTCCCATTTTTTTTTATTGCGTCTGGATATTTCTTTGGTTTTCAAGAATCGCGTGGACTCATAAAGTTGACTTTTTTACGAATTTTGAACTTACTGTTCATTTTTGTTTTTTCGTGTGCATTTTACATTTTCTTTTATGAGTTTTTAGAGACAGGAAATTTATTATATGCTACTAGAAAAATGGTTTCTGGTGTATATTATGCAATAGCTACGTTTGAATTTCGAGAATATCCAACGCATCTCTGGTTTTTGTCTGCAATGGCACAAGGCTATTTGTTCTTATTTTTACAAATTAAATTTGCAAAACGATCAATCAGTGTCGTTATTTTGGTGGCATTACTTGCTATTGGAAGCCTTGGGCAGCACCATGATTTTTATTCGAGAATATTTTCATTGCCTTTGCCTACTCAAACAAGGAATGCTCTATTTTTCGCTTTTCCATACATGTCGCTTGGTTATATGTTGAATTTTTTAAAAACTAAAATGCCTTTTTGGGGTTTACTGGTGTTGGCTATTACTGGATGGCTGGGGACCATAGCTGAATTCTTTTTGTCAAATACCCCAGGCTGCCCGTTGAGCGATTACTACTTGGCAACGCCTATTTTGTGTTCTAGTCTATTTCTTTTAATATTACAGTATTCAACTTTTCAAAATAGCCTGTTTTCTATTATGCGCCCCCTTAGTTTATACATTTACATATTACACCCAGCAGTAATTGCGCTGATGACAAAATTTTTTGGAGAACTATCTAGTCTCTCTGCCTTTGAACAGCTTACTCGAGTCTTTTATGTATGCTTTTTAACGACTGCCATTAGTGTCGCTTTGCACTTCATTATAAAAAATATAAAGTCGGCTTGGGTGGAGCGCTAGAATTTTCAATGGTCTGCACTTGTCCCCAAATAGTATATTGAAAAATAAAAATCCGGGCATAGTAACACAAGAATAAAACATAGTAGATTCACCGAAGAGCAGATTATTGGGATATTGCGGCAAGCTGCGGCTGGCGTTCGTATTGTCGATCTGTGCCGCCAGAATGGCATCTCGGATCGACTTTTTTACTAATGTGGGCGGCAAGTTGTGATATGCCCCCCGTCGGAGTAGACAGCGATATAAAGGCCACCAGGGCTGACAGTTGTATGGTCTACTCCCCGTCTTTGGTGTAGAGCCGGAATAACGGCATCACAGAAGGTTTTCACCGAAAAATGAAGTTGATTCAGCGGCGTGCGTATGGCTTTCGTAACTTCGAAAACTACCGCCTGCGTGTGCGTGTTTTGTGCTGCTGAAATGGCTGGGGGAATAGATCAGAAACCTGTCGGAAAAACTGCTCGCTGAAGGGGCTTGCCCCCGTCTTTGGTGTAGAGCCAAGTTTGTCCAGGCTGGCAAACCCTAGACCAATAGCGGGGGGTTCTCTGTTTCGCGCGCAGGTGCGCTCAACGGGCTAAAGCCGTAACAAAAAAGGACTCATGCATATTCTGCATAAGTCCTTGAAATATAAATGGTGCCGAGGGACAGAATTGAACTGCCGACACGGGGATTTTCAGTCCCCTGCTCTACCAACTGAGCTACCTCGGCCCATAGGGCCTGCCGCCAGAGCGTTTGCTCTTTCACAGCGGCTGGAGAAGTCTTCTATCCACTTGCGCTGGATTTGGCAAGCTTTTTTTTGAGAATTCCGCGCAATGGGTTGAAATACGCGTTTCTTCCGGCCATACTTCCCCCCGTCAACAGCCAAACCAAGGATTCAGCGTGCCTTTTTTCAGTCCCATCCCCCCGACGTTGCGCGACCTTGATGCCCTGCGCAACATCGGCGTCAAACGCGTCATACTGCAGGCCATGGCTACCGGCGGGGTTACCGGCGGGGTCATCGGCCTGTTCCGTTTTGCCTACGACCACATCAATGCGGCCCTGGTGCAGGCGGTGCACCAGCACAATATATACTCTCCTGCAGTGGCGGCGTGCCTGTTTGGCGGACTGGCCGCGCTGGCCCTGCTGGCCCTGCTGGCCTTGCGCGTTGAACCCCTTGTGAGCGGCAGCGGCATACCGCAGGTCGAGCTTATGGTGCGCGGCCAGATGCGCATGAACTGGCTGCGCGTTTTGCTGTGCAAGTTTGCGGGCACCCTTGTTTCGCTCAGCGGTGGTCTTTCGGTTGGCCGCGAGGGGCCGTCCATTATGATGGGCGCGGCTGTGGGCGCCGGCGTGGGGCGCCTGTGGGGCGAGCGCGGCGGACAGAGCCTGCCGCGCTACCTTGTGGGCGGCAGCGTAGCCGGGCTTGCCGCGGCTTTTGGCGCACCCATGGCGGGCATGTTTTTTGCCTTTGAAGAGATGAAGACCATCATCAGTGCGCCCATGCTGCTGTTTACGGGCGTGAGCGCGCTTTCCGCCTGGTTTGT
Organism: Desulfovibrio desulfuricans; assembly: GCF_004801255.1. Taxonomy (NCBI): domain Bacteria; kingdom Pseudomonadati; phylum Thermodesulfobacteriota; class Desulfovibrionia; order Desulfovibrionales; family Desulfovibrionaceae; genus Desulfovibrio; species Desulfovibrio desulfuricans. The sequence goes on along the minus strand of NZ_CP036295.1, from coordinate 274,621 downwards.
GGTGCAGGTGCTCTTTGGCTTTGGGCTGGTGTTCCCTTTTGCGAGCCAGCCTTTTATCCACTGGACGCAGTGGTGGGTGATTCCCGTTGCCGGGGTGCTTATGGGCGTACTGGGGGCTTTTTATAACCTCGTGCTGCTGCGCCTCACGCGCTGGGCCGACCACAGCCCCCTGATGCCCCGGCCTCTGCGCGTCTTGCTGCCGTTTATACTGGCGGGTGGGCTGCTGTACCTCTACCCGCAGGTGCTTGTGGGCTTTGGCGTCAGCACCCTGCAGCTCGCGGGTTTGCCCCTGCCGCTGCTTGGCCTGTCTGCCCTGCTGGCGGTTAAAATGGCCTTTTCGTGGGCAAGCTTTGCCTCCGGCGTATCCGGCGGGCTGCTCATGCCCGTGCTGCTCATGGGCTCCATAGGCGGCGCGTGCATGGCCTCGGGGCTGCAATCCGCAGGGCTGATCAGCCCTGACCAGGCCGCCACCGTACTTACCCTCGGCATGACGGGACTTTTTGCCGGTTCTGTGCGCGCGCCCCTTACCGGTGCGTTTTTGCTGCTGGAAATGACCGGCTCGTTTCACAACATGCCCGTAGTGGTGCTTACGGCCTACATTGCCGCCTTTACGGCCAACGCCCTGCATGTGGAACCGGTGTACGACAGCCTGCGCGCCCGTTGCCTGGCTTTGTCCAGCGCCGCTGCCCAAAATGACGATAATGGCAATGATCCCGATACGTCAGGCAGCGCAACGCCACTGCAAAAATGAAAACCCCCACAAATGGTGCAACTGACCATAAAAATTTTATATAAATAACTATCTGATATATTTGAATTTTTAAAAAAATGCTTGCGTTTTGCAAATGGAGTGTCTATGTTCACCAATTGCAAAACCAACCGCGCCCCATGGAGTAGGTATGACCCGTAAAGACCGCACAGAAGGCATATACAGCCGCCGTGAAGTACTGGATGAGAGTGAGCGCCGCCAGTACTGCCTTATTCAGCTCAAAGATTTGCTCTCCTACGCCTACCGCTATTCAGAAGACGTTAAAAAGCGCTTCGACCGTGCGCAGTTTAATGTGGAGAAATTCAAAACACTTACCGATATAAAGCACATTCCCATCCTGAAGAAGAAAGAACTTATCTTCCTTCAGTCCATGGGGCCGCGCCTGGGCGGTCTGCTCACCAAGGATATCGGCGAGCTCAAGCGCATCTTTTTGTCGCCTGGGCCCATCTTTGATCCCGAAGACCGTGGAGAAGACTACTGGGGCTACACCGAGGCCTTCTATTCCGTTGGCTTCCGCCCCGGCGACGCCGTGCAGAACACGTTCAACTACCAGTTGACGCCCGCTGGCCTCATGTTTGAAGAGCCGTTGCGCAACCTGGGCTGCGCGGTCATTCCCGCTGGCCCCACCGACGCCGCCACCCAGCTCGACATCATGCAGAAGCTGCGCGTCTCCGGTTATGTGGGCACGCCCAGCTTTCTCATGCACCTTGCCCAAAAGGCCGAAGAAAAAGGCCTTAACCTGCGCAAGGACCTTTTTCTCGAAGTGGCCTTTGTCACCGGCGAACGCCTGTCTGAAAAGATGCGCTCGCAGATGGAAAAGAAGTACGACCTCGTCATGCGTCAGGGCTACGGTACGGCCGACGTGGGCTGCATCGGTTACGAATGCTTCCACAAAACCGGCCTGCACATTGCCAACCGCTGCTACGTGGAAATCTGCCATCCCGACACGGGCATTCCGCTGAAGGACGGCGAAGTGGGCGAAATCGTGGTTACGGCCTTCAACAAGACCTACCCGCTGATACGCCTTGCCACGGGCGACCTTTCGTACATCGACCGCAGCCCCTGCGCCTGCGGCCGTACCAGCCCGCGCCTTGGCAGCATTGTGGGCCGCGTGGATACCACCGCCCGCATCATGGGCATGTTTGTCTACCCGCACCAGGTTGAACAGGTCATGAGCCGCTTTGAAGAAATCAAGCGTTGGCAGATCGAAGTAACCAACCCCGGCGGCATCGACGAAATGACCCTGTTTGTGGAAACCAGCGGCTTCAAGCGCGAAGAAGAGCTGCTGCACCAGTTCCGCGAAAAGATCAAACTGCGCCCCGAACTGCGCGTGCTGGCTCCCGGCAGCCTGCCCCCGCAGATCCGGCCCATCGAAGACAAACGTCACTGGGACTAACCCGCAGATATGCAACAAGCCCGGCCAAAAGCCGGGCTTGTTTTTTTACATGCAATAAAGGTGATGCCTTTTTCAGGGCATCCGCCAGAGCCGGATTTTGCCTGATGCAGAGGCCGCTCAAAGCCGCAAACAGGCTTCAGCTATTTTGACCTGACGAGACGGGCTTACGCCCGCCCCGCTACGTGCCAGACTTCATCTTGTGCACCAGGGCCTTCAGGGCGTTGGCTTCGCCTACCAGCTGTTCCACAGCCTGGGCAGAGCTGGCCATAACCTGCGCCGTATCATGCGAAATACCGTTAATTTCGTCCACGCTGCGGGCAATCTCCTCAGACGTTGCCGACTGTTGCTCGCTGGCAGTGGCGATGGACCGCACCTGATCGCTGGCGCTGTCCACCATGGTCACAATCTCCTGCAGCACCTGGCCGCAGCGGGCGGCCAGCTCTGTGGTGCGTTGCACCGAGGCAAGGGCCCGATCCATATTTTCCGCATTGGCGCGCGTGCCGTTCTGGATGCCGGTTACGGCTTCGCCCACCTCGCGGGTTGCGCCCATGGTTTTCTCCGCCAGTTTGCGCACCTCGTCGGCCACCACGGCAAAGCCGCGCCCCGCATCGCCCGCCCGGGCCGCTTCAATGGCGGCGTTGAGCGCCAGCAGGTTTGTCTGGTCGGCAATGTCGGAGATAACAGACATGATCTGCCCGATGTTGCCCACCATGCCGCCCAGCGAATCCATGGAATCCTTGAGTTCGGCTGACACACGGCGCACTTCGTCCATGCCGTCAACCACCTGACGCATAACTCCAGAACCCTCGCTGGCCCGGCTGTGCGCGGCGTCAGTGCTCTGGGCGGTGCTGGCGGCATTTTGCGCCACCTCAAGCACGGTGGCGTTCATCTGCTCAATGGCGGTCGCGGTCTCCCCCACGCGGGACGATTGCCGCTCTGCGCCAGTACTGGCCTGCCGCACCTGCGAAGATATGGCTGCCGTGACCGCAGAGATGCCCTCCACCGAGCGTTCCAGCTGGCCTGCGGCTTCCATCATGCCCTCGGCCCTGGCGCGCTCTGCGGCGGCCTTGGCGGCCTGAGCCTCTTGCGCCGCCTGCCGGGCCCTTTGACCTTCTTCCGCCGCCTCGGCGCTTCTGCCTTCGGCCTCTGCTATCTTGGCCTTGAGCGTGCCCACCATGGCTTCAATGCTATCGCGCAGCACAGCCATCTCCGCGCTGTATGCGCCGCTGGCCCTGGCCTCAAGGTCGCCTGCGGCCACGGTCCGCGCAAGGTTGACCACGCGCCCAAGGGGCCGGGTGACAGACAGCAGCACCAACAGCCCTATGCCGGCCCCGCACAGCACGCTGCCGATTATGGATGCCATCAACAGCGTCTCCGTGCTGCGCGTCTGCTCCGCCAACTCCTGCTGGCTTGACACAACTCGCGCCATAAACTGCGCTTCAAGGGCCGCCAGATTTTTTTCTGTGGCGTGCACATGGTTTTTGTAAGTGGTGTAAAAGGTGTTGGCCTGGGTTGCGTCCATGGAACCTGTACCGGCTGCCAGCTCAGCAGAGGTAGGCCGCACAATTGCATCATAGTTGGCAAAGGCCTGTGCGGCCTCCTGCGCCAGGGCCTCGGCGCTGGGCCCGTCCTGCGGATTGCCCCGCAGGACGTTTTGCAACTGGCGCAAATTATTGCCCTGCACGCCTGCAAGTTCGTTGAGCTTGCCCATATAGCCGTTAAGCGCTTTGGCGTCGCCCAGGTTAAGCAGGATATCCTTTTCAGCCTTGCGGTACAGCTGCATGCCAAGCGATGCCTCTTGCAGCAGGCTGATGGTAGGCAACTCGTGCCTGCCCAGCATGCTCAGGGTAGCGCGCTGGGCGCGCATGGCCAGCATGGCAAAAGTGCCCGTCACGACAAAAATCAGCAGGATGACGCCAAACCCGCAGGCAAGTTTGGCCCGAAGAGAAATGCCCATGTTGTCCTCGCGGCTCAGATAAATGAGGGGGGGGATCTAGTATAATATTTCTTCAAAACGGGCGCGTCTGTCAATGACCGCCCGCAGCCGCGCAGCAAATTGCCTGCCCGGCGTTGCCTTCTTTTCTGAACTGTATCATTTTAAGCATCACGCACGCCAAACACATGGACGTGCCGAACCCTGCAGGAGGATCCCGTGAGCGCAAACACCAACGAACAGCCCCTGGCAAGTCTTTTCCTCTGGCTGCGCAACCGCCATGCGGAAGTGATGACGGCGGAGACGCAGGCCCTTGCCCGCCTTGACGCCGGAGATACCCCCGGCCATAATGAACTCATGCGCCGCAAGGCCGAGCTGCTCGCCAGCATGGCGGAAGACGCCAAACCCCTGCTTGAACCCCTGCCCGGCGAAACACGCTTTAACTACGCGCTTGCCCTAGAAGGCTTTTCGGCAAGTGCGAGAATGTCTTTGCGTCTGAACTCGGTTTTTTATATGTCTGCCCTGCTCTACCCCGATGACCACAAGCCGGGACAGCCCGACAACCTGACCCTGTGTATTGAGCTCATGGAAAAGATGGGCCTCGAATTCAGAAAAGATTAGCCCGGTCAGGGGCAACGGCCTTGCCGATCACGCGCAAGGCTTTATGTTTGCTTTGCAGCAGGCAGGCGCTTTGCCCTGTCGGGCTGCCAACACCACAAGGAGACCCCCCATGAAGCTTTTGCACATAGCTTTTGCCGCAGTGCTCTGCCTTTGGGCTGCGTCCGCCCAGGCCAACCCCGCCGCTGCCGAGGCTGGCAAGGTTGATAAATTTGAGCTGATGGACACCGACAAGGACGGCAAGGTAACCTACGAGGAATTCAAGACATGTTTTCCCAACATGCGCGAAGAAGCCTTTACCGTTATTGACAAAAACGGCGACAAAGCCATTGAGCGCGCCGAGTGGGACGAATTTGTCGCCAACCATTCGTCCGGGCACATGGGCGGCAGCATGGGCAACATGATGGGCGGCCAGGGCGGTATGCCCGGCAATTCCACAATGCCCATGCCCGGCAACGCCGACATGCCCCTGGTGACCCCCCCCAATGGCAAATAAACGTTCCCCGTCATTTCCGCAGCCCTGGCGTCAGCACGACAGCCAGGGCGACCCTGCTTTCGAGCGGCAGCCCGACAGTTCCCCAAAGGCTGCCGCTCCCCTGTCCGCGGGTGCGCCCGCTGATGCGTCAAGAGGTGCCGCGCGGCGCAAGGCCTCCAGAAACGTCGGCAACACGCACGGTGCGTCTGCCCCCGATACTGGAGGTAAAGCCTCAGGCAAGGCCGACGGCAACCCCGTTGCCGCCCGCAGGCCGCCCTTCCCCGATCTTTTGCGCGACAGTGCGCCCTCGCCGCAGGCGCGACAGGCAAAGGGCAAAACCGTCAGTTCCCTCTGGGCAGACGAGGCCGCGCCCGGCGACGCCCCGCGAGGCGCGTTGCGCCAGCCGCGCTTTGTGCCCATGAGCGCGGAAGAAATGCGCGCCCTTGGCTGGGACCAGCTTGACGTTCTGTTGATCAACGGCGACGCCTATGTTGACCACCCCTCGTTTGGCAACGTGCTGCTTGCCCGCTGGCTTATCCGGCACGGCTTCCGCACCGGCATTGTTGCCCAGCCCGGCTGGGAAAACACCGACGATCTGCTTGTTATGGGGCGTCCCCGCCTTTTTGCCGGGGTCAGCGCAGGTGCGCTCGATTCGCTGCTGGCTCACTACACGGCCTTTCGCAAAAAGCGCCATGACGATGCCTACACCCCCGGCGGCAAGGCGGGCGCGCGGCCCAACCGCGCCTGTCTCGTATACGCCAATCTGGCCCGCCGGGCTTTTCCCGGTCTGCCCATCGTGCTTGGCGGCATCGAGGCCAGCCTGCGCCGGGTTTCACACTACGATTTTTGGACAGACGCGCTGCGCAGGCCCATTCTCATGGACGCCAAGGCCGACCTGCTCATCTGGGGCATGGGCGAAAAGGCGATTATCGAATGCGCGCAACGCCTGGACAGGGGAGAGGGTATTCGCGGCATCTCCGGTACAGCCTGGATGGACAAACTGGACGCCTCCGGTCACCCGGCCAACCTGCCCCCCGCGCTTGAGGACGAGCCGTGGGTTGCCCTGCCCGCGCACGAGGAAATTTTGTCCGACTCCTTTCAGCTGCTCAAACTGACGCAGGAGCTGGAACGGCAGGTGCACCGGCTCGACGCCTGGGCTTACGAGCCCGTGGGCGACCGCGCCGTGGTGCTTGCCCGCCCCGCGCAGCCCCTGAGCACGGAAGAAATGGACGACCTGTACACCCTGCCCTTCACCCGGCTGGCGCACCCGCGCTACAAAGAGGCGATCCCGGCTGCGGAAATGATGCGCACCAGCATCACCAGCCACCGGGGCTGCGGCGGCGGCTGCTCGTTCTGCTCGCTGGCCCTGCATCAGGGCAGACGCATCAGCTCGCGCTCCGAACAGTCCATACTTTCAGAGGCCCGCCTGTTGGGCCAGCAAAACATGGCCCGAGGCAAGGGGCCGGTGGCCATCTCGGATGTGGGCGGCCCCACGGCCAACATGTGGCAGGGGCACTGCGCCCTTGACAGCCGTCACGCCCAGGGCAACACTTCGCCAGTCAAGAGCGTGTGCCGACGCGCCAGCTGCTGTTTTCCATCCGTGTGCAAGTCGTTTATCACGCCGCAGCACAGGCATGTTGAGCTGCTGCGCAAGGTTGCGGCGCTGCCCGAGGTCAAGCAGGCCCGCGTGGCCAGCGGCGTGCGCGCCGACCTGGCCCTGCGCGATGCGGATGCGCTGGCGGCCTATACGGGCGAGTTTACGGGCGGACAGCTCAAGGTCGCGCCCGAGCACTGCGCGCCCTCCGTGCTGGAACTCATGCGCAAGCCCCCACTGGATGTCTTTGAGGTTTTTCTGGACAGTTTTGTACGGCAAAGCCGCGCTGCGGGTCGCGAACAGTATGTGGTGCCGTACCTCATGAGCGGCTTTCCCGGCTGCACGGACGAGGACATGCGCACCCTGTCGCGCTGGCTGCGGCAGCGGCACTGGAACCCGCAGCAGACCCAGTGCTTTATCCCCACGCCCGGCACCATTGCCACGGCCATGTTTTACTGCGGCCGCGACGAAATGGGCGAGCCCATCTATGTGGCGCGCACCGATGCCCAACGCATGCGGCAGCACTACATCCTTATGCCCGCTACGGCGGAGAACGAAACCCCCGGACGCCCCCGCGCCCGGCAAGACTCCCGTGCAGGCAACAACCCGCAGGAGCACCCCACCCGCATTGGGCAGGGACGCCGCGACGACTCGACAGGACGGGAGGAGGCCAACCGACCCTCGCGTCAGCACCGGCAGGCCACGCCTGAGGGCGGGCAACACTCGCGGGGCTACCGTCCCGATGCCGACGGGCGCGGCCCCGACAGGCGCAACAACCGAACTGCCGGAGACGACGGACGCAGCCGCCAGACTGAAAGAGAAAGCGGGCGCAAAGGTGTACGGCGTGCTTGATATTTCCAACTGCTTGCAACGGAGAGGAATCCATGTCCCGCCACGTCAATGACGAAGACAGGCTGACCAGGCTGGAAGAACTGACGTTTTTTCAGGAGGAGCGCCTCAAGGCTCTGGATGCTGCCCTGACGGCCCAACAGCTTCAGCTGGACAAGCTCGAGCAGGATTTTGCCGACGCCACGTCGGTGATCAGGTTGCTGCGCGAAAAGCTGGGCGACCAGCCGGAAAATGCGCTGCCGCCACACTCCATGCCCGAGCGCTGGTAACGGCAATTTTGCGGCCTTGCAGGGCAGCTGCCGTTTTGCAGGCATCTGCCCGCAACTGTGCCGTAGTGCTGCAGCAAATAAAAAACCCGCCAATGGCGGGTTTTTTATTTGCCCGGGCGGCGGGGTAAGCCCAGCCGCCCGTATAAACGCATAAACTCTTAGAAACCGAAACCGTCGTTGTTGGAGCCGGAAGCACCAAAACCGAAATCGTCCGGCACGGCGTTTTCTTCAGCTGCGGGAGCGGCTTCTTCGCCAGCGGCGGCACCGGCGGCGCCAGCGGCAACGCCGCCCACGACCATGCCCTTGAGGCCGTCCTTGATGGCGTCCTTGATGTTCATCATCAGTTCGTCATGGTTGATGGCGACCTTGCCCTGGAATTCGGCCACCTGCTTGCGCAGGCCGCCCATATCGGTGTTCATGGTCTTGATCTTGGCTTCGAGCTCGTCAACCTTCTTGGAAAGAGCGGCGGCGCGGGACTCGGCGGGCTCCAGCGCGCGCACGCGTTCTTCAAGAGCGGCGGCGGCGGCAGTCTGGGCGGCCATGCTGGCGTAGGTTTCGCCAAGGTAGGTCAGCACCTTGTCGCACAGGGTCTTGGTCAGACCGTCCATGCAGGTCAGGGAAACATTGTCGCCAAGGGCGCTACGGCCCGTGTTGACAAAGGCGTCCCACGACTGGCCTTCAACCCAGTTCAGGTCGGCAAACTTGGGGTACCAGCGGGCCAGCCACGCGGCGGCAAAGGGGCCAACGGCCTTGGCGCAGGTATCACAGGCAACGGAACGACCGGCCACAAAACCGGCGATTTCCTTGACGTCTACGCCCTCCTTGCCCACAACCAGGGCAAGCACGGACTCCACGGGAAAAACTTTACGAGATGTATCAGACATGGCGGCCTCCTCCTCGGAGATCGTAATTTTTTCAAAAAGCTCACGGGGAACTGTGCGCAACCTCAAGGGCGGCCCCCGGCGCATGGCCGGGGGCCAACGCCGTTAGCTTCTGCCGTACATGCGGGCGTAAACAAGGGCCGCCGTGCGATACACGAAGTGGCCAAGCTTAGACCAGGGCAGATAAGCAAAAAGCATCCACACAAATACCAGGTGCATGTAGTACACCAGGAAGGCGGGCACAATGGCGTCCGCCAGGCGGAAGCACTGCGACAGCACGCCGGTGACGGCCACCAGCCAGATGATGCCCAGCAAATACCAGTCGTACCAGCTGGAACCCTGGAACTTGGGGTTGAGCGACATACGGCGGGCCGTAAGGATGGCAAGACCGCCCAGCAGCATAAGCGCGCCCAGGTTGGCCAGGATCTTCACGGGGAAGGTCAGCGCCATGGGCGTTTCAATGTGCACCAGCGGAATGACCTTGCCGACCCAGTGACCGCCAGCCACCACGGCCGTAACAAAGGCCAGGATGGCAAAGCTGTACACCAGCAGCATGTGGCCAAACTTGCGGTTGGGGGTGTCCTTGCCGGTGGCGGGGCCGTCCTCGCAATCGTTGAACTTGCGGTGGGTGATGACTTCGTCCCACAGCACGTCCCACAGATGCCAGACCCAGCACTTTTGCTTGCCGATGACGGCCAGCGAACCTTCAGGCTTGAACAGGGCCCACAGCTTCATGACCCCCCGGGCAAGGATGATGGCCGCGCCGAAGAAGGTGATCATGAAGATGGGGTCGATGGTGTAGTCGCCGTAAAACACCTGGCCGAAAACAATGCGGCCGTCCGCGGCGCGGGGGAACCACTGTCCGCCGTTAAACCCGGCGCGGATCCACCACACAAAGAGCCACAGCACCGCGGGGATGGCGAACAGCACGGGCAGGCCAGCGGGCTTGCTCATGAGCTTGCCCACCACGGTGGGTTCGGTCAGTTCACGGTAAATGACGTTGCGTGCCGCGCCCATGAGGTCGGCAGGCTTGGCGCCGCGCGGGCAAAGGTCAGAGCAGTTGCCGCAGTTGTGGCAGAGCCACAGGTCAACGTCGGCGCGCAGCTTGTCTTTGAGGCCCCAGGAAGCCCAGACCATTTCCTTGCGCGGGTAAGGCGCATTGGCCGGAGCGAGAGGGCAGGCCACGGAGCAGGTGGCGCACTGGTAGCATTTCTTGAGGGATTCGCCCCCAGATTCTTCCAGTGCCCTGACAAACTCCATATCAGGTTTGATTGAACATTGTGCCATTGCTGCCTTCCTCCTACATGCCCTTGAACGGGTTGGGGCCCATGGCCATGATGCGGTCAACAAAGCCGTCGATCAGGTCGGGAACCTTGTCGTATTCGTCAATGGCCACTTCAAGCTGTTCCACGCGTTCGGGCTGCACGCCAAGGCGGTTGAGCGTCTCGGCAATGTTTTCCTTGCGGCGTGAGCAGATTTCAGAGCCCTTCACAAAGTGGCACTGGTAGTCGTCGCCATATTTGCAGCCCAGCAGCATGACGCCGTCAAAGCCCTTGCTCATGGCGTCGGACACCCAGATGGCGTTGACCGAACCAAGGCAGCGCACCGGGATGATGCGGCAGTAGGGGCTCCAGGGCTTGTTGCGGGCGCCTGCCATGTCAAGGGCAGGATATGCGTCGTTTTCGCAGGCCAGAATCAGCACGCGGGGGCCGTCGGCCTTGAAGTCCTTGGGAACCTGAACTTCGCGGATCATGGAGCCGATCTGGTCGATATTGTAGTTGGCAAAGGAGATAACGCGTTCCGGGCAAGCGCCGAAACAGGTGCCGCAACGACGGCAGCGCGCCGGGTTGGGCTTGGGCGTTCCCTTTTCGTCGTCGTCCAGAGCGCCGAAGGGGCATTCCTCCGTGCAGCGCTTGCACTGGGTGCAACGCACAAAGTTGAACACGGGGTAGGAAAGATCGCCCGAACGGGGATGCACAGCCACGCCGTGGCTGGCGGCCTCGATGCACTGCATGGCCTTGAGCACCGCGCCCCTGGCGTCTTCTTCGCAGGCGTCCATGGTCAGGGGCTGACGCACGCAGCCCGCGGCGTACACGCCGGTACGGCGCGTTTCGTAGGGGAAGCAGATGTAATTGGAATCCGCAAACCCGTCAAAGAGGTTCAGATCCGGGAAGTCCGGGCCCTGACGGTAGTTAAAGCAGACGGTCACGTCCTTGGCCGTGGTCGGCACAAGGCCGGTGGGCACGACAACCAGATCCACATCCAGGTCAAAGTCCATACCCAGCAGGGTATTTTTGCAGCTCACGACCATGTGGTCGCCAGCTTCGCGGATGTCGGTCACGTCGGCCTTGGTCATCATGACGCCCAGGCGGTCCTGCATCTTCTTGTAGAAGCGCTCGAGGATGCCGGGAACAGTCATGTCCTTGTACAAAATGAAGGTCTGACAGGTGTCGTTGGTCTTTTCGCAGACCGTGTTGGCAAGCCGCAGCATGCCCACGCTGTTGACCGCGTTGGAATAGGCAAGATGGCGAAAGCTTTCAAGGTTTGCCTTCACAAAGCCCTTTTCTTCGCCCTCGGCGGGTTTGGCTTCTGCCGCAGGGGCGGCTTCGGCTTCTTCCGCAGCTTTTTTGACGGCTTCTTCGGCGATGGTGGTGTCGAGCACAAAGGCGATGCGACGGGCGCTCACCTGGTCGGCGACCAGCATCTTGCCAAAGGTGGCGGCATCCACAACCTTGGTGCTCTGCCCAAGGCCCATGGCGGCAAGGTACTTCTGGTCAAGCGGCACCCAACCGGTGGCCAGCACCACTGCGCCCACTTCGATGGTCTGCGAGCCAGCGGGGGTGACAAAGGTCGCCTTGAACTCGCCGGGTTGGCCTTCCAGCTTTTCCATGCGGGTGTTCATGTGCACGGCGATTTTGCTGTTGCCAAGCACCTTGCTGATCTTGTCGGCCACGTTGGTGGGCTGCTTGTCGGTCCAGGGCGAAGCAAGGGGCGAACCCATGGGAATGTTGTTGGCCGCGCCGCCGAGCTTGTCGGCCTTTTCGACCAGCACCACTTCGTAGCCGGTTTCGGCAGCTTCGGCAGCTGCGGTAAGACCGGTCCAGCCGCCGCCGATAACCAGCACACGCTGCACGCCGGTAACGGCGGCAGAGTCGGGCACTTCGCTCTTCTGCAGCTTGACCACGCCCATGTTCACATAGTCGCGGGCCATGAGCGCCAACAGTTCAGGCGCGCCATTGGCCGTGTCCACGGGGGTTTTGTCTGGATTTTTATAGGCCTGCACGCACTGTTCGCGCAGGTTTACGTGTTCCACCTGCACGGGCAGGCGGTAGATATCCGCATCGATGCGCGGCGAAGCGCCGCACAGCAGTACGCCGTCCAGCCCCTGCGCTTCGATGTCGGCCTTGATTTCGCTCACGGCCAGGGCCAGCACAGGAACAACCTTGACCACGGGCACAAGACCGCCCCACTTCTGGCTCGTCTGCTCGGCCAGAGCGGTCAGATCAAGCCCGCCGCCAATGTTCTGCTGGTCAAAATAGACGCCAATTTTACCCGACATGCCGCCTACCTCCCTTTCACCGTTTGAACCGCCTTAAGGGCGGCGGCTGTGCCAGACTGCGCCGAGCGCATCACATCAAGGGGCATGCGCGCGCAACCAGCGGCGAAAATGCCAGCCTCTTCTCCGCCCGCAATAAAGCCGTCTTCATCAAGCGGCAGGGGCAGGGGCGCATCTTCACCAGCCAGCGAGGGCTGCATGCCAGTGGCCAGCACAACAAGGTCATAATCAAGAGTCATCTTTTCGCCGCGCACGGCGTCTTCAGCCGTGATGCGCACGCGGTTGCCCTCGGCCTGCACGGCGTCGGCAACCTTGCCCTTGACAAACTTCACATTGGGCAGCGCCTTGACCTTTTCGAGCACCTTAACGTAGCGGCCCGGAGCGCGCAGATCAATGTAGTACACGGTGATCTGCGTTTCGGGGCTCTGCTCTGCGATGTACAGGCACTGCTTGAGGGTGGCCATACAGCAGATGTACGAGCAGTAGTTCAGGTGGTTCTGGTCGCGCGAGCCCGCGCACTGCACAAAGGCTACCTGGTTGGGGGCCCTGCCGTCAGAGGGGCGTACAATGCGGCCGCCGGTGGGGCCAAAGGGTGAAGCGAGGCGCTCAAGCTGCATGTTGGACACGCAGTTTTTGACGCTGCCCGCGCCGAGGTTGGTCAACCGGGTAACGTCGTAGGGCTTCCAGCCGGTGGCAACAACCACTGCGCCGACGTTGAGGTCGAGCTCGCGCTGCGGTTCGTTGACGTCCAGAAACTTGGCCCCGGCAACCCGAGCGCTGTCAGACTTGGAGAGCGCGTCGAGATCAAGGGTGTAGCGGCTGGGGAAAGCGAAAGGCATATCCTTGTGCAGGGCCTTGCGCGTGGCAAGACCAAGCTCGAATTCGCTTTCCACCTCGCCGGTCAGGCTGGAGGCAAGCAGGCTGAAATCGATGTTGTGGGGGGCGGTGTGACGGGGGCTGATGCGCACCTTCACCTTGTAATCACCCTTGACGCCCATGAACCCGACCACTTCGGCCTGCGTAAAAAATTTGATTCGCGGGTTCTTCCTGATGCGCTGGAACTGGATTTCCAAGCCGCAGGAGGGAGGACAGAGTTTGGGGAAATATTTATTGAGCTGAGCCACGCGCCCACCAAGCCAGGGCGACTTTTCGACGATAAAGACGTCGTGGCCCAGTTCCGCCGCTTCGATGGCGGCTGTGAGGCCTGCAAAGCCGCCGCCCACGACGAGAATGGCATTGGACATCCTGGATATCCTCCTGCGTTGTTGCATAGCGGCTGAAGAAGGAAAAGGACTCCCGCCGCGAAAAAAAAAGGAGCGGCCCCGTGGCCGACCTCTGCGAGCGTCAGCGCACAAAACTGCCCGCACCACGCCCGCCAGCAATGGGGGGGCCTGCTGCCGGTCATCCCCTTGCCGAACATTTGCCTCGTGCTGCGCACCGTATGCCAAAACACACGCCGCGCCAACAGGCTGGCACGAAAACCGCTCTTTTTCCGACAGGGCCTGGGCCGCCGCCGGCACGCGTTTTTCGCCGCTGCAGGCTCTGGCCGGGCCAGGGCTTGCAGCAGAGGGGGCGGCCTTGCGGCCGCCCCCATATGGCATCAGTGCCGCCGACTAGTCGGGGATGATCTGGTAGTAGGGCTTCTTGAAGATCTTGGTTTCGCCGGTAGCGGGGTTGTACCTCGAGTTCACGAAGCACTTCCACTTGCCGTCGTCCAGGCCCATGAAGTCCGCACGGTAGTAGAAGCCGGGGTAGCGGGATTCTTCACGGAAGGAGATGTGCTGCATGTGCAGACGCACCGTCCACAGACGATGGTAGTTTTCCCAGCAGCGCAGCAGTTCGTGAAGGTCACGAGCGGCCAGCTTGAAGGAGTCTTCTTCCATCATGCCCAGCAGGTTGAAGCCGGTGTCAAGCAGCGCCTTGGAGGTGGTGTAGTAGGTACCTACGCCGCCGCCGTATTCGTCGGTGCACTTGACAAGGCGCATCATGAAGTTCTTGGGCGTGATGTAGTTGGGGTTCACCACGGGGTCGGTAGAAGCGGCCTTGCCCTGCTCGAAGTTGTAGAAGGGACGGTAAACCAGCTTCTTCAGTTCATCGGCGGTTTCAGCGAACTCAGGCTTGAAGTCCTTGTGATCAAGGCACCAACGAACCATCTGCTTGCCGGCCATACGGCCTTCAGCATGCGAACCGGAGGAGAACTTGTGGCCGGAAGCGCCCACGCCGTCGGCGCAGGTGAAGAGGCCTTCAACGGTGGTCATGCGGTTGTAGACCTTGCCGTTGCTGGCGTGCACTTTGTAGTCTTCGGGCACCCAAGCTTCGTCGGGACCGGAAACCCAGATGCCGCAGCAGCCGGAGTGGGAGCCGAGCAGGTAAGGTTCGGTGGGCATGATTTCCGAGCCGCGTTCTTCAGGCGCGGTGTTGGTGGAGGCCCACAGGTTGGCCTGGCCCACGCACATGTCGAGGAAGTCTTCCCAAGCTTCGGATTCAAGATCCTTCTGCTGTTCTTCGTTCAGGGTGGCGAAGGTGTTCAGCAGGGCGGTCTTGGTGTCCATGTAGATGGGGCCGCGGCCTTCGCGCATTTCACGAAGCATCATGTGGTTACGCAGGCAGGTCGGAATGACATTACCCTTGGCGTAGCCGCGATCTTCGTAGGGCTTCAGCATGGCGCGGTTGGTGGCGCAGTAATCTTCACCCTTGGAGTTGGTGGCTTTGGCCTTGAACAGGAGGAACCACGCGCCCACGGGGCCGTAACCGTCCTTGAAGCGGGCGGGCACGAAGCGGTTTTCCATCATGGTCATTTCGGCGCCAACCTGAGCGCACATGGTGTAGGTCGAACCGGCGTTCCACACGGGATACCAGGCGCGGCCCATGCCTTCACCGGTGGAGCGGGGACGGTACACGTTAACGGCACCGCCAGCGGCCACCATGATGGCGTTGGCTTTGAAGATGTGCACTTCGTTAGCGCGCAGGTTGAAGCCCACGGCGCCGGCGATGCGGTTGGGGGTGTTCTTATCGAGAAGCAGCTTCACGATGAAGATACGTTCCATGATGCGGTCTTCACCCAGGGCATTCTTGGCGGCTTCGGCCACGATGCACTTGTAGGATTCACCGTTGATCATGATCTGCCAGCGGCCGGAACGCACGGGGGCGTCGCCATTGCGCAGGCTCTTGCCGGCGGCCTTGGCGGCGGCGCCGTTCAGGTTGTGGCCGTCTTCGCCCTTGATCCAGCAGGGCAGGCCCCATTCTTCAAACAGATGCACGGAGTCGTCAACGTGACGGCCCACGTCGAAGATAAGGTCTTCGCGAACCAGGCCCATAAGGTCGGTGCGGACCATGCGGACGTAATCGTCAGCGTCGTTTTGACCCAGGTAGGTGTTGATGGCGGAAAGACCCTGGGCCACGGCGCCGGAGCGCTCGAGGGTGGCCTTGTCGCACAGCATGATCTTCAGGCCGTGCTTGTCGCCCCAGCGCACCGCTTCATAAGCGGTGCCGCAGGAACCCATGCCGCCGCCCACGATCAGCAGGTCAACAGCATGTTCTTTCACTTCAGGCTCGGCAATGGCCACACCCTTCGTCGCTTCCTTGACGGGAATCATTGGCATAATTGTTTCTCCTTATCGCACTAGCGGTTGCAATAGCCTAATGGCCGTGTTCCATGCAGGTGAAGGACTTGTCGGCTTCAGCGACGTCGAACTTCTTGCCCAGCACTGCCTTGGGGGCGGCGAGAGCGGATTCGGTGAACAGCAGTTCGTCGTCAATGTTAGCGCCTTCGGGCTTGCCTTCGAAAGGCTTGATGGAACCTTCAGGGGTAGTGCGGATGGGGAACTTGAAGCGTTTCACGTTGCCATTGCGGAACTTAACAGTCCACATGATGGAGTCGGCCGAACGCATGGGGATACAGGTCCCGCCCATGGGGGCAAAGTCTGCATAGGGGCGGGCCGTAATGGCGCCCTGGGGGCAGATCTTCACGCAGGAATAGCATTCCCAGCAGGCATCGGGTTCCTGATTGTAAGCCCGCATTTCCTCAGGATCAAGAATCATGAGATCATTGGGGCAAATGTACATGCAGGCCGTCTTTTCGCCACCCTTGCAGCCGTCGCACTTGGACGGATCGACAAACGTCGGCATACGTATCCTCCAACTCTTTAAGTGTTTCAGAAAAACCCGCCGGGTTCGGCGAGGCGCGCGGCAAATCCGTCACGCCGGGGTTAGCCGAGCGCCTCCACAACGAAGGTTGGGCGTATGGCTTGCGCAATTAGTAACAAGCACTTAGCCTTTGAGTCAACCCCCCTCTGCAAAATTTCGTGGAAACGTCACAGGGGCATTGTGCAGATTCGCAACAATTTCAACGCATTGAGAGTCTTGTGAAAAAAAAACCCTTTGGCATTTTTGGCCCTCGCGTGTCACAAGCATTTCAAATGCCAGCAGCTCTGCCCTTACGGGAACGCACCGTGCGCAACCCTTGCCAGAGAGCTCATTTCAAGCTAACACGCTTGGGCAGATAAGGGAAGCCCCTGGGGCAAATCGAACCATGAGTCGGCAACCTGTTGTTTTTCCAGCGCTGCGCCACGGGCGAACCCCTCCTATCCAAAGTTCATTATCAGTACAGGACAAGGCATGACCGACAACTCCAACGATTCCCGCGCACCACGTGATATGCGCGAAGGACGGGGCCCACGCGCCCCGCGCGGCCAACACAATGGGCACGAAACCGGCGATACGCGCGCCCGCAAACCCCTGCGGGAGGTAGTCTGCGAGATAGACCGCGACATTCTGCGACTGCTGCTGCGCCGCAACAATATTCTTGTCCGTATGCGCGGCGACAAGCCCCGGCTCGACTCGACGGAAGAAAAAACCATCCGCGAATCGTGGGAGGCCTCCGTCTCCCGCATCAGCCGCGATGCGCGTCTTTCCGGCCACTTTTTTTCGCTCATGCAGGAAGTGGAATTTCAGCCCCGCCCCGCCTCTGCGCGCGACGGCGCTGACGAGGTGGGCGAAGCTGGCGCAACCGCCCACGAAACGCCGCGCACGGCCTTCAACCTTGCGCCGCCCGCAAAGCATGTGCGTCTGCGCATGCCCGCGCCCCTTGCCTGCCGCGCCACCCGCGCCTGGCTTATGCTGGCCGCAGCCACGGGCCAGCCGCTGCACCTGTCGCCCTGCCTCATGAACGACCCCATTGTGGATTGCGTCAAGATGCTCAACCAGGCGGGCGCTTCGCTCACACGCGAGGACGAGGGCGTCATCGCACGCCCCGCAGCCCCGCTGGCCGCGCCTGACAAGGTTATCCACACGGGCGACAGCGCCTGGAACTTCTTTATGCTGCTGGGCCATTACCTTGGCCGCCCCTCGCGGGCCAAGTTTACCGGCGATTCCAGCCTCAAGCTGGCCGATTTTTCCGCTGTGCGGCACTTTCTGCCAGCCCTGGGCGCGCGGCTCGTGCACGTTGTGCCCAAGAGCGACGGGCTGCCCGCGCGGCTTGAGTGCTCCGGCATTTTGCCCGACTCCGTCATGCTTCCGGCCGACGTTCCGGCAGAGCTGGCCGAAGGCATACTGCTGGCCGCCCCCTGCTACGAACGAGCCATTGCCCTTGACCTGTCCGCGCACCCCGACCACAGGCTCATTGTGGCCCGTGTGTTGCCCATCCTGCGCGCAGCGGGCGCCGACGTGCAGATCGAGGGCGCCAAGGTGCGCGTCAATCCTGGTCCGCTCAGTCTGCCCGCGCAGCCCGAAGCGGCCATGGAGCCGGAACTGGCGATCTTTTTGCTGGCCCTGCCGCTGGCCCTCGGCGGCGAAGCCCGCCTGGGCGGTCAGTGGCCCGCCCTGCCTGCGGCGGAAGCGGGCTGGGACCTGCTGAAACAGCTTGGCCTCGACCTGCGGTGCGAAACCAGCAAGGAAGGCGCCGAGGTGTTCGCCAGCGCCGCCACCCCTCTCAAGCAGTACGCCAAGGGCGATCTGCCCGCCGGTTTTCCCGCCGCGTGGGCCCCTCTGCCGCTGGCGCTGGCTGCTTGCGCAGCCCTGCGCGGCGACAAGGCCGTTCTGCCCGCCCTGCCCTGCGGAACGGACAAAACGACGGCGGAAAGTTTTCTTTCTGCAGTGGGACTCGAATTGGATGAAAACGGCAGATTGTGCAAAAAAGAACAAACCGGCGCTCGTACGGGCTGGAACGCCCCCGATCCGGTATGGGCGATGGCCCTTGCCCTGACCGCCTGCGCAAGCCCACACCAGAAACTGGGCAACCCCGGCATCATGACCGGTCTCTACCCGCCCTTCTGGGCGCTGTACAATACTTTGCCCGAACCGGCAGTGCGCCGTGCGGCAGCGCCTGAAGCCCAGACGCCCGCCCCGCGCCGCCGCATCATCACCGGCGCGGTGGCCGTGCCGCCGGAACTGAAAGACGAAGACGACTAGGCAACTACGCGCAACAGGCGCTGGCGGCGTAACAACGCCCCCAGCGCCTGTTGCTGTTTTATGGACTGGGCGGTTGCGCACCGCAAAATCCGTATTGCAGGGCCCGCCCAGAGGGCTGAAAAACGGATAAAATTTGCTCCGACAGCTGGCGGCAACGACAGCACGGGGTTGCAGGCCGACGCCATGGCCCGCATTGTCGGGCAGGATACAAAGCGTGAGGCCAGACGCCGCGCACGACGCAGGGCAACAAAAAACCGCCCCGCGCGGTACCACCGCAACGGGACGGAATTGCCGTTTTGCCTTGCCGCTCCAGGCCGCCATGGCGGCCTGGAGCGGTGCAAACCGCCGGGGTTTATTCCTGTGTAAAACGGTACAGCCGTACAGAAAGGGGCTGCATGCTCTGGCGGGTCATGGCCGACACCACAAAGGCGTATTCCCTGGATTGTCCGCTGGGCGGGCAGGGACCGCGATAGTGACGGGTCAGACCGCCCTCGGGGATAACGCCAGTGCCGTCGTTGTTCCACGAGCCGCCGCCAAGGTACAGCTCCTGTGAATCGCCGGTAAACTCCACCAGGCGAACGTCGTAATACTCCGTACTGGCAGGAACCTGGGCAACCTGGATTTCGGGCGAGATACGAGAACAACGATGAACATCACGCAGGGTAACGGTAACGGCCATGCCGTCAGTAACTTCCTGCGTCTCCTTGGAGGCGCAAGCGGGCAGCAGGGCCACCGCGCACAGCGCAGGAATGAGCACGCGCCGGGCTTTGCCTAAAAATTCAAAACGCATCAGAGCCTCCAAATGACAATTGCTTTATGCGGCTTTTGGAAGCATAACCAATAGTCAGGTCGAATACAACAACCAGTGGGAGCAGTATATGTCCATTCTTGCAGACAGTGTTTCGGGGTATCTGGAAAACGCCTCGTGGATCAGGCGCATGTTCGAGGCCGGAGGACAGCTCAAGGCCCGTTACGGCGCGGACAATGTTTATGACTTCAGCCTGGGCAACCCCGACCTGCCAGCCCCCCCTGCAGTCGTGTCCGGCCTGCGGGCCTTTGCCGAACACGCCTCCGAACCCTTTGCCTTTGGCTACATGCCCAATGGCGGCTTTACCTGGGCGCGGGAAAAACTGGCAGCCCACCTGAGCCAAGAGCAGGGCGTAGCCCTGACCGCCAACGACGTGCTGCTGGGCTGCGGCGCTGCGGGCGTGCTCAACGCCTTTTTGCGCGCCGTTATCAACCCCGGTGAAGAAATGCTGGGATTTGCTCCCTATTTTGTGGAGTACGGCTTCTATGTGGCCAATCACGGCGGCACGTTCCGCGCCGTCATGAGCAAGCCCGATACCTTTGCTCCCGATCTGGCGGCGCTTGAAGAGACCATCAGCCCCAAAACCCGCGTGGTGCTCATCAACTCGCCCAACAACCCCACGGGCGTGATTTACAGCCGCAAGGATCTCAAGGCTCTGACAGAACTGCTGGAAAACAAGAGCCAGGAATACGGCAAGCCCATCTGGCTCCTGGCCGACGAGCCCTACCGCTTTCTGGCGTACGACGGAGCTGAAGTACCCTCGGTGCTGCCGCTCTACCCCTATGCCGTGGTCATCAGCTCGTTTTCCAAAAGCCTTTCGCTGCCGGGCGAGCGCGTGGGCTTTGCGGCCGTGTCGCCCCTGCTCCACGAAAAGGCCGAGCTCATGGCGGGCCTTACCCTTACCAACCGCATCCTCGGCTTTGTAAACCCGCCGGTCGTGGGCCAGCATATCATGGCCGCCGCCCTGGGCAGCCAGGTTGACCTGAACATCTACGCCACCCGCCGCAAGGCCATGGCCGAGGTGCTCAAAAACGCCGGTTACGAATTTCAGATGCCCGCAGGGGCCTTCTACTTCTTCCCCAAGGCGCCCGGAGGGGACGACGTGGCCTTTGTGAACAGGCTTGTTGACGAGCGCGTTCTGGCGGTGCCGGGTTCGGGCTTTGGCTGCCCCGGCTACTTCCGTCTGGCCTTCTGCGTGGATGAAAAAGTCATCCGCAATGCCGCCGATGGTTTTGCCAAGGCCCGCGCCGCCATCGTGTAGCTCAGCAGTGCACGGGGGCGGTGCGCCGCCCCGCAAACAGCACAGGATACGCACATGACCCGATACCGGTCCGCAACGACAACGCGCGCGCGGCTGCACGGCCTTGCGTCGGCGCTTGCATGCCTCATCCTGCTGGTGGCCGTTCAGGCGGCCGCCAAGGATATCAGCGTCAATGAAGCCGCCGGGCTACTGCAAAACCCGCCGCAGGGCCTGACCATTGTGGACGTGCGCACCCCGGCGGAGTTCCGCGAGGGACACCTTGCCGGCGCGGTGAACATGGACTTTTTTGGCGCGTCCTTTGACTCGCAGATACTCGCCCTGCCCAAGGACAAGCCCATCCTGCTGTACTGCCGTACGGGCAACCGCTCGGCAGGCGCGTACGATGCCATGGAAAAAGAGGGCATCACCAACATCCTGCACATGAACCAGGGCGTCACGGCCTGGCAGCAGGCAGGCCTGCCTTTGCAAAAATAAGCGCTGCGCCCCGGTGTTTTGCCGCGCGGGCTGGCACAGATTCTGCTTCTATACAGGGCGGAGAGGAATAATTTTCCCCTTCGCCTTTTTTATTTGCCTGCCGCAAATGACGGCAGGTCAGGCGTACCGCGCGCAAATGCGGCAGAACGACAGCGGGGCTCCCCGGCGGAGGCTTGGCGTCGTTACCGGATATGGGAAAAAATTTCCCTCCCGGCAGGAGGCAGAACATGAACTCGTCTTTGTACATCGGGGCCACAGGCATGAAAAGTTTGGGCGACGGCATGAACGTCATCTCGAACAACATCGCCAATGTGAGCACCATCGGCTACAAGCAGCAAGGCATTCTGTTTTCTGACGTCTTTTACGCGCAGCAGGGCAATATTGGCGAGGGGTGGAGTTCGCAGACCAATTCACGGGTGGCTCTGGGCCAGGTGGGCCAGGGCGTTCAGGTGGACGCCGTGCGCACCATGTACGGGCAGGGAGCGTTTGAGTCTTCCAATACCGTCACCGACATGGCCATCAGCGGCAAGGGGTTCTTTCAGGTTACCGACAAAACCGGCAACCAGTACTACACCCGCGCTGGCGACTTCAGACCGGACGACACCGGGGTGCTGCGCACTCCCGCGGGCATGGCCCTGATGGGCTACAAGTACAATGCAGACGGCACCAAGGGCGGACTGAACCAGGTAACCATCGACAAGTTTGCCAAGATGTCGCCCAAGGCCACAACCTCCGTTGATCTGCGCTTTAACGTGGCGCAGAGCACCGACCACTCGTCGGACGCCGCCAACCCGTATTTCAGCCTGCTCGGGCAGTACAATTCGGCCAACACGCCGCCCCTGAGCAGCTCCGCCTACGGCTACAGCCAGGACATTACCCTGTACGGCGCCGACGGCACGGCCCACTCGGCCACCATATATTTTGACGGCGCGCCCTCGGGCAGCTCCGGCACCACCGCCGAGTACCTTATCGCGTCCAGTGCCGACAGCAAAGGCGGCACGGCGCAGGCGCTCATGTCCGGCACCATGAGCTTCAACGCCAGCGGGCAGATCACGGGCATGTCGGCCTACACGCCCGCCACTGCGGGCAGCACCAGTCTTGCCGACTGGAATGCGGCCACCCTTACCAAGGACGGTCTGCCGCAAATGTCCGTCAACGGCTCGCCCGTTACGGTAAATATGGGCATCTCCGCCAAGAGCGGCTGGCAAAACACACCGGGCAACGCCGCAAGCGTGGGCACGGACCCCACGGCTCTGGCCAGCATGGGCAATGCCTATACCCGCGCCGCCGACGCCACGACCAACTACACGACGCAGTCGGCGGTCACCCGCACCAAGACCCAGGACGGCTACCCCGAAGGCTCGCTGAACAACATCAGCATCAGCGCGGACGGAACCGTTGTGGGCAAGTACTCCAACAACGAGAGCATGAACCTGTGGCAGATACCCCTGTGCAGGTTCACCAGCGAGGACGGACTGCGCCGCGAGGGCAACAACCTTTTTTCCGCCTCGCCAGACTCCGGCCAGATGGATATGGGCGTTGCAGGTACAGAAAATTACGGAAAAATCAATGCCTACAACATTGAAAATTCCAACGTGGACATGGCCAATGAAATGGTCAACATGATTGTTACGCAACGCGGTTTTCAGTCCAACAGCAAGGTGGTGACCACCGCCGACCAGATGCTGCAAAAGGCCATGGAGCTCAAGCGCTCGTAGCCGCTGGCCCCAACTGCATTTCGCAGTCCCCGCAAGGCCCGCTTGCCTGCCCCCCCCCATATTTTATGCCCCGGTTCGCCGGGCTTTGCCGTATCCGCAGCAAAGCCCGCAGGTTAACGCCTGCTCGGCTGGCAACCGCCATTTATCACCCAACTACTCGGATTAGCCGGGCAATCCCGACCGCGCGGCATTGCCCCAGGCAATCCCATAGGGTATGGTAGTCCACCGTGTTGCGGCAGTCGGCCCAACAACGCATGTTTTTTGCCGTCCTTTTTTCAGGAGCACGCCCATGAGCGCAGCCGCATCCCCTGCTACGGGCACAGCCCTTTATGGCGTCACGGGCTGGCCGTTGGCCCAGAGTCTTTCGCCGCTGCTGCACAATACTGGGTTTGCAGCGCTTGGCATCGACGCCCTGTACCTGAAGTGGGAAGTGCCGCCCGACAGGCTGCCCGCCTTTGTGGAAAGCGTGCGGCTGCTCAACATTCGCGGCTGTTCCGTAACTATTCCCCACAAGGTGGGCCTTCTGCCCCTGCTGGACGAGGTGAGCCCCCTTGCGCGGCGCGTGGGCGCAGCCAATACCATTTACTGGCAGGGCGACCGCCTTTGCGGTGAAAATACCGATGTGGCCGGCTTTATGGCTCCCCTTGCGGGCGTGCCGCTAGCCGGGACAGACGTGCTGCTGCTGGGCGCGGGCGGCGCGGCGCGCGCCGTGGCGGCGGGCCTTACCGCGCCGAGCCTCGAAGGCCGACCGGCCCATGTTTTTGTAGCCACGCCCTCCGACAAATCCCATTTGCCGCTGGCCGATGAATTTGGCCTCGCCCCCCTGCTGTGGAAAGACCGGCACGAGCCGCCCGCCCTGCTGGTTGTCAACACCACGCCTCTTGGCATGCGCGGCAAGGCCGAAGACGACACCCCCTACGACTTTTCGCTGGCAGCGCAACTTGCGCCCCAAAGTGATGCCAACGCAACACCCCTTGCCTACGATATTGTGTACAACCCGCTTGAAACGCGCTTTTTGCGAGAGGCGCGCGCGGCTGGCCGTCGCTGCATATCAGGGCTGGAGATGTTTTTTGGTCAGGGGGATGCGCAGTTTTGCCTGTGGACCGGGCAGGGGCTGCCTGCCGAATCACGGCGGGCCCTTGAGACGGCTCTTGGGCAGCAACCCCGATAACCCGACATGAAAAGCGAGGCTTCCATGCGAATTCTTGTACTGCACGGCGTCAACCTGAACATGTTCGGCAAGCGCGATCCTTCACAGTACGGAACGGCCACCCTGGCGGATATTGACGCGGCCCTGCAGACGCTGGCCGGGGAACTGAACGTAACGGTAGAGAGCTTTCAGACCAACCACGAGGGCGTCATGGTTGAGCGCATCCATCAGGCGCTGGACGAGGGAGTGCAGGCTGTGGTCATCAACGCCGGAGCCTGGACGCACTACAGCTACGCCCTGGCCGACGCGCTGGCCATCCTGCCTGTGCCGGTGGTTGAGGTGCACATGTCCAATGTTCACGCGCGCGAGGAGTTTCGCCACCATTCGGTGCTGTCGCCTGTCTGCGCGGGGAGCGTCTGCGGCTTTGGCGTGGAGAGCTACCTTCTTGGCCTGCGTGCGGCCCAGTCGCTGGCAAAGAGGGCCGCAAACAAACCAGAGTAAATTCACAGTAAATGATTTGCATGGGTGCGAGCCTAGATTTTTGACTTTTTCTGCTGTAGCGTTGTAGACAGACTTGTCACAGCGGCACCCCATCAGCTTCTAACCAGAGAGTTCCCATGAACGAAGCCATTAACCTGAACCGACTGCGCGATCCCGCCTTTACGGAGGAAGTGGAAGCGCACAGCGGACAAAAAGTGTCTACCTGCTATCAGTGCGGCAATTGTACTGCCGGCTGTCCCGCAGGATTCGTTTATGACATGCAGGTCAACCAGATCATGCGGGCGGTACAATTGGGTTTGAAAGACGCGGTTCTCGATTCGCGTTCCATCTGGATGTGCCTGTCCTGTTCCACCTGCAGCCAGCGGTGTCCCAACAACATCGACGTGGCCGGAGTCATGGAGACCCTGCGCCACATGGCGCGCAAGGAAGGCCGGGTGGCCGTTCCCAAGGTGGAAAAATTCTGGTTTTCCTTTCTGGACACGGTGCGCGCCTTTGGCCGCACCCACGAAATCGGCACCATGGCACTCTACATGATGCGCTCGCTCCGCGTATTTACCGATGTGGATCTAGCACCCGAAGCCCTCAAAAAGGGCAAGCTGGGCCTCAAGCCCCACATTCTGCCCGGCGGGGCCGGACCGGTCACGCGCATCTTTACGCGCTACAAGGAACGCGCCAAGCGAGAGGGGGTGCGCCCATGAATTTTGCCTACTACCCCGGCTGCTCGGCCAGGGGGTCTTCAAAAGATTACGAAATGTCCACCCAGGCCGTCTGCAAAGCTCTGGACATGCGCCTTGTGGACATTCCCGACTGGAACTGCTGCGGCTCCACCCCGGCCCACGCGGTTGATACCGAACTTTCCGCCGCCCTGTGCGTGCGCAACCTTGATATCGCCGCCCAGCAAAAGGCCGAAGTGCTGCTGACGCCTTGCCCCAGCTGCCTTTCCAACCTGCGCATGGCCTCCAAGCGCATGGAAAACCCCGCCTTTCGCAGCCGGGTGGACGAGCTGCTCGACGGCCCCTCGGCCAAGGAATTTCCGCCTGTCACCTCCGTCATGCAGGGCATTGCCGCGCAGATGGAAATGGACGCCATCGCAGCCCGCGTGCGTCAGAGCCTCAAGGGGCTCAAGCTCGTGGCCTACTACGGCTGCCTCATGAGCCGCCCGGCGGAAGTCATGAACTTCGGCGACCCCGAAAACCCCACGCTCATGGAAGAAATGATGTCGGCCTGCGGCGCGGAGATGCTCGACTTTCCGCTCAAGACCGCATGCTGCGGCGCATCCTTTGGCATTCCCGAGCGCCCCATGACGGCCAAAAATTCGGGCCGCATCCTTGAGCTGGCCACCCGCCTTGGCGCTGACGCCATTGTGGTGGCCTGCCCGCTCTGCCAGATGAACCTTGACCTGCGTCAGGATCAGGCCAGCGCGGCCATGGATACCAAATTCCGCATGCCGGTGCTCTATTTTACCCAGATGATGGGCATTGCCTTTGACCTGCCGGAAAAAGAGCTGGGCCTGAACAAGCTGTGCGTCAGCGCCGACGGTCTTATCCGCAAATTGGGCGAGCTGCGCCGCGAAGAAGCGGCCAAACCCGCCGAGCAGAAGGCCAAGGCCGCTGAAGGAGGCAGGTAATGAGAATAGGCGTCTTTATCTGCCACTGCGGCAGCAACATCGCCGGAACCGTGGACTGCGCCAAGGTGGCGGCCATAGCCCGCACCTATCCCGACGTGGTCTATGCCGACGACCCCATGTACACCTGCGCCGAGCCGGGTCAGGCGGCCATTGAGGCGGCCATCCACGAGTACAAGCTCGACGGCGTGGTTGTTGCCTCGTGCTCGCCCCGCATGCACGAGCCAACCTTCCGCCGTACGGTGGAACGCGCCGGGCTCAACCGTTACATGCTTGAAATGGCCAATATCCGCGAGCATGTCTCGTGGATCGGCAAGGATATGGAAGCCAACACCAACAAGGCTGCCGAGCTGGTGCAGCTTGCGGTGGAAAAGCTGCGCAACGACAGGCCCCTCATGGCCAAAAGCTTTGACGTCAACAAGCGCGTGCTGGTCATCGGCGGCGGCGTGGCGGGCATTCAGGCGGCGCTTGACTGCGCCGATGGCGGCGTGCCCGTGGTGCTGGTGGAGCGCGAGGCGACCATTGGCGGCAAGATGGCCAAGCTGGACAAGACCTTCCCCACCGTGGACTGCTCGGCCTGCATTCTCGGCCCCAAGATGGTGGACGTGGCCCAGCACTCCAACATTACGCTCTACGCCTACTCCGAAGTGGAAGATGTTTCGGGCTATGTGGGCAACTTTACGGTAAAAATCCGCAAACGCTCCACCTATGTGGACTGGAGCCTGTGCACCGGCTGCGGCGCATGCACCGAAAAATGCCCGGCCAAAAAGACGCCCGACGCCTTTAACGAACTGACGGGCACCACCACGGCCATCACCATCGCCTTTCCGCAGGCCATCCCCAAGAAGGCCGTCATCAATCCGCAATTCTGCCGCCAGCTCCTCAAGGGCAAGTGCGGCGTGTGCGCCAAGGTGTGTCCCACCGGCGCCATCAAGTACGACATGGAAGATGAGATCATCACCGAAGAGGTGGGCAGCATTGTTGCCGCCACCGGTTACGACCTCATGGACTGGACCGTATACAAGGAATACGGCGGCGGCACATACCCCGACGTGATCACCTCCCTGCAGTACGAGCGTCTGCTCTCCGCATCCGGCCCCACGGGCGGGCACGTCAAGCGCCCCTCGGACGGCAGGGAGCCCAAGAACATCGTCTTTGTGCAGTGCGTGGGCTCGCGCGACAAATCCGTGGGCCGTCCCTACTGCTCGGGCTTCTGCTGCATGTACACGGCCAAGCAGGCCATCCTGACCAAGGACCACATCCCCGATTCCAAGTCCTTTGTTTTTTACATGGACATACGCGCGCCCGGCAAGCTGTACGACGAGTTTACCCGCCGCGCCATGGAAGAATACGGCACGGAATACATCCGGGGCCGCGTGTCGCAGATCTACCCCGACGCCAACGGCCAGATGACGGTCATGGGCGTGGACACCCTGCTGGGCCAGCCGGTGGAGATCAAGGCCGACCTGGTGGTGCTGGCCGTTGGCGTAGAGGCCAGCAAGGGCTCGCCCCAGCTGGCGGAAAAGCTGCGCATCTCTTACGACAGCTACGGCTTTTTTATGGAAAGTCACGTCAAGCTCAAGCCTGTGGAGACCAATACCGCAGGCGTGTATCTGGCGGGCGTGTGTCAGGGGGTCAAGGACATCCCGGCCTCCGTGGCGCAGGGTTCCGCCGCTGCCGCAAAGGTGCTGGCGCTCTTCTCCAAGGACAAGCTTGAAAGCGACCCGCAGATCGCCCAGGTGGACATCCGCCGCTGCGTCAACTGCGGCAAGTGCATACGCTGTTGCCCCTTTGGCGCCATCAAGGAAGTGGAAATCCGGGGCGAAGGCAAGGCTCAGGTTATCGAAACCGTCTGCCAGGGCTGCGGTCTGTGCACGTCCACCTGTCCGCAGGGGGCTATCCAGCTTTCACACGCTACTGACAACCAGATCCTTGCGGAGGTAAACGCCTTATGCCAGTGCTAAACGGCAAAGAACTGAGAATTGTTGGTTTTCTCTGCAACTGGTGTTCGTACGGCGGTGCGGATACGGCTGGCGTGGCCCGTGCCACCCAGCCCACAGACCTGCGCGTCATCCGCGTGCCCTGCTCGGGCCGCATTGACCCGCTGTTTATTGTCAAGGCGCTGCTCAACGGCGCGGACGGCGTGCTGGTTTCCGGCTGCCACCCGCGCGACTGCCACTACGCCGCTGGCAACTTTTACGCCCGCCGCCGCCTTGAGGTGCTCAAGCAGTTTTTGCCCGTGCTGGGCATTGACGAACGCCGCTTTGAATACACCTGGGTTTCGGCCTCCGAAGGCCAGCGCTGGCAGCAGGTGGTGACGGTCTTTACCGACCGCATCCACAAGCTCGGCCCCGCGCCCAAACTTGACGACCCCGAACCGCTGCTCAAAATCGCCGACATGGCGCTGACCTCGCTGCGCTCGCTGGGCACTGGCCAAAAGGCCGCCCTGGACGAACTGAAGGAAGCCATCAAGGCCAAGCTGCCCGAGCTCGACTGCGTTATCGGCTGGCAGCAGGGCTACGACGCCGCGCACACCGTGCCCCTGTTCATGAAAACCCCCGAGGACGTGGACAAGCTGGTGTGGGGACCCTTTAACGTCAACAATCCCGCCGTGTACCTGCCCACGTTCAAGGGCAAAAAGGTGGGCATTGTGGTCAAGGGCTGCGATTCGCGCTCGGTGGTTGAATTGCTGCAGGAAAACCTGATCCGCCGCGAGGACGTGACCATCTTTGCCCTGCCCTGCGAGGGCACGCTGGACATGGCCCGCGTCAACCAGGACCTGGGCCGCTACACCAAAATCGACGGCGTGACCTATGACGAGGCCGGTGTGACCATCACCGCCGACGGCAAGGATCACCGTTTCTGCATGACAGACTACGCCCAGGGCAAGTGCTACGGCTGCACCACGCCTTCGGCTGTGCTGGCCGACACCCTGCTGGGGCAACCCGTCAAGGTGGACGGCGCGGCGGGCACCCCGCCGGAGCTGGCCCTGCTCGACTCCATGACCCTGGACGAACGGCTCGCCTTCTGGCACGGCCAGATGGACCGCTGCCTGCGCTGCTACGCCTGCCGCAACGCCTGCCCCATGTGCGTGTGCCGCGACTACTGCGTATCCGACAGCCGCGATCCGCACTGGATGACGCAGGAGGACAGCCCCAAGGAAAAACTCTTCTTCCAGACCATCCACGCCATGCATCTGGCCGGCCGCTGCACAGGCTGCGGCGAGTGCCAGCGCGCCTGCCCCGTGGGCATTCCCATCATGGCCCTGCGCCAGCAGATCGCCCGCGCGGTGGCCCAGCTTTTTGACGGCTACCAACCCGGCCTCAACCCGGACGAGGTGCCGCCCCTGCTGGGCTATGAAGTGGTTGAAAAGAATATTCATGAGAGGGACTGGAAATGAGCACCATCCGCTTTGTTACCCCCGACGGCTTGCCCGCGTTTCTTGCCTATCTCTCGCAGAATGGCCGCCGCGTGCTGGTGCCGGTAGAAAAGCCCGCCAACAAGCGCTCGGTCGTCTTTGAGCCATGGCAGGAGGGCAAGCCCTTCACCATGGAAAAAGCCACCGTACCCGCCAAGGAGGCCGTGCTGCCCCAGTGCGAAACCTTGGTGCGCTACAAAAAGACCAAGGATCCTGACAACATCGAGCGCGTCACCATGAGCCTGGACGACAAGCCCGAGGCCCAGCCCACCGTGGTTTTTGCCTGCCGCCCATGCGATGCGCGCGGCTACGTCGTGCTTGACCGCCCCTACCTCAAGGGCCCCTACGCCGATCCTTATTACAAGGCCCGGCGCGAGCAGCTTACGGTGGTTACGCTCACCTGCGGCAGCGGCTGCAATACCTGCTTCTGCCACTGGGTTGGCGGCGGTCCCACCTCGCCCGAAGGCTCGGACGTGCTCATGACCGAGATCGAGGGCGGCTACGTGCTGCAGGCCGTCACCCCCAGGGGTGAAGAACTGCTGGCCGCGTCCACGCTTGCCGAAGGGGCCGAGCTGTTCCCCAAGGCCGAGGCCGCGCGCAAGCAGGCCTGGGCCAGCCTTACGCCTGCTCCCAACATCAAGGACGCGCCCGAAAAGGTGGCGGCCCGCTTTACCGACACGCAGTTCTGGCTGGATCAGACCGACCGCTGCCTCTCCTGCGGGGCCTGCACCTACTTTTGCCCCACCTGCTACTGCTTCACCATCACAGACGAGGGTGAAGGACTGAGCGAAAAGGGCGGACGCCGTCTGCGCAGCTGGGACAACTGCATGTCCTCGCTGTTTACGCGCGAGGCCAGCGGGCACAACCCGCGCATGCTCAAGGCCCTGCGCATGCGCAACCGCGTGTCGCACAAATACTCCACCTATCCTGAAAACTGGGGGGCGTTCTCATGCAGCGGCTGTGGCCGTTGCATCAGCAATTGCCCCGTCTGCCTGGACATCCGCGCCATCGTGCTGGCCGCCATCGACGACGGCAACGATGACAAGAAGTCCACGGACAAGTAGGAGCAGACATGGCAACCCAAAAAACTACCGGCAAGGCCGCCAAGGCCGCGCCCTCCAAGAAAGCCGCGCCCGAACAGGCCGCTGCAAAGGTGGAAGCCGCTGTGGATACCAAACCCGCTGCGTCAGCCAAGCCCGCCGCCAAGCCGGGTCTCAAGCCCGCGCCCGACGGCGGCATGCTGCGCGAAATAACCGCCCGGCCCATGATGCAGGGCAACCCGTACCTGCCCATGCCCGCCACCGTGGCCGAAGTCATACAGGAAACCGGCAACATCAAGACCCTGCGCGTGGTGCTGGACGACGAAGCCGCCATGAAGTCCTTTACCTACGAGCCCGGCCAGGTGGGCCAGCTCTCGGTGTTTGGCGCTGGCGAGTCCACCTTTGTCATCAACTCGCCGCCGTCGCAGAAAAACTACCTGCAGTTTTCCGTCATGCAGGCGGGCGAGGTAACCTCGGCCATCCACAGGCTCTCGCCTGGCGACAAAGTGGGCGTGCGCGCCCCCCTGGGCAACCACTTTCCCTACGCCGACTGGAAGGGCAAGGATATCTTCTTTGTGGGTGGCGGCATCGGCATGGCCCCCATCCGCACCATCATGCTGCACGTGCTGGAGCACCGGGCCGACTACGGCAAGGTGGGCCTGCTCTACGGCGCGCGCTCCCCGCGCGATATGGCCTTCAGCTATGAAACGGAAGACTGGCTGCGCCGCGACGATCTGGACTGCACCCTGTGCATCGACGCCCCCTTTGAGGGCTGGCCGCACAAGGTAGGCCTGATCCCCAACGTGCTGCTCGAGCTCAACCCCGACCCCAAAAACTGCGTGGCCGTGCTCTGCGGCCCGCCCATAATGATCAAGTTTACGGTGCAGGCCCTGCAAAAGCTCAACTTTGCACCGGAGAACATCGTCACCACGCTTGAGAAACGCATGAAGTGCGGCATCGGCATCTGCGGGCGCTGCAACATCGGCGGGCGCTACGTGTGCGTGGACGGCCCCGTGTTTACCTGGAAAGACCTGCAGGATCTGCCGCCGGAGATGTAACCGGCGCGACCCCGCGTAAGTGCTGATTGCGGGAGGCTCCCTTGCTGCTTGTCTGGCGGCAACAGGGAGCCTCCCGCTGCTTTTTGCCCTGCGCTCAGCGCTGACCGCCCCAAGGCCGCGTCCGGCCGTTGCGGGCCAACCCGCGCAGGCCTTGCGCCGTTTGTCGTTGCCCGTCCCGTACGGGTTAAAACGGCAGTTGACAGGGCCGCCTGTGTGGGTCAAGGAAGAACAACACTTTCTTCAAGGGAGTTTTCATGAACAAGCTGCTCATTCTCTGTTGCCTGGTGCTTGGACTGCCTGTGGCTGTTCAGGCCGGCAACGACAAGATCGACCCTGCCGCCTATATTTGCGCCGAACTCATCACCCAGCCCATCACTGAAGGCGGCCAGGCGCCCGTTTTTGAAGCCCTGCAAATCGACGGTTACGTGAGCGCCAAAACCGGCAACCCCATAGCCGACCCCGAAACCCTTGCCCCCCTGCTTGGTCAGGCTTACGCCGCCTGCCAGGTTCACCCCACCCAAAAAGTGACCGCAGTGTGGCAGGAAGCCCGCAAGACCTTCCCCGTGGATACGGCTAGCACCTGGCGTGCCGACAAGACCCAGTGCAAGGACTACACCGCCAACCCCGACGACGGCAGCGGCTTTGTGATCTGGCTTGACGGCTACAACCGAGGCAAAAGCGGCAAGCCCGCATCCGTGCTTGTCAACGACGACGTCCTCAAGGCCTATCTGGATGCCTGCAGCAAACAGCCCGACGCTCTCATGCTCGACGTGCTGGCCCAAAGCGCCAAGTAACTGCAGTCAGCAATAAAAATATCAAGGCTGCGGATCTTCTGATCCGCAGCCTTCTTTTTTTGCCCGGCGCTTGCGTGTGTTGCCCGGCGGCTAAAAAATAACCATGTAGAGCGGGATGGTGATCATGGAAAGCAGGGTCGTGAGGCTAACGGCCTGCGCGCCAAATTCGGGGTCCGTGTGGTAATGGGCGCTCAAAATGGCCGCCTGGGCCATCACCGGCAACGAGGCCTGGATGATGAACACCTTGGCCATGAGCGGCGGCACGGTAAAAAAGAGCAGAAAGCCCGACATGACCAGCGGCCCCAGCACCATGCGTCCCACTACCAGCAGGGCCATGTCCTTGCTTATCCTTATGCTGCGCAGACCCATGTCGTAGATGGAAATACCGATGAATATCATGGCCAGAGGCGTTGTCAGGTTGCCCAGCGACCGGGCCACGTTCTGCAAAAATTCCGGCAGTTCAATGCCCAGCAGGGTCAGGCCCACGCCGGTCATAAAGCCCATGAGCGGCGGCGAAAACACCTGCAGCAGGCGCGTGTGCAGGGGGATGCAGCACTTGCTGTCCGTAATGTCGCAGGTGATGGAATACTGCCCCACTGTCCAGAAAAACACGGTGCTGGCGGCATAGTACAGCAGCACATAGGGTACGGAATTTTCGCCGAACAGGGCCAGATTGACGGGAATACCCACAAAAATGGTGTTTGAATTGGATACGCTGGCGCAGAACAGGCCAAAGTGCTGCCGCTTGATCTTGGCAAACTTGGCAATAATCACCGCCAGCGCAAACATCAGCACCACGGAACACAGCGGCAGCAATGCACCCTTTGCCAGCATGAGCAGATCGTTGCGGTGAAACGAATGCATGATGGTGTACATAAGAAAAGGCGGCAGGGCTATCTGCGTAATCAGCCGGGGCAGCATGATGCGCGTTTCCGAGCCAAACCAGTGCCGCGCGGCCAGCATAAAACCAACAAAGCCCATGAGCATCAGCCCAAAAACCCCGCCCAGCGCATGCAAAAATTCCATGTGTCTTATCCTTTGCAAATCGCCCGGCTCTCGAAAGGCCACAAAACCCCCATAGGCCAGGCCCATGGGGGTTTTGCAGCACTCAGCGCCGAGGTCCTTAAATATCCTTGTAGCGCCCGCCGTTAGCCGCCGAGCTAACCAGGTACGCGTAACGACGCAGCACCGGATAAGGGCAGTCTTTTTTGGGCACGTCAAGGGCGGCGCGGCGTTTTTCAAGCTCGGCCGCGTCTACCAGCAAATCAAGCTTGCGGTTGGGAATATCAATATGGATCATGTCGCCCTCGCGCACCAGGGCGATAACGCCGCCGTCGGCAGCCTCAGGCGAAATGTGGCCGATGGCCGCGCCGTTGGTACCGCCAGAGAACCGGCCGTCGGTCAGCAGGGCAACATCCTTGCCAAGTCCCATGCCCGTAATGGCCGCCGTGGGCGACAGCATCTCGCGCATGCCCGGTCCGCCGCGCGGGCCTTCGTAGCGAATGACCACGCCGTCGCCGGGTTTGATCTTGCCGTCAAGTATAGCCTTCATGGCGTCTTCTTCCGACTCGAACACGCAGGCCTTGACGTCGCGGCACATCATCTCGGGGGCCACGGCGGACTGCTTTACCACAGCGCCGCCGGGGGCCAGGCTGCCGCGCAGAATGGCGATGCCGCCCTGTTTGGAATAGGGGTTTTCAACGCTGTGGATCACGTCGGGGTTCAGCACGCGGGCGTTCATGTCCTTGAGGTTTTCGCCCACGGTCTTGCCCGTTGCGGTCATGCAGTCCTTGTTGATCAGGCCAAGCTTGTCCAGCTCGGTCATGACCGCCGGGATGCCGCCAGCGTTGTCAAGGTCGACCATGTAATGCTTGCCCGCCGGGGAGAGCTTGCACAGGTTGGGGCTTTTTTTGCTGACTTCGTCAAAAATATCCAGGCCCAGCTTCAACCCGGCCTCGCCAAAAACGGCGGGCAGGTGCAGCACAGTATTGGTGGAGCAGCCAAGGGCCATATCAACCGCCACGGCGTTGGCCACAGACTTGGGCGTTACGATGTCCAGCGGGCGGATGTTTTTGCGCAGCAGGTCCATAACGCGCATACCGGCGGTTTTGGCCAGACGGATGCGCGCGCCGCTCACGGCGGGGATGGTGCCGTTGCCGGGCAGGGCCACGCCGATGGTTTCGGACAGGCAGTTCATGGAATTGGCCGTAAACATGCCCGCACACGCGCCGCAGCCGGGGCAGGCGCGTTCGGCCATGTATTCCAGCTCTTCCTCGGTCATGGCGCCGCTGCGCACCTTGCCCACGGCCTCAAACACGGTGATGAGATCGCCGCGCTTGCCGGGACCGATGTCGCCGGGCAGCATGGGGCCGCCGGAAACGAGCACCGAGGGAATATTGAGGCGCATCATGGCCATGAGCATGCCGGGTACGCACTTGTCGCAGTTGGGTATGAACACCAGAGCGTCAAAGGCGTGGGCACGGGCCATAATTTCAATGGAGTCCGCAATGAATTCACGCGAGGGCAACGAAAAGCGCATGCCTTCATGGTTCATGGCCAGGCCGTCGCATACGGCAATGGCCGGGAACTGCAACGGCGTGCCGCCCGACATGCGCACACCGGCCTTGACCGCATCGGCAAGGCTGTTCAGGTGCATGTGCCCGGGCACGACCTCGCTGGCGGCATTCACAACACCTACCAGAGGACGATCCATCTCTTCCCGGGTGAGGCCCAGGGCATAGAGCAGGGAGCGGTGGGGGGCTTTTTCCAGCCCGGATTTCATTTTTTTGCTGCGTGCTTCATCATCCATGGCGGTATCCTTGTGGTATGAACAACAGACATTCCCCTTGCGCCCGCAAGGGGTGTTGGATGTTACGGCAAATTTTTGCGCCCGTAAACACGCCCCGGCGGCCCCCTGCCGGGGATAATCCTGCCCGGTGCAGGTATTTTTTGCACGCACGGCTTCCGCTCTTGAGCGCGCCGCCGAAGTGAGCTAATTTCCCGGCATGCAAAGCTCAACTCCCACCCTGGCCCGTCGCTATATTTTCAAGCTTGTGGCCAATATCGCCTCTGTCCCCCTGTATCTGGCCATGGAGGCCATTTTGCCGCGTGCGCTGGGACCGCAGATGTACGGCAACTACAGCTTTGCCACCAACCTGTTCCAGCAGCTCTCGGGCTTTCTGGACATGGGAACCTCCACCTGCTTTTACAATTCGCTCTCCCGCAGGCAGTCGGAAACCGGCCTCATTGGCTTTTACATGCGTGTTACCGCGGCGGTTTTTGCCATTATTCTACTGGCCGCCGCCCTGCTGCAGTTTCCATTTGCGGGCGAGCTGCTCATGCCCGACGTGCCGCTGTGGCTTGCGCCGCTGGCTGCCGTCTGGGCCTTTTTGACATGGTGGGGGCGCGTGCTGCGCTCCATGAACGACGCCGTGGGCGCGACGGTTTCGTCCGAGATGGTGCGCACAGCGGTTTCGCTGTGCACGGTTGGCCTGCTTGGCGTCATGTTCTGGGCAGACTGGCTGAACATACACACCCTGTTTGCCCAGCAGTATCTTATGCTGGGGGCCACGGCACTGGGCTACTGGCTGGTGACGCGCTCCTATTGGCGGCAGGCGGGCATTCCCCTGCACTTTCACCTTACGCAGGACCAGACCCGCGCCTACGGACGGGAATTTTTCAACTACAGCCACCCCCTGTTTGTGCAGGCGCTGCTCTCGTTTTTGCTGCTCTCGGCCGAGCGCTGGCTGCTGCAGTGGTTTGACGGCAGCGTGGAACAGGGATTTTTTGCCCTGTCCCAAAAGGTCAGCATGGCCTGCTTTCTTTTTGTCTCGGCCATGACGCCGCTGGTCATGCGCGAGCTTTCCATCGCCTGGGGCAACAACGACCGCGAGGCCATGGGGCGGCTGCTCACGCGCTTTGCGCCCCTGCTGTATGTGGTTGCGGCCTATTTTTCGTGCTTTACGCTGGCGGAGGGCTCCGCCCTGGTGAATTTTTTTGGCGGCGCGCAGTTTGCCGCAGCCACTCTGCCCGTGCAGATCATGGCGCTCTACCCCCTGCACCAGGCCTACGGGCAGCTGGCGGGATCGGTCTTTCACGCAACCGGGCGCACCAAGGTTTTGCGCAACATGGCGGCGCTGGAATGCATCTACGGGTTCAGCACCGCATGGTTTCTGCTTGCCCCGCCGGAATATCTTGGCCTGGGTCTGGGCGCGGTGGGCCTTGCGCTCAAGACCGTGTGCGTGCAGATCATCACCGTCAATGTGTACCTTTGGCTGGCCTCGCGCTTTATCCCCCTCAAGTTCTGGCGCAACGTGGCCCACCAGGTGTGGAGCCTCGCCGTGCTGTTGCTGCTGGCTTTTGGCTGCCGTCAGGCGACGCTGCTTATGGGTATTGGGGATCTCGACTCCCTGCCGCGCTTTCTGACGTCAGGCGTCATCTACACGATCGCTGTGGGCCTGCTGTGCCTGAGCATGCCTGCGGTCATGGGCTTTTCGCGCCAGGAGCTGCGCGAGGTTTTTATCCGCTTCAAAAAGTCGCGCTCGCACGGCTAGCCTGCAGGGCCAGTGGGCCTTGATAATCTTTGCTTAAAACCTGCCGCAAGTCTTCAGGCCCGGTCGCAAACCGTGCGGCCAGGGCCTGGCGCGAGTTGTCGGCATCTTACCTCCCCAGCCAGCCCCCTGGTGCGGCAGCCTCATAGAGCGGCAGCCTCACAGAGCGCCAGCCTCACCGCCAGCCGCGCGGCAGAGCCCCGCGCTGTTCCCAAGACATACGGCCTGGGGGTTGTTTGTTATGCCCTGCGGACAGCCGCGCGGCAGGCTCCCCCCTGCGCGGAGCGGCATCAGACAAGCACTCCGAGACCACTTGTGCTTTTTTGCACAAAAGAATACCGTAAAACAACTGGTGGCCCGCCCCAGGCGGGTTCGCCCAACCACGGTTTACGCCCCATCCCCTTAACATCAACTAAGGAGTAGCACCGTGCGCCGAATCCTGCCGTTTTTTCTTGCTTTACTACTGGTTGCCTGCAACGTTTACGCCTCCCCGCCCACCAAACAACTTCCCGGCGATCTTACCCTGGCCGAAGCGCAGACTGTGGTTAACGCAGCTCTGGCCTTTTCCGTCAAGCAGGGCATTCCCATGAACATCGCCGTAGTGGATGCCGGGGGCAACCTCAAAGCCTTTGCCCGCGAGGACGGGGCCTTCCTTGGCAGCATAGACATTGCGCAAAAGAAGGCCATAACCGCCCGGTATTTCAACATGTCCACTGCCCAGCTCGGCGCTGCCGCCCAGCCGGGCAAGGAACTTTTTGGCATTGAAGTCACCAATCGAGGCCTCGTCATCTTTGGCGGCGGCGAGCTGCTGGTCCGCAATGGGGTCATTGTCGGGGCCGTAGGCGTGAGCGGCGGCAGCGTGGCTGAAGACACCGCCGTTTCAAAGGCTGGCGCAGCTGCGCTCAAGTAACCGCGCGCCAAGGCATACCCGCCCGGGGCGGGCAACGGCATAGCTGGTGCCGGGGCTGAACGTTGCAGCCCGATGCGGGTGTTTTTGCCGTCAGCGTCTGCTCCGGCAGGCGGCAGCGGCAGGCGCTCACGCCTCTACGCTGTGAATTCCACGCGTTCCCCGGCCAAACCCCCAGTTTGCCCAAACTGCCAACAGCCAGGCCGGGCTGTGCAACAACAGGGGTTCAGCACGTCGACATACTTTTACTGCCCTGAGCAACTACTAAAGGCGGCCAGCTTTCTCCGTTGAAATTTCGGAAAAAGCTGGCCGCCTGAATATGCAATATTTTTTATCTGCCTGCGGGGGGCAAGGCGGAAGCTGCTGACGTCTTACACCGCCGCATCCAGCAGCAGGTTGTCCCTGTGGATAACCTCGGGGTAGTGCGCGTCGCCCAGTATCGCGGCCACTTCGTGCCGTTTCAGGCCCATAATTTTTTTCAGGTCGGCGGCGCTGTAGTTGGAAAGCCCCACGCCCAGGCTTTGGCCCTCGTGCAACACGCGGATAAGCGCACCCTGCTGAAAGCTGCCCTCGACGCGAAACACCCCGCCGGGCAGCAGACTGCCGCCCTTGTGCAGCAGGGCTTTGGCCGCGCCGGCGTCCACATGCACCCCGCCTGCCGGGTCGGACTGATAGGCCAGCCAGAACTTGCGCCGCGGGATGGCATGCATGGCCGGGCACACCCATGTGCCGCCGGTAAAAGGCTCGTGCCCTTCCGGCGCAGGGCAGACGCCGCTGGCAGCAAAGGCCCTCGTGATGATTTCTGGCTCGCGCCCTGGCAAAATCAGCGTGGGCACGCCAATCTGCGCGGCACGACGGGCAGCCAGAAGCTTGGAATACATACCGCCAGTGCCCACAGAGGTTTTGCCGCCGCAAAGCAGGCCCAGATCAAGCGCCGCCACATCCTCGATATGATCCAGAATGGGAGCGCCGGGGTTTTTTTGCGGATCGGCGGCCAGAACGCCCGAGGCAGAGGTAAGATTGATGAACAGCTCGGCCCCGGTCAGGTTGACCAGCAGGCTCGCCAGACAGTCGTTGTCGCCGAACTTCAGCTCGCTGATGGAGACCGTGTCGTTTTCATTGACAATGGGCAGCACGCCCCATTCCAGCAGCTCGGCAAAGGTGTTGCGGGCATTGAGAAAGCGCTGACGCGCGCGCAGGTCGTCGCGGGTCAGCAGCACCTGGGCGGTGGGCATGCGGTGGGCAAAAAAAACCTTGTCCCAGGCCTGCATAAGCTGGCCCTGCCCCACGGCGGCCGCAGCCTGACGCGCAGCCAGACCTGCGGTTTCAACCACATGCCCGCGCGAGGTCAGCGCGGCTCTGCCCGCAGCCACAGCCCCGGAGGAAACCAGCACCAGCCTGCGGGGGTGCGCATCGACGGCATCGCCGCCCGGCAACAGATTGCGCAGCCACGCCAACTGCCCGGCCAGATTATCCAGCACGGGGGCGCACAGTCCGTTGGCGTCGGTCAATACAGCGCTGCCGACCTTAACGACCACAACCCGCGCCTGCGTGAGCACGCGCGCGCGTTCCTGCCGCCAGTCTTCGTTGGGGGCTGCCATATATGCTCCACAGACCGCTATTCGCGGGTATAGATCACTTCAATTTCGGGGAACTCCTCATCTTCGTCCCCGTCTATTTCCGCAAAGTGCAGGATGGGCGCGTGGCTGGCGGTCTGATCGCGCATACGCCACAGTTCTTCCACCAGCGGTTCGAGGTCAATACCGTCGCGCGCGGAAATAAAGAAGATGTCGCGGCCGTCTGCCCTGGCGCGGGCCTTGAGGTCCGCCAGCCGCTCGGGCGTGAGCAGATCGATCTTGTTGACCACCTCGATCTGGTGACGTTCGCCAAGTTCTGCGTCAAAACGGCGCAGCTCTTCGTTGATAAGGTCAAAGCCCGCCCACGGGTCTTCATCGCCCACATCCTCGACACTGAGGATGTGCACCAGAAACCGCGTGCGTTCTACGTGTTTGAGAAAGCGCAGGCCAAGGCCCTGCCCCTCGTGCGCGCCTTCGATGAGACCGGGGATGTCGGCAATGACCATGCGCCTGTCAGGGTCCACCTCGTCAATCATGACGCCGAGGTTGGGCGTGAGCGTGGTGAAGGGATAGGCCGCAATTTTTGGGCGCGCCGCCGACACCTGCGAAATAAACGTGGATTTGCCCGCATTGGGCAGACCCAGCAGACCGGCGTCCGCCAAAATTTTCAGCTCGAGGCGCAGACTCTTTTCCTCGCCGGGTTCGCCGGGCTGGCAAAAGCGCGGGGCGCGCATGGTCGCAGACTTGAAGTGCTCGTTGCCCTTGCCGCCGCGCCCGCCACGGGCCACCAGCACCTCGGTATCGGGGTCGCTGAGGTCGGCCAGCAGTTCCTCGCCGTCGGGGCCTTCGGCAAACACCAGCGTGCCCACCGGCAGGTGCAGCACCATATCTTCGCCCTTCTTGCCGTCGCACTGGCTGCCCTCGCCGGGACGGCCATTGCGGGCCTCGTACAGACGCTTGAGGCGAAAGTCGTACAACGACAGCAGACGACCGTCGGCCTTTAACAGTACAGAACCGCCGTCGCCGCCGTTGCCGCCGTCCGGCCCGCCGCGCGGCACGAACTTTTCGCGCCGGAACGAAAGGCAACCGTGCCCGCCCTTACCGGCGCGCACCTGAATTCGAGCTTCATCTACAAATCGCATGGGGTATCCTTGCGGTCAGTCCGCGCGGTGCGCCGCAGTGCGGCATTCACCGTTTTTTTATGGGGCTGCCGTTCCAAAAAGCCGCTTGCACAAGCAGCTGCGCGGCAAAGGCCGACGTGGGCTTATGCCCGCTCCGATTTGGCCGCATATTTGGCAGTGGCGCATTCTGGCCACGCATACCCCAGCACAAACACCGAAAGGGAAGAAGCCTCGCGGCCCCTTCCCTCATCGGCAAATTCCACGCGGCCGCGCTTAGTCGGCGGCCGCTTCCACATGCACGCGCGTGTGAACGCGGCGCTTGCGGATATACTTTTCAAAACGCACGACGCCGGCCACTTTGGCGAACAGGGTAAAATCCCTGCCCATGCCCACGTTTACACCAGGGTAAACGGTGGTGCCGAGCTGACGCACCAGAATATTGCCAGCCAGAACCTTCTGACCGCCAAAACGCTTTACGCCGCGGCGTTGGCCTTCACTATCGCGGCCGTTGCGCGAAGAGCCGCCTGCTTTCTTATGTGCCATGGTAGCCTCCCTGGGGCGCCGACCCTATGGACCGGCGGGGCATAATATAAATATCGCTCAACGCGCCCCTGCACGAATGCGGAGCCGCTATGGCAAGCCTTGCCCGCAGCTTGCCCGAACCTCGACAGAACCGGGTTCTAGGCGTTGATGCTCTTAACGCGAATGGTGGTGTAATCCTGGCGATGACCGCGCATCTTGCGCGAGTCGTTACGACGCCAGCGCTTGAACACCTTGATCTTGGGTCCACGCCCGTGATCCACCACTTCCGCCGTGACGGCGGCCCCGGCAAGATAGGGAGCGCCGACTTTGCATTCTGCGCCGCCGACCATCAGCACCTTGTCCAGGGAAATTTCGCTTCCGGTCTGCACCGCAAGCTTTTCCACAACTACTTTGGAACCTTCTTCGACGCGGTACTGTTTTCCGCCGGTCTCGATAATCGCGTACATATCAACCTCCAAAAAGAGAAAGGCATATTTGCCCCACAGGTCGACAAATGTCAAGCGCGTTTTGCCCTTTTTTTTGCAAAACCCGCCGAACAGTCCGCGACTTGCGCGAACGATGATAATACATTACTTGCCGTCGGGGTGCAATCCCTTTTGTCCACCAGGCCTGCGCCCTTGCGCCCCCGCCTGCCTGCTGCTATCTGTGGAGCACCATGAATGCCCCTACCGACGCTATCACTGTTGACATCACCGCCCTGTCGCACGACGGGCGCGGCATCGCTCGCCTTGCGTCTGCCGACGGGCAGGGGCGCGGCGCTGTGGTCTTTGTGACCAACGCCCTACCGGGGCAAAAGGTGCTGGCGCGCATCACGCGCCGCAAGTCTTCCTTTATAGAGGCCGAGGCGCTGCAGCTGCTGCGCGAGGCCCCGGACGCGGCCCGGCCCATCTGCCCGCACCATGCCGACTGCGGCGGTTGCCCGCTGCAAACCATGCCGTATGAACAGCAGCTTTTCTGGAAGCGCACCATAGCGCTGGACGCGCTCAGCCGCATAGGCGGGCTGAACCGCTCCACACTTGAAACCCTGCTCGGGCCGGTTGCGCCTTCTCCTGCCGCCATCCGCTTTCGCAACAAGATGGAATTTGCCTTTGGCCCAGACGCATCGCGCGAATGCGGGCTCATGCTCGGCCTGCGCAGGCGCAACGGGCGCGATGTGGTGGCCGTGCCAGAGTGCGCTCTCATGCCCGCAGAGGCCCTGCGCATGGTCGACATGGTTGGCAATCTGGCAGCCAAGAGCGGCCTTGCCGCCTATGTTCCGCCAGATGCGCGGCCAGACTCCCGGCCAGACTCCCGTTCAGTCGCAATGACAGCTTCCCGCCGCAAAACCAACCAGTGCAAACAAACGGCTCGCGGCAACCGCCATGAACCGGCCCGCCGAGTACCCACTCATTATTATACAGTGCAGCAAGACACGGCCGATCCTGGCTTCTGGCGTTTTTTTGTTTTGCGCCGGGGGCTGGCCGCAGACCTGCGTACGCCGCGCTGGTGGGCATTGTGCATCACAAGCCCCGGCGATGCACAGCAAAGGGCCGCCGTGCGCGCCCTTGGGCGCGAAGTGCTGGCGGCTTTTCCGCAACTATACGCTTTTATCCATGAGGAACGCAGCACGGCAGACGCCTTTGCCTTTGGCGAAAAGCGCGTGCAGACTCTGGATGCAACGGGAATGGACAATCCCGCAGCGGCCCGGCTATTTCAGCCACTAAATGGTGCTTATTTTGCCCTGGATGCGACCTCGTTCTTTCAGGTCAACACCGCTGCGGCGCAGGTGCTGGCCCGCACCGCCCAGAGCATGCTGACGCCCCAGGCCGAAGCCGCCCCAGAGAG
This sequence comes from Desulfovibrio desulfuricans, assembly GCF_004801255.1. Classification (NCBI taxonomy): domain Bacteria; kingdom Pseudomonadati; phylum Thermodesulfobacteriota; class Desulfovibrionia; order Desulfovibrionales; family Desulfovibrionaceae; genus Desulfovibrio; species Desulfovibrio desulfuricans. Next base: position 231,505 of record NZ_CP036295.1, on the reverse strand, counting down.
CCGAGGCCTGCTTGATCTCTACTGCGGCGTTGGCGCTCCGGGCCTGTTGCTGGCGTCGGATTACGCAGCCCTGCTTGGGCTGGAGCAGGACGCCAGGGCCGTGAAACTGGCAACGATCAATGCGGCAAACAACGGTCAGCACCACTGCCAATACAAGGCAGGCGACGCGGCCCAGCGGCTGGAACGTCTTGCAGCGTGCGGCGCACAAAACATGTGGGCTGCAACGCGCAGTCAAACCACACAGGGGGATAACGAGGCAGCTGACGCGCCGGCAGATGCAGCCAAACCCAACACCCACGCAGGCACGACGCTGCCAAGCGTCACAGACGCACTGGTTGACCCCCCGAGGGCGGGGCTTTCGCCGCGCGCTCTTGACGCACTGCTGCGCATAGCGCCAGAGCGCATCCTCTATATATCGTGCAACCCGTCAACTCTGGCGCGCGACGCGGCCCAGTTGCGCTGCCGTTACAGGCTGGAGCGGCTCGCAGTGGTGGATCTTTTTCCGCACACGCCGCATCTTGAGACGCTGAGTCTCTGGCTCAAAACATAAAACCGCCTGTCGGTGGTACGGCTTTTCATATTTTTTTGATCCCGCTTTTGGTATCAACAGCCGCCTTTCTGGCTCTGTGGGCTGCAAGGAATGCAGCGTAATCACAAGTTTCCGCCCAAAGTCATTGACGCGTCAGGTCGGCTGTGATAATTTGAACAGCGTTAAGGGGACCATGACGCTACAGGTTCCGAGAGCCATGCGCGCGGAGGCCTCATGTCGTTCAAGGATTTTCTTAAACAGCAGCAAACCGGCATGGAAGCCATGGCCAATACTGGGGTCATCGGATTGCATCTGGTTAGCGGCCCCGCAGTCGGGTTTGCCATTGGTTACGGCATCGACCACTGGTTTGGCACCACACCTTGGGGCAAGCTGGTTTTTCTGTTCATCGGCATTGCGGCAGGTTTTTTGAACGTCTACCGCGATACCCAGGCCCTGCTGCGCAAAATTGCCGCGCAGGACGCCCGCCGAAAAGGCCTTGTGCCGGAACAGCAAAACGCAACGCCCCCAGCGGGGCAAGGCAAGACAAACAGCCGTGCGCAGACTGAAACAGATGATACACAGCCTTGACGCCTGGCTTTGGCGGCGCGGCATAGACCACCCGGCTATCCGCGTGCTGCTGCGCAACGAAATTTTGCTCGCCGCATTCACTTTGCTGGTCGGCGGGTTGGCCTTTACGGCCACGACCTGGATTTTTTGGTTTGGAGTGGGCCTGACCATAATGGCCTGGACGTTTTGGGGGCTGGCGCGCTTTTTTTTGCGCAAGGGCCTGGGCGATTACAGTACGGCCTTTTTGCGCATCGTACTGGTGCGCTGGATAGGCAGGCTTGTTTTGGTTGGCGCAGTTCTTTATGTATCGCTGATCACCTGCAGAGCTCCTGTTTTTGCCATAGTGGGCGGCATGGCCGCAGCCGGAGCATGCGCTCTGGCAAGTTACGCACTGGCAGCGCGCAGCCCGCGACGCCGTGCTGACTAAAGCAGAACCGGCTGGAACAACCCGGTCGTACACCGGCAGGGCGTGAGTCCAAGGCCGCAAATTTTGGGGAACGGCCCGCAGGGGTCCAACATCAACGCAGCGCTTTGGCGCGTATTCACCAGGAGGCATGGCTCATGGCAGGTGGTTTGCCGCATCCGGTATTGCTCTCCACATTTATGGGCATGGACGAGATCACCATCGGTGGACAGATGGTGGAATTCAAGCATGTGTTCTACTCCTGGGTCTGTATGGCCATTTTGTTCACCGTCGCGTTGATTATGCGCCGTCGGCTGACTATGGTTCCCGGAGGCCTGCAAAACTTTTTCGAAGCCTTGGTGGATACCATCGAGAACTTCATCCTAGCCACCATGGGCGAAAACGGGCGTAAGTTCGTCGGCCTGCTGACTGGCATGTTCATCTACATTTTTGGCATGAACCTCATGGGTCTGGTACCCGGCCTTGACGCCCCCACGGCCAACCTTAACACCACCGTGTGCATGGCTCTGTTCGTGCTGGTGTTCTACAACGCCATAGGTCTGATCCGCTGGAAGGCGCACTACATCCATCACTTTACCGGCCCTTCCAAGGTGCTTATTCCACTTATGCTTCCGCTTGAAGTGGTTTCGCACCTGTCGCGCCCGGTTTCTCTCTCGCTCCGTCTTTTCGGCAACATCCGCGGTGAAGAAATCGTTATGGTGCTGTTCTTCGTGATGGCTCCCATACTCGGAACCCTGCCCATCTACGCCCTGTTCCTCTTGGGCAAGACCATGCAGGCCTTCGTGTTCTTCATGCTGACCATGTTTTACATCAAGGGCGCGCTTGAAGCACCCGAGCATTAGGCCGATAGGCCTGGGCTGCCTGCAGCCGGCCGACTAGCGGCGAATGCGGGACGTTACACACGACACATAGTGGGGAATGGTCGATAACGACCCAACAATACAACAGTGCAAGGAGTGTCTCATGCGTAAGTTTCTGATGATCGCCCTGAACACCGTGGCCCTTCTCGGCATGGCCAGCATGGCCTTCGCCGCCAATCAGCTCGACGCCTCGGCTCTGGGTTACACCTGCCTGGCCGCCGCCCTTGGCATCGGCATTGCCGCTTTTGGTTGCGGCATCGGCATGGGTCTTGGTCTGAAGGGCGCCTGCGAAGGCGTTGCCCGCAACCCTGACGTGAGCGGCAAGATCACCGGTACCATGATTCTGGCCTTCGCCTTCATCGAATCGCTGGCCATTTACGCCCTGGTTATCAGCTTCATCCTGCTGTACGCCAACCCCTACGCGTAAGTTCGAATCGTCTGATTTGCAAAAAGGGCGGCCCTCGGGTCGCCCTTTTTGTTTTGTTCCGCAGGAGCAACTGCGGGCTGTTCATGGCCCGCCAGGGTTTCCGCCAGACAGCAAAGCCGTGTCCCAACCTGCCCAAGCGCCAAAGTCAGAGGGAACCTTAATCCGCCGCTGCCTCTCGAAGCAACTCCGGGCACGGCCCCAGGCGCAGCGCAAGATACACAACCAACACGGGCAAAGCCTGCAGACGCACGCCACACCCTCGCGATACCGCGCCCCCGCCGCTCGCACGCGGGCCGGGCGCACAATCGCAGGGCGCTTAAGGAGTGCTCGTGGGTGGAGCTGAGCACGTGCGAGCCAAAACATTGTGCGACCCACTGCCCGCTAAAAAAATTGCGCAATTGCCAACCAGCCAAGACAAGTAATCTATACGCTTAACCTTTGTTAACTTTTGTGGTAGTAATTATCTCCTACTGTAGTTCATTTGCATAACCTGCTGAAACAACAGACCACGCACAAACCCATCGCAGATGCGCAAAACTTGAAAAGTGGTGAAATAAATTTTATCAATAAAAGGCGGCATAAATTTGTTTGGAACAGGTAAAACCAAGGGTTTTGCCTATCGCGCAAAACCCGGCAAAACTGCATTAGTTCCTGCAATTTTACCTGGTTATCTGGTCAAAGAGCACCAAATTCACAAAGCTTGCGCCAAGCAATATTTCTGCTATAAAATCAATTTCACAAAGCTTGCAACAATACGACCCGCTGCGCATCCAGAAGGTACACCATGGTTAACCCACCGAAAAGCAAACATATCCCCAGAGCGACCATCCAGCGCCTTGCGACCTATGTGCAGGTGCTTGAAAATTTTTCGCGCGACAATGTTGAGGTAATCTCCTCGAACCCCCTTGCGGACGCATGCGGCGTCAACGGCTCTCAGGTTCGCAAGGACCTTGCGTATTTCGGTGAATTTGGCATCCGCGGCGTCGGTTATCATGTCAAATCGCTTATTGCCGCAATCACCTCGTCGCTTGGCGTCGACCGCGAATGGCGCATGGCGCTTATCGGCGTCGGCAACCTGGGCAAGGCCATTCTAAACCATGGCGAATTTCGCTCTCGCGGATTCAACATCGTGGGTATTTTTGACTGCGACCCCTTCAAGATCGGCGAGATCGTCCACGGGCTCGAGGTGCACTGCACACGCGACCTCAAGGACATGGTGACCGACCTCAACATTGAAATCGGCATCATCACCACCCCGCCCGAAAGAGCGCAGAGGGCCGCGCAACACCTGATGGATGCGGGCATTACCTCCATCCTCAACTTTGCTCCCTCACGCATCAAGGTGCCTGAAAGAATCAACGTTGAATACGTGGACTTTTTCCACCACCTGTACGCGCTGGCCTTCAACCATCCCCAAACCCGCTGACGCTGTGACCATTACCACCTTAGCAACATGGCCAGGACGTTTTCATGACGCCCTGGCTTTTTTGACCCGTCTGGCGCCGCCGCGCCCATCTTGCACCGCAGCCTCCCTCAGTGCGGCCATGCCGTTTTTTGCCCCTGTCGGGCTTGTAATTGGCGCATTGTGCACCTTAGCGGCCTTTGCAGCGCTGTGGGCCTTTGACAAGCCGACATCCGGAGTTGCGAGCAACATCGTCGCCGCCGCGCTGGCCGCTTGGGCCTGGATGGTTTGCGAGATATGGTCCACCAGAGGCCTGCACTGGGACGGGCTGTCTGATCTGGGCGATGCGGTTGGGAGCGGCGCAGAGGGCGAACGTTTTTGGACCATCCTGCGCGACAGCAGGCTTGGCGCGTTTGGCGCACTGCATATGCTTGTGGCCTTCAGCGGCCTGTGGCTGAGCCTTGTGGGGCACCTGGTCCAGGGGCAGTGGATTGCCCTTGTGCTTGCTCCTGCCTGGGGCCGCGCGGCAGGCATCTGGCTTGCCGCATACACAACCCCATATCAGCAGCGCTCGCTGGGCGGTCTGGCCTGCGCCGGCTGCACGCCGCAACTGGCACGCTGGCAGGTTCTGCTGACGGCAGCCATGGCTGTTCTGGTTCTGTTTGGCGGCTGCCCCTTCTGGCGGCTGCCGCTGCTTGCCCTTGGGCAGTTTGCGCTGGTGCACAGCCTTATAGACAAGGCCCGGCTGCAGGGCGGTGTTTCCGGCGACTTTCTCGGCGCGTGCATCCAGTGGAGCCAGTTGTGTTTTCTGCTGCTTACAGTGTAAAGTGGCGCTGCCTGACGCAAACAGCCGGGTTCAGCCCGGAGAAACCAAGGAGCTGGCTATGGAATTCAAAGCTCTAGCTGAAGCAGCCCGCACGTGCCGCCGTTTTTTTGAAGATCAGCCCCTCGCCATGGGCGATCTGGAATGGCTTGTGGACTGCGCCCGCCTTGCCCCCAGCGGCAAAAACGGGCAAGAACTTCGTTTTACGCTCGTGGGCAACGGCGAAACATGCCAAAAACTTTTTGCGCTCACCCGTTGGGCTGGCGCTTTGAAAGACTGGGGCGGCCCGCACCCCGGCGAACGTCCCACCGCCTTTATTGCCATCCTCATGCCCCAGACCGGCAAGGAGCTGACCTGCTATGACGTGGGCATTGCCGCCCAGACCATACAGCTTGCCGCGACCAGCCGTGGCTGGGGCTGCTGCATAATTCAGTCGTTCGACCACCAGGCCGTCCCCGCCCTGCTTGACGTGCCTCAGGACATGAAGGTAGCTCTGGTGCTTGGCCTTGGCGTCGCCAAAGAAAAACGCGTGGTTGCCCCCATGCCTGAAAATGGCGCGACCACCTACTGGCGTGATGCCGAGGGCGTCCACCATGTGCCCAAGCGCAGCCTTGAAGATCTGATCGCAGCCCGCTTCTGAACGGTCTGACATAACATGTAAAAACGCGACCGGGCTGAGGCCTGGGGTAGTGTCCAGAATTTTTCGCACATTTTGCAGCAGCCAGTCGGTGAAGCATGGTTTCGTATCGAGCCGCGAAGGCTCAGATTTTAAGCCAATATTTCTTGGTTCATGTTCATATACCGTTGAGTGCCCCACTTTTGACCTGCCATATAGCGCAGGCGGGCAGCCACCAACATCAGGGCGGCGTGACCATCCGGAAAGCTCCCCACAACTCTGGTTCGGCGGCGAATTTCACGGTTCAAACTCTCAAGCGGATTGTTCGTCCTTATGTGCCGCCAATGGGCTACGGGGAAATCATAGTACGAAAGCGTTTCGTCACAACCGGATTCCACTATTCTGGCTGCCTTCTCAAGACGTTGCGCCCGTAATTTGCTTATCACTTCCACCGATTTCCGGCGTGCGGCTTCTTTATCCTCTTGGGCATGAACAGCTTTGAGCATCAAAGCAACTTCTTTGGCTTTACCGCGAGGAACCGCATGCAGTACGTTGCGATAAAAATGCACCACGCAACGCTGCCATTTGGCATCAGGGTAAAATTCTCCTAGCGCCTCCAGAAAGCCAAGGCTTTTATCAGATACAACGAGGTCTATCTGTTCAAGGCCACGCTCTCGGAGATACCGAAGAAATTGCCGCCAGCTTTCTGCATCCTCACGTGATCCTTCTGCCACGCCGAGAATTTCACGGAAGCCGCTGGTACTCACGCCAATGGCTACTAGCACAGATACGTTTTGAACTTCACCGCCCCAAGAGCGTTTCAGCCATATTCCATCCACAAAAATGTACGGGGATTTCGGCTCAAGTGGTCGATTGCGCCATTCCTCAACCCGCTCAAAAATCTTTTGATTCAAGTCGCTTATTGTGCTTGGACTGACTCGACTGCCCCAAAGAGCCTCGGTAATGTCCTCGACCCGACGCACTGACACGCCTGCCAAGTACATCTCTACCAAGGCTTCTTCCACTGAACTTTCCCGGCGACGATACCGTTCGATTATCGCGGTTTCAAACGGCATGTGTCGCAGCTTGGGAACCTTAAGCTGAACCGTGCCAGCCTTGGTCTGCAAATTCCGCTCATAATGACCAGCGCGGGTACTGGCTCGATCGGCATTACGCTCATAGCGTCGGGCCTGGCAGAGCGTGTCAGCTTCCGCATCAAGCAGGCCATTCAAGGTCTCCTCGACACTTTGGCGCACAACCTCGGAAACGTGTGTCCGCAATTCTTCTTCATCGACAGCAATCACCGGAACTTTATTTTTACCGTTCGTCCTGATAGCTTCCATCTGTAGCCCTCCACGTTGGTTTGATGGTTGTTTGGTGATAACCAAACCTAACCGACTTGGCGGGCTACTTCTATTTTTTCAATGTGCGAAAAATACCGTACGTTATCGCCGATTGATTCGTAATCCGCGCAGCAGATAAGGATAAATCTTATGCTCGGGATGCCGCACACTCGTTCTGGGCTTCTGGTAGATCGCCACTAGCCCCATCTTGCGCATCAATCTCCGCACTCGGTCACGTCCAATCTTGATGCCCTGATGCCATAAATACTTTTTCATCTGGCGCGAACCATAAAACGGTGTCTCCAAAACTGCTCGTCGATACGCCTCATCAGTTCTAGATTCATGGCTGATTCGCCTTTCGGGCGATGACACCAAGTCGACCTGTACAACCCGATGAGGCAACACTGACGACAAATACTGAGCTGGGGATGCCCTCGTTCAATCATCCCACGCCTTCGCCCGCGACTCACCGTTTGGCGAAGGCTCGCTCTAAAAAATCTTTTTCCACGGTCAATTGGCCAATTTTGGCGTGGAGTTCCCGTATCTCGGTCTCAACATCCTTCTGCACGGTCGCCCGCCTTCCCGGAAAATGCCGCCATCATGCCTTCTAGCCTGACGCTTCCAACTGGTGATCTGCGTCGGATGCACGTCATACTTACCGGCCAGCTCTGCCAAAGTTAACTCGCCGGACAGAGCATCTAGCGCTACTTCGCCTTGAACTCCGCTGAAAAATTCCGTCTCTTTGACATCGAAAACAGTCCTCCTTCGTTGAGGACTATAGCTTAACAGGCTGCCCAATTTCCCGCGACCACCTCAGTCAAACCCGGCGTGATGCGATTGGACAGCTTGCGCAAACAATATTGGGAGGATATTATACTTTTTCAGGCTGTTAAATTGACGCAGGTCTTGAACTTGGCGGGTAACTTCCTTCTCTATTTGGATATAAAAAGCCTCCGTTGACCCCTTGCGTACCCTTAGAGCTTAGCTCGGTTTCCCGAACCCACTTCTCAGGTCAGCCCAATGAGACCGGCAAGTTGAAAAAGTATACTTCGTGGGATAGAAGGAAAAGGGATGCATTGCGGGCGGTTTGTCTTGCCCAGATGCGTGTAGATATTACGGTTCAGAGTCTCTGATATTTTCAAATTAACTTCAATGTCTACCATTAACGCCGTGTGCGATATCGATGCGTAGCTTGTGGAAAAGTAACAATAAAAATATTATTTTGACGGGTTGTTATTACTATTAAACTACACAGACCCTAGAATACATGTTTAATACATGTTAAAATTCTTTTGATGTCGTGTGGATTCATGAGGGAATGAATGGAATCTCAGCGCGAGCTGCAACTATTGTTGGCAAAGTCTGCAGTGATAGGTTCAGACCATATGCTCATTCAGGGAGCGGGCGGCAATGTGTCCATCAAATCAGGGGACGCGATGCTGGTTAAGGCTTCCGGAACATGCCTGCGCGATGCTGAAAAGCAGAATATCTTTGTAACGGTCTCCCGCACGGGTGTTCTGGATATGCTGCGCAGGGCAGAAGAGAACTTTGCGTCGCTGGTTCCGGGCAGCTTTCGGCCGTCCATAGAGACGCCCCTTCATGCTTTGATGCCGCAACCTGTGGTTGTTCACGCCCATTGCATCCACACCATAACGCGCTCGGTTATGGGGCAGACGTTGGACGAATTTCAGGCCTTGCTGCCAGATGCAACCTGTGCGTTTATTCCTTACAGGCGTCCGGGGCTTCCCTTGGCCTACGCCGTACAACAGGCCTTGCAGGCTGGGGAACCCAATGTGCTCATAATGCAGAATCATGGCGTTGTGGTGGGTGGCGACACAGTTGAACAAGCCTTTGATCTGCTTGATTATGTTAGAGAAAAGCTGGCGGTTGAGCCTCGCGCCACTGTGGCGGCAGATGAGGACTTTTTGCGCCAACGCAATGATTGCCAGTGGACTATTCCCGACAATGCCTTGTGGCATACGCTCGCAACTGACGCAGCCACTTTTGTCTGTGCTGGTGAGGGCGTATTTTATCCTGACCATGTAGTGTTTTTGGGCACAGTCCTCCCGGTTGCCGAGCACAATGAAGCCGCATCGGTGGCGGTGCGGCGTCTGTCCGGGCACATGCTCAATCCACCACGCTATCTGCTGTATCGGGGCAAAGGACTTTTGGTGGCAGGCGATCTGTTTGAGAGTGAGTCAGATATGCTTGATGCCCTTGCTCTGGTGTGTACACGCATACGTCCAACGGCACCGCTCTCCACACTGAGCGCCAGCGACGTGGATGATCTTGTCAATTGGGATGCGGAAAAATTTCGGCGATCCTTGGGACTGGGGGAGGGTACACCGTGCAGTGGCAGATAGTTATTCCGATGTCGGGTTTTGGTGAGCGGTTTCGCAAGGCTGGCTACACCAGACCCAAGCCATTGATTGAGGTGGATGGCAAGCCGATTATCGCACATGTGCTCGATCTGTTTCCCGGTGAGGTGGATGTTCACTGCATATGCAATAGTGAACATCTTGCCAATGATTCTTGGGACATGAAAGGTATTTTGCACCACTATTGCCCCACTGTGACCGTGCATTCCATTGCGCCGCACAAGCGTGGGCCTGTACACACCGTGGCTTCAATCATGGATGCCCTTGACCCTGAGCGCCCTGTGGCCGTGAATTATTGCGACTTTACAGGGCAATGGGATTGGGCCGGTTTTAAAAAATTTATGCAAAATACCCGCTGTGACGGCGCGGTAATATGCTATACGGGCTTTCATCCGCATATGCTGGCCTGTACACGCTTTGCCTATTGCAAAACAGACGGGACGGACAGAGTTCTGGCTATACAGGAAAAGCAGCCCTATACAGATACTCCCATGCAGGAATGGGCCTCCTGTGGCACCTATTGCTTTGCCTCCGGTGCCCTGTTGAGGCAGGCGTACAGCAGCACTCTATCCCGTGATGACTTGCTGTTGAACGGCGAATATTACTCCTCGCTGGCATATCGTCCTCTTTTGGAAAGAGGCTGCAATATCAGGGTATTTCCCATGGATGCCTTTTGCCAGTGGGGGACGCCGGAAGATTTGGCCGACTGGCGCACGCAGACGCACGCCGTCAGGCTTGGAGGCAGGCCGCAAGCCCGCCCAGATGTCGCGGGCACAACGCTTATACCCATGGCAGGCATGGGGAGCCGCTTTGCCGATGCTGGCTACGCCACGCCCAAACCCCTTATTGAGGTAAACGGCACGCCCATGGCCCTGGCGGCCTGGGCTGATCTGCCGCGCACACCTGCCAATGTCTTTGCCCTGCGCAAAGATATGCCCGGTGCCAGCGATATTGCCAAAAGGCTCGAAGCCGAAATACCTGCAACAAAGCTTGTGTGGCTGGATGCCCCCACAGACGGTCAGGCCCGCACCTGCCTCCTGGCACTGCCCGCAGTGGCCGATAAAGACGCGCCGCTAACTGTCGGGGCCTGCGATAATGGCCTGCGCTACAATGCAAAAGCCTTTGAGATGCTCTGGGCAGAGCAGAAGCCAGACGTTGTGGTGTGGACCATGCGCGGCCATTCCGGGGCTGTGCGTCATCCCGAATATTATGGCTGGGTAGATGCAGACGCACAGGGAAATGTGCGGCGGGTATCCGTAAAGAAACCCCTTGCGGCACCTGCCACAGATCCCATTATTACCGGTGCCTTTACGTTTCGCACTGCGCAGATTTTTGAGCAAGCCGCCCAGCGGATGATCGAACGCAACCGCCTTGTTAATGGCGAGTTTTATGTGGATGAATGCATCAATGACGCCATTGATCTGGGCTTTACCGTGCGCCTGTTTGATGTTGACGCCTACCTGTGCTGGGGCACGCCCGATGATTTGCAGACATGGGAATATTGGGCCCGCTATTTGAGACGCGCCCATGAGTGAGGTGAAACCGCTAACACAACTTATCCGTTACGGGGTGATGGGGGTTAGCGGCGTTATTGTTGACGCGACGGTGTATTCCCTTTTGCTCCATCTGGGATGCAGCCTCACGCTGTCCAAGGGCATTGGCATATTTACAAGCATTATCTACGCTTTTATTGGCAATACCCTGTGGACTTTTAGGGCCAGGATTTCCTTGCGGGTGTGTGTGCGGTTTGTTGTTGTCTATGCGGCCAGCCTGCTGGCAAATGTCTATGTTAACGGGAAGATGTTTCAGATCCTCCAACACCAGTTTGCCTATGCCTTGCAGGGAGCCTTTTTGTGCGCAACGGCAGTGTCGGTAGTTATCACATTTGGCGGCCTTAAATTGTGGGTGTACAAAGCATGAGCACTTTTTCTCTTGTCATCCCCTGCTATAATGAAGCGCTGACCTTGCCAGCGCTTATTGATCGTTTGTGCGCATGTTTTGCCAATACTCAGGGCTATGAAATTGTTTTGGTAAACAACGGCTCCACGGACAATTCTGCGGAGGCCCTTTCGCAGGCTGCAGCCGAGCATCCGTTTATCCGCATCGTGGATGTCCCGGTAAACCAGGGGTATGGCTGGGGTATCTTGCAGGGGCTAGCCGCTGCAAAAGGTGATTACCTTGGCTGGACGCACGCAGATATGCAGACAGACCCGGGGGATGCCATAGAGGCTTTTGCAAAACTCCGGCTGCAAAATGCCCCCCTGACCTTTGTGAAGGGGCGCCGTTATGGGCGGCCATTGGCTGATGTGCTCTTTACTGTGGGGATGAGCTGCTTTGACAGTGCGCTTTTTGGGATGCCCCTTTGGGATATCAACGCGCAGCCCACGGTGTTTAGCCGTGCTTTTTACAATATGTGGCAAGATCCGCCAAAGGATTTTGCCCTCGACCTGTACGTCTACGCCATGGCACGCAAGGCCGGTGCCCGTATTGCGCGTTTTCCTGTTCTTTTTGCCAAGCGCCAGCACGGCACCTCGCACTGGAATATAAACTGGAAAGCAAAGCTAAAATTCATCAAACGCACAATAGATTTTTCTTTTGCGCTCAAAAGAACGTGGAAATAGCCATGTATATCATCAGTCACCGCAGAAATACCATTGAAGAGCTTGACGCAACCCCTGCAAAATACGGCATAGAGCTTGACTTGCGCAGCTATGGCTCCAGACTTGTGGTCAACCATGAACCATTTGCAGATGGACCGCTTTTTTCCGACTGGCTCAGGCACTACAAGCATGGGACTCTTATCTTGAATGTGAAAGAAGAAGGCCTTGAAGATGCTGTGCTGGCACTTATGCGTGAGCATGGCATTGAAAATTTTTTCTTTCTCGACCAGTCCTTTCCCTTTTTGGTAAAGACTGCACGGCAGGGCGAACCGCGTTGTGCCGTGCGGGTTTCTGAATTTGAATCAATTGAAACGGCTCTGGTGATTGCGCCGCTTATCAAGTGGGTCTGGGTAGACTGCTTTACAAAATTCCCCTTGTCTGGCGCCCAGTGCAAAGTTTTACAAAATGCAGGTCTGCAACTGTGCCTCGTTTCGCCAGAGTTGCAAGGCTACGCTGCAGAAAAGGCTATACCTGAGCTTCAGGCCCTTTTGCATAAAGAATCCATTGTGGCTGAGGCCGTGTGTACCAAGCGCCCTGACCTTTGGGACCGATAATGCAGATGGCTTTGCAAGGCACCAGGACAAGCATCTCCGTACTTTTCTGGAGCGGGCTAGCACTGCGCCTTGCAGGAATCTTTGCATTTAATCCTGCACCCATACATGACTGGTTTGCGCCGTTCATGGCTCATGCCTTGCAATTTCCCTCGCTTGATCCCTGGACTCTGTTTTTACAGGGTGGCTCGGTCAAGGCCTTTCCCTACGGCATTGTCATGTTTGTCATGCTGTTGCCGGTTTCTGGCTTGGCATACCTGATTAATCCAACTGCAGCGTCTGTGGGGCTGGGCATCAGTTCAACCCTGTTTGTGGCGGATATTGCCATTCTGGCCATGCTGCGCCGCCTGTTGCCCAATAGGGATATGATGCTTCTGGCCTTTTGGTGGCTCTCGCCCCTGGTGCTCATGACCAATGTGTGGGTGGGGCAGCTGGACGTTATCCCTGTTGCGCTTCTTCTTGCCAGCATCGTCTGCCTCAAGGAGAAGCGGTATCGGGCTGCGGGCCTGCTTTTGGGTTTGGCCCTCTCTGCCAAGCTCAGCATGATCTTGGCCATCCCATTTATATTGCAATACTTTTTGCGCAATAAGCGCATGTGGCCTTACTTTTTGCCCTTCGCTGGTGCCCTGGCTTCCGTGAGTGTTGTGCTGCTGGGTTTGCCCCTGCTCTCGCCGGGGTATAATACCATGACCCTGAGCACGGCAGAGCTTGACCGCCTTTTTGACCTGTACCTGAATATGGGGGCGGCACGGCTGTATCTTACGCCTTTGTTGTACCTGCTCGTGGTCTATGCGGCGTGGCGTACGCCCTTTTTGAGCTTTGACCTGCTCACGGCATTCATGACCCTGGGGATGCTGACAATAGTCCTGTCCACGCCGACACCTCCTGGGTGGCAACTGTGGACATGGCCCTTCCTGCTCGTGCATCTTATCAATTGTGAACGCGCACAGCGCATCCTTGCCTACGTTTTTTCGTTATGCGTGGCAGCCAGCCAGATGCTCTATTGGTCGTCTCCTTTCAGGATCAATATGGGATTGCCCCTTGCGCGGGGCTGGTTCTACGATGTCACGCTGACGGCTATTGTCGGCATGGGTACCATTCTCATTCTGGGCATTTTGCGCAACAGTATCCGCGCCAACGCCATATACCGGTTTAGCAAAAGACCCATCAGCATCGCCGTGGCCGGGGATTCCGGCGCGGGTAAGGACACGCTGGTAGAAAGCATAACGGGCGTGCTTGGCCCAGAAAATGTCGCGCACATCAGTGGTGACGATTACCACCACTGGGACAGAAAGAATGCCTCCTGGCAAATATTTACGCACCTGAACCCCAGAGCCAACAACCTTAAGCGTCTTTTTGCAGATGTGAGTGCCATCCTTGACGGTAAAAAGGTCGTGAGGCGTCATTACCAACATTCTGACGGGCGGTTTTCTCAGCCGCTGCTGGAGGAACCCAAGCATTTCTTTATTGCTTCGGGCCTGCATATGCTCATATCAGAAGCGGCTTGCGCCCGCTTTGATGTACGGGTTTTTCTGGAAATGGAAGACGACTTGCGCATGTACTTCAAGTGCAGGCGTGACAGCAAAAAGCGCGGGCAGAATGTGGAAGATATCAAGCAATCCATTGAACGGCGTAAGCCGGATGGGGAGCGCTATATACTTCCGCAGCGCCAGAGAGCAGATATCGTCTTTACCCGGCGTACGCTTAATCCAAAATCTGTTGATCTGATGTCGCCCAAAGTGCCCGCAACGCTTCTTGTGATAAAGATAAAGCAGTCGCTCTACCACGATGAGCTTGTCCGCCTGTTGATAAGCCTGTGCGGCCTGCGCGTTGATGTTGAGTATGCCAATGGCATAGATGAAGTAACAATGACTGTGGATGGCGATATCTATGGTGAGGATATGTCTTATATTGCTTCAAAAGCTCTGCCGGAGTTTGAAGAGCTTATCGCGGTCAATCCTGTCTGGCGGGATGGCGTTTATGGGCTGATGCAGCTGGTAATTCTGTTCCACTTGTCACAGAAACTAAAGACACGCTCTTGATATGCATACCATCACTCTACCAAAAGCCGTGTGTTTTGACCTTGATAATACCCTTTACTCATACCAGCCGTGCAATAAGGCTGGTATGGCTGCGGTATATTTAAAATTATACAAAAATTTTTCTCTTGAAGAAAGCAAATCTTCAATTTTGTTTAGCGAAGCACGCAAGCAGATAAAGCAGAAGCTTGGGGATACTGCAGCAAGCCACAGCAGACTTTTGTACTTTCAACGCATGTTGGAGCTGATGGGGCTTAACGCTCAGGTCTCTTTGGTGCTTGATCTGGAGCAAACATTCTGGAGAGCTTATTTGCAGCAGGCGGAACTTTTTGCTGGCGTAAAGGATTTTATTTATGCCCTTCGGGCACGAAACATCGCCATTGCCATAGTTTCGGATATGACCGCGCAGATTCAGCTCCGCAAACTGATGCACCTGGACATTGATGGCCTGATTGATCAGATCATAACCAGTGAAGAAACCGGGCATGACAAGCCGCACCCCTCAATGTTTACTCTTGCGCTTGAAAAACTCGGTACAGAGCCAGCCGAAACATGGATGATTGGCGATGACTTTGAGCGGGATGTGCAGGGGGCGATTGCCTGTGGCATGGTGGGGGTGTTTAAAGGGGAACATGCTGCACCTGCAGCGCCCAAATATCCAGATTTTAGAGTACTGCCCAGTTTTGAGTACGGGGTAAAACTGGTTGAGGGGGCAGGTGGGTAGTCTCTGCCCTGGCAGCGGCGTATCGGGCTGCCAGGCTCCCGCGGGCACACAAGCCCGGCGGCGCTGCGCAGAAATTTTGCCCACAGCAAACCCGTAGCGTACAACTGCTGCTACGGGCTGCGCGGGGGCAATGACCAAAGCCATTGTGCAGGCGTGCTGTTTGTACCGGTTTGCAAAAGGGGCAATCTGCAATCAGCCTGATCTGCTTTATCATTACACCGCAATCGGTCATCTGGGTCCTTCTGGCGTTGCCCCAATGGCTCTTTGTTTGTTGTGCGTAACACGCCCGTTTGGGGGATTCCCCCATATGGAGAGGTATTGCAATGTGCATTGTTGATTGGTTGCAAAAAGATAATGTGAAAAGCAAAATTGCTTTCTTTATATATCTGGCTGTTACGATAACTTTTTTTTGTTCGCAGTTTTCAAAAGCCCTTTCGGATGGCGTTGACTGGGATTTGCTTGAGCACTTGGCCATGGCAGACCGGTGGCCACACTTTGGCTATACAATGGGTGCCTCGGATGGGTATGCACTGAGCACCCCGTATTTCCCCGGTGTAGCCCTGCTTGCTGTTGTCGTACATCAGTTTTTTGGCAACGCAGATGTACAGGTGATGTTGTTTATTGCAGCATTTTTTTTGGTCTGTGCCGTACAGGGCACGTATCTGTTTTATAAACATCTGGATGACCATCCCGTTTCATTTCCGGTTTACGGTGCCGCCTCGCTGGCCTTCTGTCAGTTCTTTTTAGGTGACTATGCTGCGTATGCAGCGGAATTTAAACCTGATTCAATTTCTATTGTCTTCTTTTTACTGACGTATCTTGCCATTACAAAAAAACATTTTCTAAAATATATAGCCATGGCCGTGAGCGCTGGTGCGGCTGTTATGTGCAAACAGCAGATTGTTTTTGCGCTTGGCGGGTTGATGCTGGGTGTGCTGCTGTTGCGTGTGGATTTGAAAAGCAGACTGCTGACCGTGCTGTCTGTTGGGGCAGGAATAGTGCTGTCTCTGGCAATTATTTTGAATATTCAGGGGGCATTTACAACCGCTGTAAGCGCTCACGCCGCACAGAAATGGAACCCATTTCAAATGTGGAATGGGCTTAATATACTTGTAGCATATTGTATTGTGATTGGATTTTCAAGTCTTAGCTCCTTTAAAAACTATCTGTCAACTGTGATAAGCAGAAAAAAACTGGTTATATTGTTTCCAACAATGTTTTACCTGTTTTTTTCAGTTCTCGGTGGGTTGCGGTGGGGTGGAAATACCGGCAACACACAAGTCGGCATCGTTATGCTGATTCCGTTTATATTTTGTTTTTGCAGAAAAAAGCTTGGCATCGATACACAATCGGCGGCAGTTTTGGCTGCTGCTCTTCTGATTGTTATCCCTTCTGGTAAGAATATAATAAAAAATTATACAAATTTTCGTGAGCTTACTGCGATAGAAAGCAATTTTAGAGAACAGCTTGCGCAGATGGGGATTAAAAGGATCGCAATCTGCGATGGTTCGTACTTGTTTGTCCGTGGAAACAACTTTGATAAAGTGGTGGGAATTTATACCTACCAGCAATATCGGCTGGGTCAGGAAGTTCAAAAAGGGAACAAAAAATACCAATCATACCTCAATTTTGATATATTTGACGGTCTGGATGTTGATGCTCTTATTTGCAGTAACCGAGTTGGGCATTCCATTCTCGATTATTTGAACAAAGATGAGGTGTTGTTTAAAAAATCTGCCGTGCAGAGCGTTGTGCTAACGTCTGACAGGTATGATCTGCCCGTGTATGTAAAAAAGAATTTCCCTTTGCAGCAGCATGCAGTTCCTGCTGCAAAATAACGATGATTGGTCAGATGTGGGTGGGCGTTCAGCTTGATCAGTCCATTTCTTTGTACCAGGTTAAATGTTAGTGGTAGATCTTTTTGTGGTTCTGCTTCTTGACCTTACCCCACTGCGTATACCACTTGTAAGTTAGTGGTTTCCAATGGGTTACAGGTTATATTCTTTGCGCGAAATTCTTCCGGTGTCAGCCAGCCCAATGAGCTATGCGGTCGCCGTTGGTTGTAATCCTGTCGCCATGCTTCAACCGTTCTGCGGGCATCGTGCAGGGACAAAAACACGTTCTGATTTAAACACTCATCCCGGAATTCTCTGTTAAAGCTTTCAATGTGCCCATTATCCGTAGGCTTCCCCGGACGAATAAACGCTATCTGTTCTCTATGCTCAAAAGCCCATGTATCCAGGGTATTACCGCTAAATTCCGGCCCATTATCAACCTTGATACGCTGCGGCAGCCGACCTTGAAGGCGTGGTCTTTCAAGAACACGCACACCCCGAACTCCAGGCAACAACATATCCACTTCAAGCGCCGGGCTTGAGATCCCACAGATCGTCAATTGTCAAAATCCGGATGCGTCGCCCACCCATAAGGGAGTCGCTTACAAAATCCATCGCCATTGCTCATCCGGGCCAGCAGGGCCAGCCAACACTGAGGTGGTCGCGGGAAATTGGGCAGCCTGTTAAGCTGTAGTCCTCAACGAAGGAGGACTGTTTTCGATGTCAAAGAGACGGAATTTTTCAGCGGAGTTCAAGGCGAAGTAGCGCTAGATGCTCTGTCCGGCGAGTTGGCTTTGGCAGAGCTGGCCGGTAAGTATGACGTGCATCCGACGCAGATCACCAGTTGGAAGCGTCAGGCTAAGGAAGGCATGGTGGCGGCATTTTCCGGGAAGACAGCGACCGTGCAGAAGGATGTTGAGACCGAGATACGGGGACTCCACGCCAAAATTGGCCAATTGACCGTGGAAAAAGATTTTTTAGAGCGAGCCTTCGCCAAACGGTGAGTCGCGGGCGAAGACGTGGGATGATTGAACGAGGGCATCCCCGGCTCAGTATTTGTCGTCAGTGTTGCCTCATCGGGTTGTCCAGGTCGACTTGGTATCATCGCCCGAAAGGCGAATCAGCCATGAATCTAGAACTGATGAGGCGTATCGACGAGCAGTTTTGGAGACACCGTTTTATGGTTTGCGCCAGATGAAAAAGTATTTATGGCATCAGGGCATCAAGATTGGACGTGACCGAGTGCGGAGATTGATGCGCAAGATGGGGCTAGTGGCGATCTACCAGAAGCCCAGAACGAGTGTGCGGCATCCCGAGCATAAGATTTATCCTTTCTGCTGCGCGGATTACGAATCAATCGGCCGAATCAGGTGTGGTGCGCCGATATTACATATGTGCCAATGAAGCGAGGGTTCTGTATCTGGTGGCAATTATGGACTGGCACAGCCGTGCCGTGCTTGCTTGGCGTCTGTCGAACACGATGTATGCAGAATTTTGCGTGCCAGTTCTGGAAGAGGCTATGAATCGTGACGGGGTGCCGGAAATCTTTAATACGGACCAAGGTTCGCGGTTTACCAGTCTGGAATTTATTCAAGCGCTCAAGGATGCCGGTGTGGATATCTCCATGGACGGTAAATGCCGTTGGATGGATAACGTGGTGATCGAACGTCTCTGGCGGTCAGTCAAATGGGAGTGCCTCTATTTGCGGGAAGTGGAAACAGGCAGTCAACCCCTTAAAATACTTAGAGACTGGTTTCAGTTCTATAACGAGCAGCGCCCGCATACAGCTTTTGACGGCCGTCGGCCAATGGAAGTATACTGTGAAAGGAATCCGACCTCAAAGGCGGCATAAGACAAACGGGGCTAGAGCTTAACAACGTCGCCAACCTGTCCAACTAAACCGGACCACCTTGTATGTAAAGGGGTTATAATCCTGGCTGAATCGCTCTAAAATTTTTCTTTCTTCCCATTTTCGGTCGACTTCAATCTTTGCCCTGTCTATGTATTCCTTACGATACTTTGGGGCTTCGACCTGATAGTTTGTTAAATCTTGCATCGATTCAGAAAATATACCACCAAATGTCAGCCAAAAATTGCTGCCGTCACTGCCAACAAAGTGCATGTGTTCAACATGAAGGTCAGTCCCAGGGACTCTTTCTCCGTATCGACGTGATAGAGCGCGAGATTCAAGCGGTCTCACTCCCATACGATAGTAAGGAACTTTTGCTTCAGGGTCTTCAGAATACGGCTGCAAGGTTGAATGATCGCCATGGGCATGTTTTTTTACAATGTCAGCAATGCTGGATGGGTACATGCGTTGCTCAAGCGGTGCATTCCGATGAACGGGCATGACTGCCTCAAGTGCTTGCTGCCCTTGGGAAGCCACACTCGTTGCGGTCACGGAATCTGAAAAGGTGAACTGCCCATTGCTCAAGCGCGGTTGGTTTGAATCATCGTGCCCCCTGTGCTGGAAACTGAAATTATTCCCTGGCATATTTCCTCCTTGGATGTTTTGGCGGAAATATAGCAGAAGCTGATGATTATGTAAGACTGAAAGGCTTCAGTAGTCTTTTGTGCCCTGGTGGACCAAGAATAGATCTCGTTTCCATTTTAAATTGTATACTTTTCAGTCTATTAAGTGTTGCGCACATGGGCGGCATAAAGACATAAATACCGCTTTCCCCCCAAATTAAAATTTCGGCCCCCTTTCTGTTTGCTGCCACGCTCAGCAATCATCCTAAATTCAGGATAAATAATGACACGCCCAACATCTGCAAGTATAAAAGCCAAAATTTCAGCCTGTTGGCAGGCACACTGGCCTGTTGTT
This sequence comes from Desulfovibrio desulfuricans, assembly GCF_004801255.1. Classification (NCBI taxonomy): domain Bacteria; kingdom Pseudomonadati; phylum Thermodesulfobacteriota; class Desulfovibrionia; order Desulfovibrionales; family Desulfovibrionaceae; genus Desulfovibrio; species Desulfovibrio desulfuricans. Next base: position 211,500 of record NZ_CP036295.1, on the reverse strand, counting down.
ATTACGCTGCTTTTTGCATGTCTGGGCTGGTTGCTTTTTGTGCAGGAGCGCACCTCCGCTATTGTCATGGCCGTGGGCGCTGTTGGAATGATTGTTTGCCTGACGCTGTTTAAAATGGAAAAGAACTTGTGGCTGTATGTTGTAACCCTGCTTTTATGTTGCGCCGATACAGTTGTTGATGATCGGTATCTCATCGATATGGCTGGTCTTGGATGGCTGCCACGATGGACCGCCGGCACACTGCTCATTTCCATGCAAGGGGCTATATTCTCATTTATCTGTTTATTGTTGCTGTATCTGTTTGTATTCAGGCTGCAAGGCAATGCCAGGCTGTTAATCAAGGTTCCCCTTTGCCTGATGTTTATGATCGCCGCTCTGTATCATGCCTTTATATTCTGCTGGTTGATTCTGGCTGTTCTTGGGCTGCCGTTCAACTAGGCCTCCACAAGGACGAGGCATGGCGTCCCCAAATGAAGAATCAGTCAAACGCAAAAATCCCCCGACCATTGAAAAATGGTCGGGGGTAGCTTAAATAATTATGAACAGATTTAGGATTATTTGTTAATATTTTAGGTTGTTGACTGTAGCGAGAAGTAATTTTCAGGTTGCTTTTTTGAAAAAAGAAGATATTTTTTATTAAAAAAAGATGTTTCGTCTACCTACTGATACCGCATTTTCATAATCAAGGGAAATAGAATTGCTGCAATTGTATGGAAATATTGGTTCTGAAAATTTCGCTGTCGGGAAAATTTACAATTTAGCATAGTAGCGTGTGCACTACAAAATGATGATCACATCTCTTTCACACTTTTTTATTGCAAACTGGACGTCAGCGATTGCATTTCTGTCAGTGGCAATAATTTTACTTTTTATAATTTTTTTCTTTTTATATAAAATGGGAAAAAATAAAATAATATTTTTCATTATATTCATGTTAGGATTGTCATCTTCAATTTCAATTATGTATCTTTCGAAAGATGTCCAGTTAGTAGATAAAAATACGGCTATGAGCCATGGCTTTAAAATAATCGATGAGAATAAACATAATAGTTCATCTAATTTTTTAGATAAAATAAGGGATAAAGAACTTGCTAGTGTAATTATCTCTGACAAAAAATATTAAAATAATTATGTGGAAATGAAAGGATATAATTATCGAGGTAAAATGTACTCTGCTAATGATGCATACGTGATAGCGAACGATTCACCAGTGTATAGATTTGATGCGGATAAGAATTGTCTCGTTAAGGTTAACACACTAAACGTAGATGACAAAATTAAGGTCATGACTGACTGCCGATTTATTTCAAATGACCGTGCAAAAATATTTATCTTACGTGCAGAAAGTTGGATGCAAGATTTGGCTAATAGAATAAGCATACGACCAGATAGCTATTTTTTTAAGGGAATTGCAAAATTTTCGATAGTAATTATCGATAAGGGGAATTACACGGGGTATTGTCTGATAGCTAAAGAAAATATCTCTTTAGCAAGTGTATCTAAAACTGACTATGTTATCATAGGGAACTGAGCACTGAAATTATTAGTTCTACATAAGATAATTAAAAGATTCTGACACAAATATTGCAGGATGATATGTATACAGAGTATTTAAATTTCTGGGGAGAGCTTAAGGCTTTCATGTGGCAGAATGATTATTTTTCAAAATTTTTTAGTATGACCTCCGTACTTTCACTATTAGTATGGACCGTGACAGCGATTTACAAAAGTTTTATTTCCAAGGGGAGAGAGGGATTAATTAAAACTTGGTGCAGCGCGCGGGAAGCATGGATTGTTATTGCCATCATAATGGTTCCACTTTATTCTGTTGCTATTCTCTATGGCGCACTTTCTGTGCGGTGCCAGAGGGATTCTTTCAAAAAAATTGATATTGGCATGGATTATCATGATGTTGTTAGTATTCTTGGAGGGCCAGACGTTAATTCAAAAAATGGTGTAATAGAAAATACAGGGCAAAATGCAATACTTGCTCTTGAACAATTCTCTAATGATCTAGCACGAAAGATAGCAACAAATGATTATCGCACGGCAAATAGAAGAAAAGATTCGCATAGCAGTAAAAGTCTAGAGTGGTCCACCCCATTTTTTCCATTTAAAATTTCTATTCAGTTTATTGATGATAAGGTTTCGAATAAATTTCGCGAGCATGTGGTCAACGGAGGAGAAATACTTATAGTTAAGTAAGTTGAATGAAGGCTTAACCACAAATTTTTTACCAATTAATAAATTATTTCTTTAGTAGTCATTAATAAGGACTATCATCTCCGAGTTTTCCATCAACACCCCAATGCAAAACCCCCGACCATTTTTCAATGATTGGTCTGCACCCCGTCAAGTAGACAGTTATAAATGCCCCGCAAGTCTTGATTAAGCGGCCAGTTTTTTCCGGTATTCAACCGGGGAAAGCTGGCCGAGCCTTTTCTGGAATCGTTCGGTGTTGTAGAAACGTATGTACTCTTCAATTCCCGTGCTGGTTTCGCCTTTATCCCGTGAGGTAGTGTCCAGAATTTTTCGCATATTTTGCAGCAGCCAGTCGGTGAAGCATGGTTTCGTATCGAGCCGCGAAGGCTCAGATTTTAAGCCAATATTTCTTGGTTCATGTTCATATACCGTTGCGTGCCCCACTTTTGGCCTGCCATATAGCGCAGGCGGGCAGCCACCAACATCAGGGCGGCGTGACCATCCGGAAAGCTCCCCACAACTCTGGTTCGGCGGCGAATTTCACGGTTCAAACTCTCAAGCGGATTGTTCGTCCTTATGTGCCGCCAATGGGCTACGGGGAAATCATAGTACGAAAGCGTTTCGTCACAACCGGATTCCACTATTCTGGCTGCCTTCTCAAGACGTTGCGCCCGTAATTTGCTTATCACTTCCACCGATTTCCGGAGTGCGGCTTCTTTATCCTCTTGGGCATGAACAGCTTTGAGCATCAAAGCAACTTCTTTGGCTTTACCGCGAGGAACCGCATGCAGTACGTTGCGATAAAAATGCACCACGCAACGCTGCCATTTGGCATCAGGGTAAAATTCTCCTAGCGCCTCCAGAAAGCCAAGGTTTTTATCAGATACAACGAGGTCTATCTGTTCAAGGCCACGCTCTCGGAGATACCGAAGAAATTGCCGCCAGCTTTCTGCATCCTCACGTGATCCTTCTGCCACGCCGAGAATTTCACGGAAGCCGCTGGTACTCACGCCAATGGCTACTAGCACAGATACGTTTTGAACTTCACCGCCCCAAGAGCGTTTCAGCCATATTCCATCCACAAAAAAGTACGGGGATTTCGGCTCAAGTGGTCGATTGCGCCATTCCTCAACCCGCTCAAAAATCTTTTGATTCAAGTCGCTTATTGTGCTTGGACTGACTCGACTGCCCCAAAGAGCCTCGGTAATGTCCTCGACCCGACGCACTGACACGCCTGCCAAGTACATCTCTACCAAGGCTTCTTCCACTGAACTTTCCCGGCGACGATACCGTTCGATTATCGCGGTTTCAAACGGCATGTGTCGCAGCTTGGGAACCTTAAGCTGAACCGTGCCAGCCTTGGTCTGCAAATTCCGCTCATAATGACCAGCGCGGGTACTGGCTCGATCGGCATTACGCTCATAGCGTCGGGCCTGGCAGAGCGTGTCAGCTTCCGCATCAAGCAGGCCATTCAAGGTCTCCTCGACACTTTGGCGCACAACCTCGGAAACGTGTGTCCGCAATTCTTCTTCATCGACAGCAATCACCGGAACTTTATTTTTACCGTTCGTCCTGATAGCTTCCATCTGTAGCCCTCCACGTTGGTTTGGTGGTTGTTTGGTGATAACCAAACCTAACCGACTTGGCGGGCTACTTCTATTTTTTCAATGTGCGAAAAATACCGTACGTTATCGGCCTGGCCGCGTTTCTTATTTTGTCCGTCAATCCGCCGCGATAAACCTCGTCAGGCCGCCAGTCGGCATGCTGGCGCGTTGATGACCGTCGCACCCTGTTTTCGCCTCCTGCTTTTCGCACCCTACGGCCAGCCGCAAGCGGCTAGCATTGCCGCAACCGACCAGCTCAGCGCGCGTACCGCACAAGCCAGTCGCCCAGCAACTGCGCCAGACCGGTATCGTTGCGGGCGTACGCAGCGCGGCGTGCCTGCTGCACGCGAATTTTCGCCACTGGCAAATCGCGCCCCGCACGCTCGGCCTCCAGATCAGCCAGCATTTCCTCCGCAAGATGCGCATCCCGGGCAAGGTGCAGCATCTGCCCGTAAACCTTGGGAGCGGGCATGATACGCAGGCAATGGTTCAGCGTGCTGATGGCCGCCGCAATATTCCCCTCTGAGGCAAGGTGCGCGGCCAGCAGCAACCAGCCGTCGAGCCACAGCGGTTCCCTGTGCAACAGGGCCTGGCAGGCCGCGCTGTCAAAGGCGCTTCCGCCAAATTCCTCATTAAAACGTTGCTGGCGCTCCTCCGGCAACTCCAGCCATGTTGCCAGCGAAGGGCCAATGCACAGGCGATAGCCGTCAAGGCCCGCCAGGATGTGCTCGTCCGGCCGTATGGCCGTGCCGATGCGCTGCAAGAGCACTGCGCTGTTTTGCACATCGTGCGCAAAGCGGCCAGGTGTGCTGCTTGTATGATGATACACGACGCTGCGGCTCTCAACGCGCAGCTTCAGCCCTCGGGCGCGCAGGGCAAAGCACAGGTCGATGTCTTCAAATCCGTTGCGGTACTCCTCGTGGAAGCCGCCGCAATCGGCAAACTCCCCTTTGCGCAGCATAATGGCCGCCCCGGTTATGGCCTGCAGAGGGTGGTTTTTGCGGGCGGCCGCAAAAGTGCCGGGCAGGTGCTCGTAGAGATGCCCAACAGTATTGAATGGGGAGATATAGATGCCGCAGTGCTGCACTGTTCCGTCAGGGTACAGCAGCAGCGGCCCCGCAGCGCCCACCCTGGCGTCGGCCATGGCCTCGCGCAGGGGCGGCAGCCAGCCGGGGGTGAGAGTGGTGTCGTTGTTCAAAAAAAACAGCAGGTCGCCGTTGGCGACCCGCGCGCCGGCATTGCAGCCTTTGGCAAAGCCCACGTTTTCGGGCATGCGCACGGCCGCAAACAACTCGCCAAACAGGGCCTTGCCCAGGGGTTCAAGTTCTGAGGCGGTGGCGTCGGTGGAATGGTTGTCCACCACCACCACTTCCAGATGTTCACCGGCGGAATGCTGCGCAAGCGAACGCAGGCAGGTTTCTGTCATGTCCCAGAGATTCCAGACAGGAATAATCACCGAAACGCGCGTAGTTTCCACCATCACAATTTCCTCTGGCAGTCAGCCTCTTGGGCGAAACGCCTGGCCGCCGCTACAAAATTGCTCGCCCAGCACGGAACGGCCAGAGCAAAAATGTGCGTGTACGAGGCCCACACGTTGCGGTGCAAAAGCCCGTCGAGGTTTTGCCCGCGAATGGAGACCTCCCCCTGACAACCGCCCATCCCCTGCCCCTTGTGCAGCAGCAAACCGTGCGGTGGCGGTGCGCCCTGCCAGCGGCAGCGGGAATAATGGAACTCGTGCCCGAGAATTTCCATACCCAGCGGGAAAAAAGGATTTTCAGCCGTTACGGTTCCCCGCACGTAACCGAGCCCCTGAGGCTTGCCGCAAAACTGGGCCACCACGGGGAAAATGCCGCTCATGGGCCACAGCCTGCCCTCGCGCTCTATGCCTTGCGACAGCAGCATAAAGCCGCCGCATTCCGCATAAATGGGCAACCCGGCTTCGGCCCAGACCGCCAGCGTGCGCATATGCGGCGACGCACTCAATTGCTCCGCGCAGTCCTCGGGAAACCCGCCGCCGAGGTACAAACCGTCGATTTCGCCGCAGCCGCCCTGCGGCGACGCGCCGCGCAGCTCCGGCCACAGTGCTGCACCCCGCCCCGCGATTTCGAGCCGCACAAGCTCGGCTCCTGCACGCTCAAGGGCTTCAAGATTTTCTTCATAATAAAACCACAGGGCGCTGTCCCGCACATAGGCGATGCGCGGACGCCGGACGGCGCAAACCCGGCTGGCAGCCTCTGCGCAGGTCTCGCCCCCCCCGACGCAAAACCCTTGCAGCGATGCAGGCTGCGTCGTCCCGGCTGCGCGGCTCTGAGACGCGGGTTCGGATGCTCCGGCAGCGCCGCCCCCAACCGTAACCGACGCCGGTTCGAGCAGATCCACGCCGTCAGCCGCCTCAAGGTCAGCGCAGGCACGCGCTGCGTCCATAACGCGTGCAAGATCAATGTGCCCGGCCACAAATGAGCCCAGCGTTTCAAGCACGGCGCGGGCCTGCGGCGAAAGCGCGTCGCCGCACGAGGCAATGCCCATGTGACGCTCAGGCAGCGGATTTTTTTCCAGACGCGGCAGCACGCCCAGCACGGGCACGTCGGTGTATTCTTCGATAACCTTGCGCAGCAGGTCTGCCTGCCGCGCTGTGCCCACCTGATTGAGCACCACGCCCGCAAACTGCAGACCCGGCTCAAAGGTCGTCATGCCCCGTACCAAAGCCGCCGCCGTCCGGGTCATTTTGGTGCAGTTGAGGCTGAAGACAACCGGGCACGCAAGGGTACGCGCAAGTTCGGCTGTGGAGCACGACCCGCTCACGTCCATGCCGTCAAACAGCCCCCGGTTGCCCTCGATGACACCAAGCACCTCGTCTGCGCCTGTTTGCGCCCGTGTTTTGCGCATGGCGTGCGCAAACAGCGCCCTGAGCTGCTCTGGCTCAAGCATGTACGGGTCAAGATTGGTGGCGGCCCTGCCCGCCGCCATGGTCAGCCATGCGGCGTCGATGTAATCCGGCCCTTTTTTAAAAGGCTTGACCACATGCCCCCGCGCGGTCAGCGCCTGGGTCAGGCCCAGGGACAGCAGGGTTTTACCTCCGCCGCCCGAAAGCGCGGAGATGCACAGCCGGGGCATAGCCGCCCTTGCGGAAGGGCTGGACGCGGCTGTCGAGGATGGCGAATCGTAATGCTGCATGCTGGGCCCTGTTCTATGTTGCGAAAATCAGCCCTGTTGACGCCAAAGACGTGCGGCCCGGCGCGGCAACGCAGCAAAACTGCGTGGGCCAGGCCGGGCCGCTGATAACATCAGAGGACAAAAACCGCCGCTAGTGCTTGAAGGAACGCTGCCCCGTAAACACCATGGCCACCTGCGGCTTGGCCTCGTTGCAGGCCATGATCACCTCCGCATCACGCATGGAGCCGCCGGGTTGGGCGATGGCCGCGACCCCCTGGGCAACAGCCACATCCACGCCATCGCGGAAGGGAAAGAACCCGTCCGAAACCAGGGCCGAACCGGCAAGCCCGCCGTGCGAGGCTTCGGTACGGCTTTCAATATCGGCCAGTTTGGCGGCCATATCGGCATCAGACGCAGCCTTTTGCTTGAGCTCGTAGAGCGACAGCCCAAGCTCGCGGAAGGCCAGCGTGTCGGCATACTTGGTATGGGCCTTGTGGATGGCCAGCTCAACGCAGCCCACGCGATCCTGCTCGCCCGTGCCGATGGCGAGGGTGGCTCCGTCGCGAACAAAAATGACGGAGTTGGAGGTAACCCCGGCTTCCACCGCCCAGGCAAAACGCAGGTCGTCCAGCTCCTGCTTGCCGGGCGCGCGGGCGGCCACGGAGAGGCCGTCCTTGGTGGTGGCGGCTGCGGGCAGAAAATCACCCGCCTCGCGGATGCTGTTCACAAAAGATTTTTGCACGATGAGGCCGCCGTCGGCCAGGCTCTTGATGTCAAGAAAGGCCGAGCCGGTCAGTTCTTCAAGCCGACCGAGACCGGGCAGTTCCATAATGCGCAGATTTTTACGGCCCTTGAGAATTTCCACCACGCCTTCTTCAAAGGCGGGCGCGGCGACCACTTCAAAATAATTGGCGGCGACAATTTCTGCGGCTTCGCGGGTAAAGGGCCGGTTGACCACCACCGCGCCGCCAAAGGCGGCAATGCGGTCGCACCAGAAGGCCTTTTCAAGGGCAACGGCAACGCCTGCATTGCTCCAGGCCGCGCCGCTGGGATTATTGTGCTTGAGAATCACCGCCGCAGGGCGCTCGGTGAGGTACTGCAGAATGTTGGCCCCGTTGTCCACGTCCGTGAGGTTGGTCTTGCCGGGGTGTTTGCCTGCCTGGATCATCTGGCTTTCGGTGAGCGCCGAGACAATGCCGTTGCCGGGGCCGCGCCAGGTCAGACCGCCGCAGGTGATGGAGCCTTCCTTAAGAGCGTACAGGGCTGCGGGCTGATCGGGGTTTTCACCGTAGCGCAGGCCTTTTACCTCGTTGTCCAGCGTCCAGGTGCGCTTTTGGTACACGAGTTTTTCATCGCCCAGAATGATGGTCATGGTGTCAGGGAAAGCGTCCTTGTGGACGGTGCTGTACATGGACTTGAGATCCGACATGCTTGCCTCCAGATGTTCGCCGGTCATGTGAGGCCTTCGCATAGCATAAAACCCGCCAAACAACCAGCCCCGATTCTCTCCCGCCTGCGGCGGGTGCGGCTTTTCGCACGGTGCCGGTAACGCACGCGGGAGTATGCGGACAGTAAAATACCGGCACTCGCCGCGTGAGCACCAGGGGGTACACCCGGACAAGCCGCGCTGGATTGAGAAGTATATCCGCCGCGCTGCAGCAAATACGCCCATTGCGGGGCGGACGGATTTGTCGCCAGGCAAGAAGGGCGGCGCTCCCGGCACGGGAGGTGTATTCTCATGGCACCCGACACGCGCCGCAGGCAAGCATGACGCCGCATACCGACAAACCCGCATGGCCCCCGCGTTGACGAAATATAAAGCGCACACTACAGTGTCTTGTTACATGGGAGGTAATATGGAAAAGCTGCTTGTCAGGCTGGCCCAGCAACTGGACGCCATTGACGAAGCCTCGCTTATGTCGTTGTGGAGCAAATACGCCACTACGGCCAGCCGCTTTGAACCCACCAAGAGGTGGGAGGAAGCCACGCTCATTTTTTCGCTTATCCAGGCCAAGCGCTGGAAAAACCAGCTGTTTAACTACCACTGGTCCAAGCAGTCGCAGCCCCTGGGCAAGGAGCCTGAGCGCGTGGTCAATCCCATGCCGGAATTTGAGCTTGAAGGACCGGATGAGGCCCCCGCCGTCAGCAAGTGCAGGGTGCTGGAATTCAAGCCGTCCCGACTGGACGGGCAGGACCCCGTCGACGAGCCCGAACCCAAAAACTGACGACTTGCGCGTCGAATGGCCCTGCCGTGCCATTTGACTTGCGCTTGCATACGGGATACGTACCATCAAAGGCTTTGCGTCCCGCTTTCGAAGCAGTGGGGCCGTAGGGTAAAATCCCTCCGGTCGTTCTGTCGCGTCCGGAGCATAAACGCAGCCCACATCACCCGCCGTCGTGCGGCGGCATTGCAGGCAGGTAACACCATGGCGAATACGGTCATCATCGGCGCCCAGTGGGGCGACGAGGGCAAGGGCAAGATTGTTGATATGCTGAGCGCCCAAAGCCGCGTTATCGTCCGCTTTCAGGGCGGCAACAACGCTGGTCACACCATCAAGGTACAGGGCGAGGAAACCATCCTCCACCTTATCCCTTCCGGCATCCTGCACGAAAACAAAATCTGCCTCATCGGCAATGGTGTTGTGCTCGACCCGCACGTCTTTCTTGAAGAGGTGGATCACCTTGCAGCCAGGGGCATAGACGTTTCGCCTGCCCGTCTTGGCATCAGCAAAAAGACCCACCTCATCATGCCCTACCACAAAAGCCTGGATCAGGCGCGCGAAGCCAAACGCGCCGGGCACAAGATAGGCACCACAGGACGCGGCATCGGCCCCTGCTACGAAGACAAGGCCGCACGCGTGGGCCTGCGCGCAGGCGATCTGACCGATCCCGACCTCGTGCGCGCCAAGGTTGCGCACGCCCTGCAGGAAAAAAACGTTCTGCTGCGCGACCTCTACAAATTTGACACCCTTGATGAAAACGCCGTGTGCGAAGACCTGCTGGCCCTCGCCCCGCGCCTGGTGCCCTACCTCACCGAGGTGGAAGAACGCCTGCAGGAAGCGCAGGCTGAAAACGGCGACATCCTTTTTGAAGGCGCTCAGGGCATCCATCTTGATATCGACCACGGAACCTACCCCTTTGTCACCTCGTCCAACACGGTGGCGGGCAACGCGGCCGCAGGCTGCGGCATCGCGCCCTCGGCCCTGCACCGCATCGTGGGTATTGTAAAGGCCTACACCACCCGCGTGGGTTCCGGCCCCTTCCCCACCGAGCTGCTGGACGACACGGGCAGCTACCTGCGCACCCAGGGGCATGAATTTGGCGCCACCACGGGCCGCCCCCGTCGCTGCGGCTGGCTGGACGCAGCGGTGCTGCGCGAGAGCGTGCGCCTCAACGGGCTTACGGACATCGCCCTGACCAAGCTTGACGTGCTGCAGAACCTGCCGGTGCTGAAGATCTGCGTCGCCTACGAATACAAGGGCAAACGCCTGAACTACCTGCCGCAGGAAGAATGCTCGCTCGGCAGCGTAACCCCGGTGTACGAAGAACTGCCCGGCTTTGAAGAAGACATTACCCAGTGCGCCGCCTTTGAAGAACTGCCCGACACGGTGCGCGCCTACATTGGCCGCATTGAAGAACTGACGGGCGTAAAGGTCTCGCTGATCTCGGTTGGTGCCGACCGCCGTCAGACCATCGTACGCTAGCGGGCGTGCCCGCAAGTCATGGATACCCTGCTGCCCGCCATAGCCGATGCAGCATTTGACCGGCTGAAGGACGTGCTCGACAATCTGGGCGCGGCCCCGCCGCAGGTTTTGCTGCTGGAAGGCGGCAGCGAAGCCCAGCGCATGGATGCGGCGCGTTACTGGGCTGCCCGTATCAACTGCCCGCAGGCCGCCGCCACGGGCAAGCCTTGTCTGGCCTGCCCCTCGTGCCTGCAGATAGCCGCTGGCGAGCACCTTGACCTGGCGGCTTATGACGGACGCATAAGTAATCGGGAAGACGAAGAAAACCCTGGCCCTGTCCGTGCTTTTAACATGGAGCGCGTGCGCGAACTCAAGGTTCGCCTGCGCGACGCTCCGCACGGACAGGGACGCAGGGTTGTACTGCTCATGGGGCTCAGCCTCACCCGCGACGAAGCTTCCAATGCGCTGCTCAAGGCTCTGGAAGAACCCTCCGCAACCTCTGTTTTTGTTCTGCTTGCGCCGCAACGCGAGCAACTGCTGCCCACGCTCGTTTCACGGTCGTTTTGTCTTACCCTGCCCTGGCCCGACAGCCACGCGGACGATACAGACATGCAGCCGTGGGAAGACGCGCTTGCGCAATTTCTTGTTCAGGGGCAGGGTTTTCTGGATAAGGTTGCCGGCAAGGGAGCCATTGACGGCAGTGGAGCCACGCGCCTGCTGCTCTGCTGCCAAAAGGCCATGAGCAGGATACTCTCCGGCAGTCATGACCCGGCACGCCCGCTGGATGCTGTGCTGGCCCGGCTGCACGTCACGGGCCGCGCAACGGCCTGCCAGTGGTTTACCGAAGCGCAGGAAGCTCTCAATTACGGAGTGACCCCCGCCAGGGTGCTTGAGGCTCTGGCCGCACGACTTTTTGCACGGCTGCGGATGCCGGACTAAACTAAACTGGCGCAAGTGTAGGTGTACAGCACATGAGCAACAGGCACGTTCGCCCCCTTACAGTCCTGCTCTGCTCTGTATTTCTGTGCCTGTCCGTTTTTTCCGTCCAATCGGGTCATGCCGCGCAACAGCGCACCGTGCGCGTGGGGCTGACCCCCCAAGCGCAATTTACAAGGGTCGAAAACGGCAAAGTTTCCGGCTACATTCCTGACCAGCTGGAGCAGCTGGCCCGCTACACCGGCTGGAACGTCACCTTTGTTGTTCTGAAAGACTGGAGCGCCAGCCTCCAGGCTCTGGACTCCGGCAAAATTGACCTCGCGACGCCCGCCCTGCATTCCGCCGAGCGTGCCCAGCATTATCTCTACTGCGCGTACCCCGCCGGCACATCCTACACCGCCATTATTGCCCCCGCCAATTCGCCGGTGATCTACGACGATCTGGACAAAATCTCGCACTTGCGCTTGGGCGCACTGCCAAACGCCATCTGGCGCAAGGACTTCGCTGCATTTATGCAGCAGCGCGACGTCGCCATGCCTGCCATGGCGGAGTACCCCGGCAGGGACGAGGCGAGGGCGGCTATGCGAGCGGGTCAGGTGGACGCGCTGCTCGAAAGCGTGCTCTCACTGCAAAATGACGAAAAAATCCTTTTAAAATGTAAGCTTACGCCTTTTTACTACATAACCTTGCCCCAAAACACCCCGCTTATGCAGGAGCTGGAGCAGGCCATGGTGCAGCTTAAAATGGAGCAGCCCGACCTGGAATACCGGCTGGGGCGTCAGTACCTGCCGCGCATGTACCAGACGCCGCTGACGCGCTCCGAGCTTGCCTACATCGCCCAGCGCCACGCCCTGCGCGTGGGTTATTCCCCCAACCGCAAGCCTTTTTCGTGGCAAGACCCCGCAACCGGCAACGCCCGGGGCATTTTGCCCGACATTTTGCGGGACGCTTCCGCCCGCAGCGGTCTGCAGTTTATCTTTGAACCCCGTCACGCATCGGCTGCCGGCACCGCTGATGTTTTTGCCGGCAACAAGCTCGATCTGGTGCTGGACTCCTTTGCCGCTTCGGACCCGCCATCGGACAAGGCCCTGCGTCTGACAGCCCCGCTGGCGCGCGCCAACCTCAACCTTTTTGCCAAACCCGAGACAAAGATATCCTCCACCGACTTTTTCAGGGTGGCGGTACCGGCAACGCTCTACAACGCCGCAAGCTACGCCGCCCGCATCTTTCCCCAGGCCGCCGCCCGCATCTTTCCCTGTGAAGAAGACTGCATGACGGCAGCCGGGCGTGGCGAGGCCGACGCGGTGCTGGGTAGTTCCATGGTGGCCAACAGCCTCATGAACTCGTCCCGTTTCGCCGATTTCAACCCCGTCACAGGTTACACCGACCTTGAGGAAATCCGCCTGATCATCAGGCCAGCTCTTCCGGATGTTCTTCAGGGGATACTGAACAACCTGCTGCTGACCATTGACGAGAAAAGCAGAACCCAGATCATTTCCAACAACATCACGGCAGCCATAACGCCCCCTACCGTTTCGGACCTGATGTACGAATACCGCTCGCTGCTCATTATCATTGCCGAACTCGTGCTCTTTGTCTCCGCGCTGGTCGCCTACGCCCTGCACCTGCGCCGCAAAAACATGTACAGCCAGCTGGCCAGCGACCAGCGTCTTGCCCACATTGCCGACAACATCAACGGCGGCGTCATCAGCATTTCGTCCCAACTGCCGCTGCGCATACTTGACGCCAACAACGGCTTCTGGCAGCTGCTGGGCCACGATGCCAACAACCCCGAAACCACCGACCTCATAGATCTGCTGCACGCCGAAGACACCCAAAAACTGCTCGACATGATTGCCGAAAAACATGACGGCCCCCTGACCAGGATGCTGGAACTGCGGTTGCGGCACAAGGACGGCACGTGGCTGCCCCTGCTGCTGCGCGGCACGTTTACGGGGGACAAGGGAGGCAGTGATTCCATTGACTGCGTTGTGGTGGACATCACCGAGCAAAAACGCATGCAGGAGGAGCTGGAGCAGGAAAAAGAGCGCTACCGCATTCTGCTTGAGCAGTCACAGGACATCTTTTTTGATGTGGATACAGAAAAACGCCAGTTCCGCTGCTCGCCCAATTTTCTGCTCAAGTTTGGCCGAGAGGCCACACCCCTGTTCAACGAAAAGGGACGCCCGATCAACCGGCAGATCGTGCACCCCCGCGATCTGCCCGCCCTCAACGAGCTCAGGCGGCGCATACGCAGCGGCAAGCCCACGGCCTTTGCCGTCATGCGCATACCTACCGCCGAGGGACGCTATATCTGGTGCCGCGTGCAGGCCACGCGCATCAGCAAGCCAGACGCCCCCCTGCGCCTTGTGGGAAAAATTGTTGATATTGATGAAGAAGTGCGCAGACGCGCCGAGCTTGAGCGCCGCACGCAGCGCGACAGCCTCACAGACCTGCTCAACAAGACGGCCTTTCGCGACAAGATATGCGCGGCCATGCCCGTCAAACCGCAGCAGGACAGAACAGACGCCCTGCTGTTCCTTGATCTGGACAATTTCAAACTGATCAACGACACCTTTGGGCATGTCACGGGCGACGCCACGCTGCTGAAAGCCAGCGAGGCCATCAAGCACATCTTTCGCAATGCCGATGCGGTGGGGCGGTTTGGCGGCGACGAATTTTGCGTATTCGTCAGGGCCATCACACGCGAGGCGCTTCAGGAACGGGCGGAAGCCCTGCTCACAGAACTTCATATGTTTGTGGAGCACGAGGGCCAACGCGTTGAAATTACCACGAGCATCGGCATCTACCTGTTTGACGGCTCGGAGTCCTCTTACGACGTGGCCCTGCACCGCGCCGACAATGCCCAGTATCTGGCCAAGCAGGCGGGCAAAAACCGCTACTGTTTTTATGAGGAAGTGCCTGATCCCTGGCTGGGCGACATGGACGACCCCCACTATATCCGCGAAGATTCCGGCGAGAGCTGACCCGTATAGACCGTGCCCCAGCCCGTGCGGGCAGATCCGTGCCCGAACATGTGATACAGGCATGCAGACCTTGCCCCTGGCGGGCGAAACAAGCCGGACAGCCCGGGGCAGAATTTTGGCAAAGACGCGATGAAGCGCACCGAAGCAAGCCGCAGACATGCAAAAAGGGCCCCCCGCCACGTGGGAGGCCCTTTGATTTGCGCCAAAAATTTCGGCGCGCGGGGTTGAAGGAAGTTTGTCTCTTTGACCAGATCGGGCAACGGTACAAAGCGTGCCCCTGGCAGCGGCAAGCCGCCACCGGTCAGAAAAAATTTTGTCAGTATGCCGCGCCCCCCGAGGCTTGGCGTCCCGGCCTCAGCCGGGCTACTTCCACAAGCTGCTGTATTTGGCGGCTATGCCGTCGGTACGTTCCACCAGCTTGTCCACCAGCCCGTCCACATCTTCCACGCTCACCGTGCCAAGATCGCGGGCCAGCAGGTAACCAAGGTATCCACGGCCCTGCTTGAACACCCAGCATACAGAATACACCGAGCCCACGGCGGGGCGGCCGGCAAATTCGGGCTGCGTGTTTACCATCACGTAAAGCTTGGGAATGTCTTTTTCTTCATCATCGTTGAGGGTAAACAGGCTGCTCTGATTAAAGCGCTCCTTAAGCTTGGTGCCAAGGCGCGCGCCGATGCTGTCCGTGCCTTCCAGCAACACGCTGACGGTGGTAACGCGGTCAACGGTCTTTTCGGGCTTGTCCTGCACGGGTTTTCCGGCCTGGGGGGTTGCGGCAAAGGCCGCGCCAGCAAGCGCAAAAATGCATATCAGGGTAAAAACGCCAACAAATTTTTTCATGCCATTCCCTCAATTCCAGAATATGCCCGCTGCTGATCGCTGGTGGGCAAATGCCCAGGCGTAGGCCAGCGGAAAACTGATTTGTTCCTGACCTTGATCCATTCTATATAATCTTTAGAAAAAGGTGAAGTGCGTATTTATGCATGCATTCACTGAAAAAATGCCATATATCCAGCAGGCTGGAGTTTTAGCTGGCGCGCTGCAAAATTTTGCTGTTGCAGCAATACCGGCAACCAGACCACATGAACCAATTTTAAGGATTTTTTATGAAGCACATTCTTTTACTGCTGGCCTTTGGGGCTGGCTGCTGCCTGCCCGTGCAGGCGGGCATCAATACGCTTTTGCGCCGTTTTTTGGGCGAGCCCATGCAGGCAGCGCTTGTTTCCTTTGCGGTGGGCACTGTTGCCCTGTGGCTGTACAGCCTGGCCTCGCGCCATACCTGGCCCGGATTATCGCAGCTTTCGGCGGTGCCGTGGTGGATGTGGACAGGGGGTGTGCTGGGGGCGATTTTTGTAAGCTGCACGATCTTTCTGGCCCCCAAGCTGGGTGCGGCGACCATGACCGCCGTGATGCTGTCGGGCCAGCTGGCTGCCTCTGTGCTGCTTGACCATTTTGCCCTGGTGGGCTTTCCGGAGCACCCCGTTTCGCCCCTGCGGCTCGTGGGCATTGGCTTGCTGTTTGCCGGGGCGTGGCTGGTACGGGCGTTTTAGCCAGAGCGCGCGGCCAGCAGCTATAGTCTGCCCGCCGCGGCACATCTTGAGATGTGCCGCAGTAAGGGCTACAATGCCTGCAAATTGCCGCATTACAAGGAATATGTCATGCAAAGAACCCTTATAATAGACGCTCTTGCAGCAACCGAACCGCAGCCTTCAATCACCATCTGCGGCTGGATACGTACCCGCCGCGACTCCAAGGAATTTTCTTTCGTAGAGATCAATGACGGCTCCTGCCTCGGCAACATGCAGTGCATTGTGGACGCCGGAACCGAAGCCCACCAGAGGCTTGACCAGGCCGCCACAGGAGCGGCCGTCAGTATTACCGGCGAGCTTGTTGCTTCGCCCGGCAAGGGGCAGCAGTGGGAAATACGGGCGCAGGGAGTCACGGTTTTCGGCCTTGCCGATCCCGAGACCTTTCCGCTGCAAAAAAAACGTCATTCCGACGAATTTTTGCGCACCATCGCCCACCTGCGCTCGCGTACCAACAAATACGGCGCGACCTTCCGCATCCGCTCCGAAGCTGGCCAGGCCGTGCACCAGTTTTTTCAGGGCCGCCGCTTTTCGTGGGTGCACACGCCGGTGCTCACCGGGGCGGACTGCGAGGGCGCGGGCGAGATGTTTCGCGTCACCAGCCTTGAGCCAGGCAACAAGGACATGGCCGCCGACTTTTTTGGCCGCCAGTGCAACCTGACCGTCTCCGGCCAGCTTGAGGCAGAGGCCCTGGCCATGGGCCTTGGCCGCGTGTACACCTTTGGCCCCACCTTTCGCGCCGAAAATTCCAACACCCCGCGCCACGCCGCCGAGTTCTGGATGATCGAGCCGGAGATGGCCTTTGCCGACCTGCAGGACCTCATGGAGCTGGGAGAAAGCCTCACCCGGCACGTGATCGAGCACGCTCTGAGCCATTGCGAGGCCGACCTCAAGCTGTTTGACAGCTTTGTGGACAAGGGCCTCATTGACCGCCTCAAGGGCATGGTGGCCGAACCCTTTGCCCGCGTTTCGTACACCGAGGCCGTGGAAATTCTGCAGAAATGCGGCAGGGAATTTGCCTTTCCCGTTTCCTTTGGCATCGACCTGCAGACCGAGCACGAGCGCTACCTGGCCGAAGAACACTTTAAAAGGCCCGTGGCCGTCTACGATTACCCCAAAGAAATCAAGGCCTTTTACATGCGCCAGAACGAAGACGGCAAAACCGTCGCCGCCATGGACATGCTGGTGCCGCGCATCGGCGAACTTATCGGCGGTTCGCAGCGCGAGGAACGCCTGGACCGCCTGACGGCCCGCATCAAGGAGCTGGGGCAGAACCCCGAAGACTACTGGTGGTACATGGACCTGCGCCGCTTTGGCACCGCGCCGCACGCAGGTTTTGGTCTGGGTTTCGAGCGGCTGCTCATGATGCTGACCGGCATCACCAACATACGCGACGTTATCCCCTTCCCGCGCACGCCCGGCAACCTCGAATTCTAGGTCACCCCGCAACGATTTGTTTTGCGGGGAAGGGACCCTTTCGCTGCTGTCCATTTTGCGGCCCGCTACGCGGCCAGAAAAACGCCCCGATGGTACGCCCGCCGGGTAGCTGCAAAAGGGTCCCTCCCCCATACCCCATCCCATAACACTTTTATTTTTTTTCAGACTCTTTCGGCCAGCCCCCTGACTCGCAGCGGCAAGAGCACCAGTCATCCCCAAGGTGCCTGGCTGCACCAAGCAAACCCCGGCAGCTCCCGGCCGCTCCCGGCAGGATCATCTCTGGCAGATTGCAGCCCAGCAGTGCAACGCACCTGCGGCGGGCTGTTTTTTTGCGCCGCCCGCAAAAGTGCACGCATTTCCCGCAAAAAAGCCCCATCCAGCGCCATTGCAAGGACCTCGCGCCCTTCACATTTGCTCTTTTGCCAGATATAGTACGCGCTCACCTTTTTGGAGGCATCGCGCCGCCGCCCATCGCCCAAGGAGAGCGAAATACCATGAGCAAGAAGCTGACTGTAGCCGTTGTAGGCGCCACAGGCGCCGTAGGCCGTGAAATGCTCAAGACCCTGCACGAAAGGGACTTTCCCGCCACTGAAATTCGCGCTTTTGCGTCTGCCCGGTCTGCGGGCAACAAAGTGCCTTTTGGCGACAAAGAGCTGACCGTGCAAGAGCTTAAAGAAGATGTCTTTGAGGGCATTGATTTGGCCATTTTTTCCGCCGGCGGCAGCACTTCGCAAAAATTCGCTCCGCATGCTGCCCACGCCGGCTGCGTGGTTGTGGACAATTCCGCAGCATGGCGCATGGACGACCGCTGCCCTCTGGTCGTGCCCGAGGTCAACGCCCATGCCCTTGAGGCCCACAGCGGCATTATTGCCAACCCAAACTGCTCGACCATCCAGATGCTGGTGGTGCTCAAGCCCCTGCACGACGCAGCCAAGATCAAGCGCGTTGTGGTTTCAACCTATCAGGCGGTTTCCGGTACCGGGCAAAAAGGCATTGAAGAGCTCGAGCGCGAGGTACGCGACCTGTTCAACGGGCGCGACCCCGAGTGCAAGACCTACCCCTACCGCATTGCCTTTAACGCACTGCCGCATATCGATATCTTCCTTGAAAACGACTACACCAAGGAAGAAATGAAGATGGTTCACGAAACCGTCAAGATTCTTGAAGATCCTTCGGTCAAGGTTACGGCTACCTGCGTGCGCGTGCCGGTGTTTTACTGCCACGCCGAGTCGGTCAACATTGAAACCGAAGAAAAAGTCACCGCCAAGGACGCCCGCGTCATGCTGTCGCAGGCTCCCGGCGTGCGCGTGTTCGACAACCCGCGCGAGCTTATGTACCCCATGCCCGCCTACTGCGTGGGTGAAGACGATACTTACGTGGGCCGCATCCGCGAGGACGAAACCATTGAAAATGGCCTGAACCTCTGGATCGTCGCGGACAACGTGCGCAAGGGCGCTGCCCTCAACGCCGTGCAGATCGGCGAAGAACTGATCAAGCGCAACCTGCTGCGTGTGACCGACAAGAACGTGTTTCTGAAATAGGCCCAATGGGCGCGCGGGTTTGCCATAAACCCGCGCGCCTGGACGCCTGGAGGCTTTTACAGTGAAAGCTGTGGACGCTGAAACCTACCTCAAGGCCCTGCTTGCCGCACCCCGTCCGGGTTCGGAGCAGGTTCTCGCCTTTTATGACCACCGCGTTGGGCACATCTGCACCGACGCGCACCTGTTGCTGCTGCCCCTTGACGACCACATCTGTCACCGCGGCGACGGGCTGTTTGAAAGCATCTGCTTTCGTCAGCGCACAATTTTTGGCCTCGAGGCGCATCTGGCCCGGCTTGTGGACGGCGCGGCGGCCCTCTCCATCACGCCGCCCTGCCCGTGGGACGATGTGCGCCAGCGCATTGTCGACGTGGCCCGGGCCGCAGGCGTGGACAACGGCGATTTGCGTGTCTTTTTAAGCCGTGGCCCCGGCGGTTTTGGCATTTCGCCCGCCGAATGCCCGCAGGCAGGCCTGTACATTGTGGCCCTCAAAAAGACACTGCCCACCGAGGCACTGTACGCCAAGGGCTTTACGGCATTTACCAGCGCCATCCCGCCCAAGCAGGAATATCTGGCCCGCATCAAGAACACCAACTATCTGCCCAATGTCTTCATGTCCATGGAAGCCCGTCAAAAAAACATGGATATTGCCGTAACCTTTGACGAAAACGACATCATGGGCGAGGCCGCCGTGGCCAACGTGGGCCTTGTGGACGCTCAGGGCCGCCTGCTCTGCCCCGAGATCAGGCGCATCCTGCCCGGCACAACCCTGCTGGCAGCCATGGACGTGGCCGCGCAGCGCATGCCCGTGGTGCAGATGCCCATTCCCAAGGCCGCCATCTCCACGGCCCGCGAGATGCTGCTTTTCACCAGCTCCACCCTGTGCGTGGGCATTACCCACTTTGACGGCAAGCCCGTGGGGCAGGGTGCGCAGGCTGGCAAGCCCGGCCCTGTGGCCCTGTGGCTCAAGGATGTTCTTTTGGACTATATGCTGAAAAAAGGCGCGCCCATCTGATGCGTGTTTTGCTTGTTGCGCTGCAACAGACCACAGAAGGCCCGCCTTCACCCGAAGAGCAGCGTCGATGGACAGAACAGGGCGCGCCCATGCGCGCAGCCCGGCTGGAAGAAGACCACGCCCTGGCCCTGGCCTCGGCCATGCGCGACGGAGGCAGGCTGGCGCCCATGCTGCTGTGCGCAAAAAATTCGCGCCTGCACAGGCGCGCCGCCGCCCTCAACCTGCCGACGCTGGCCGCTGGCGGCCCTCTGGACGTTATGCGCCTGTGGCTGTGGCAACGGCGGCACAAGTACCTGCTGGTGCAGACCTTTGGCGAAAGCGGCATGGCCGCAGGCCGCCGCGTGCTTGCCATGCGCCCGCCCAAGACCACGTTGCTGAGCCACGCCTTTTTGCTGCGCCCGCCGCATGCCGAGGTGTGCACGGGCAAGGGCATGCTGGCTGCCCACAAAATTTTGTGCGGTTCAAACCACGTGCAGGAGCGCATTGCCAAAGCTGCGGGCATCACGGCAGGTGAAACCGCCTGGCGCGGCCCCAAAAACCGCAGCCTGCCCCTTGCGGGCGACACGCTTGTGCAGGTCGCGCCGGGCATGAGCCTTGAGGGCTTTGAGCCCGCCCCGGCATGGCAGGCAAGCGCGGCTGACGAAAACCGGCGGTTTATTTTTTGCATGGGCGACGCCCTTACCCCGCGCTCGGGCACAAACATTGTCATCAGGGCCATGGCGGCCATATGGCAACGCCGCGACCTGCCCCGCTGGGAGGTGCGCGCTGCTGGTGGTGGCCCGCGTTTTCAGGAAGTGCTGGACGAGGCGGAATCACTGGGCGTACAGACGCGCCTGTGCCTGCTTAACGAGCAGGAGCTGCCCCCGCTGCTGCGGACCTGCCACGCATGGATAGCCCCCGGCTCCGCGCCGGACGAGTTGCCCGAAACCCTTGGCGCGGGCATTGCCGCCCGCATGCCGGTGATCTGCGGGCAAAGCGACCTGCACGCGCAGCGGCTTTTGGCCGCGCCGGCAGCAGCCTGCATGTTTGAAGAAAACAACCCCCAGTCGCTGGCCGAGGCCATGATCAACGTCATGACCGACGCCCGCCTGCGCCAGGACCTTGTGAGCGCTGGCGAGGCGCTGCTGGCTGGGCTGAGCCACGAATCTTTTGCCGATGCCGTCTGCGCCCGACACGAAGACTGGTGCGGACAGCTCGGCTGGCTTGAAAAAAACAGCCACCCAATGCCCCGGACGGCGGAGCAACACTAACCCCGACACTGCACACCCTGCGCCAGACCGCAATCTGTGGCCCGCGCGCGGGACAGCACTGCAAACACATACAGGAACCGTATGAAATGCAAAATATGTAAAGCCGAGGCCGTGGTGGCTCTGCGCAGCCACAACGCCGCCTTTTGCCCCGACTGCTACAAGGATTTTTTTGCCCGCCAGGTGGAGCGAGGCATCGAGGGCCAAAAGCTGTTTACCCGCGACGAGCGGGTGCTGGTGGCCCTTTCTGGCGGCAAGGATTCGCTGGCGCTCATGCTTGAGCTTTCGCGCCAGGGGTACAACGTCACCGGCCTGCACATCGATCTGGGTATTCCGGTTTCGTCCGCAGCGGCCAGGGGCGTGGTCGAGCGCTTTTGCGTCAAGCACGGCCTCAAGCTGATGATCAAGGAGATGGCTGCCGAGGGGCTGCCCATCCCGCTGGTAAAAGAACGGCTGCACCGCCCCATCTGCTCGGCCTGCGGCAAGATCAAACGCCACTACTTCAACAAGGTTGCGCTGGACGAGGGCTTTGACGCGCTGGCCACAGGCCACAACCTCGACGACGAGGTGGCACGTCTGTTCAGCAACACCCTGCGCTGGGATACGTCCTATCTTTCAGACCAGGGGCCGCGCCTTGAAAGCGAGCACGGCTTTTCGCGCAAGGTCAAACCCCTGTGGCGGCTCTCGGAGTTTGAAACGGCCAACTACGCCTTTCTTATGGGCATTGAAAACCACTACGCCCCCTGCCCCTACAGCCCCGGCGCGAGCTTTACCACGCTCAAGGGGCTGATGCAGAACCTCGAGGCGGCCATGCCGGGCCGCAAGCTTGATTTTTATCAGGGCTTTTTGTCGCGCGGACGGCCCGTGTTCGCCCGCCGCGAAGCCGAAGAGGGGCTGGAACTGGCCCCCTGCACAGAGTGCGGCTACCCAACGTCGTCTGGCGACCGCTGCGGCGTATGCCGCATCCGCTCCGCCCTGCAGGAAGAAAGCTAAGGAGCGCACGCCATTTTACGCGACAAGGCCCGGCAAAAGCCGGGCCTTGTCGCGCTACAGGCTATTGGTCGTATTTTCGAAAGACAATGGAAGCATTATGCCCGCCAAAACCAAACGCGTTTGACAGGGCGTAGCGAGTATCCGTCGCTATGGCCTCGTTGCGGATATGCGGGATGTCGCACTCTTCATCCGGCGCATCCAGATTTATGGTCGGCGGCAGCATGCCGTTGCGCAGGGCCTGCAGGGAGATGATCGCCTCTATGCCGCCAGCCGCCCCAAAGAGGTGGCCGGTCATGGATTTTGTGGCGCTGACCCTTGTCGCCTTCAGGCTGTCGCCAAAGACGTCTCTGATCGCTTTGACCTCAGAGCGGTCGCCCTCCTTTGTACCGGTGGCGTGGGCGTTGATATAGCCAATGGCGTCGGCTGCAACGCCGGACTGACTGATGGCGGCCTGCATGGCCCGCGCAGCACCCGTATAATCAGGCGAGGTGATGTGCCCCGCATCGCAGGTTGCCCCATAGCCGGTCACCTCGCCCAAAATGGCCGCATTACGGCGCAGGGCGTGAGCTTCTTCTTCCAGCAGGAGCACGGCAGCCCCCTCGGCCATGACAAACCCGTCCCGCCCGCAGTCAAAGGGACGGCTGGCTTGCTCCGGCGCATCGTTGCGCGTGGACAGGGCCTTCATGCTGGCAAAGCCCGCAAGCAAAAACGGCTGTATGCCCGCATCGCTGCCACCCGCGAGCATAACGTCCGCATGGCCATGGGCAATGCTCAAAAAAGCCTCGCCAATGGCGTTGTTGGCCGTGGCGCAGGCGGACACGGGCGCAAAGTTTGCCCCCTTGAAGCCTGTTTTGATGGCAACAACGCCTGAGGCCATGTTGCTGATCATGGTAGGGATCATGAACGGCGAAACCCGGCGGGCCCCCTTGGCAAGAAAGGCTTCGTAATTTCTCATGACCGTTTCTATGCCGCCGACGCCTGATCCCACATATACGCCAGCCCGTTCCGCATCCAGCCCCGCAAGCTCCAGGCCAGACATGTTCACGGCCTGCATCGCCGCCGCAACAGCAAACTGGATAAATTTATCGTATTTTTTGGCATCCTTTGCGCCCAGATACTCTTCCGCACAAAAATCGTCTACCTTACCGGCGATGCGTACAGGAGCGTCGTCAAACAACGGATCGTCAATATACCTGATGCCTGATTTTCCAGAACTGATATTCTTCCACAAGGTTTCCGCATCATTTCCAGACGAAGATACGACTCCGAAACCTGTAATAACTACTTTACGCATGGCATCTCCTTGCCTGTTAATTTATATGTATATACATGATTATACGTGCACAACAATCCGCCCGGCTCCAGACATGCGGACGGACTAGTCGCAGTCCGTCTCCGCTATGCTGCTCACCTTTGCCAGCAACCTCAGCAGCTCCTGGACATCCTTGTCCCCCAATCCCGCAACTACGCGCTGCTGCGCCTCCCCCCAGAGGGGGTGCGCCTTTTCAAGGCTGTCCGCGCCAAAGGGTGTCAACCTCACGATCTTTTTTCGCGAGTCCGTCAGCGGGTGCCCGCAGACGACAAGACCGGCTTGCTCCAGCTTGTCCACATTGCGGGTCACTGTTGTCTGATCAATGCCCAGTATCCGGCCTATTTCGGTGATGGAAGGCTCCGCCAGCCCGGCAATGGCCCGCAAAAGGCCATATTGAGTGATGCGCAGATTGTTCTGCCCAAGGCATTTTCCATAAAGCCAGGATAACTGGCGCTCCGCTTTTCGGACTTCAAGAAAAAGACAAGGCAGTTGCATGTGGGCTCCGCGTTTCATGTATATGCATACTTTATTCTTTATGCGGCGCAAGTCAACATGGGGCTGCCGTAACTGGCTGGCCCACCGGAGGCTTGACTTCATTCCTTTTTGAAAATAAATTTCAATTCCATTCGAATTTCAGCCTCACCGGCCTGCTCCGGCGCGGCACAGACAGGAGCGCAAAGCATGCCGGAATCCTTCTCAGAGACTGCAGAGCTGCGCGGCGGCAATGCACGTACGCTCATTGGCGGTCTGGCCTATTCGCTGCGGCTGGCCATCGCGGGCAACCCAAACTGCGGCAAAACCACGGTTTTCAACGCGCTTACGGGTGCGCACCAGCATGTGGGCAACTACAGCGGCGTGACGGTGGAAAAAAAGGAGGGCTTCATCCGCCATGAGGGGCAGGAGATCATCCTGGTTGATCTGCCCGGCGCGTATTCGCTCTCGGCCTATTCGCAGGAGGAGGTGGTCGCCCGCAATGTGCTGCTGGGCGGAGCGGTGCAGGCGGTCATCAATGTGGTGGACGCGGGCATTCTTGAGCGCGGGCTGCTGCTCACGGCCCAGCTGCGCGAGATGGGTTTGCCTGTGGTTATAGCCTGCAACATGATGGACGAAGCCCGCGCGGCGGGCATCAGCATTGATTTTTTGCGGCTTTCGGAGCTTATGGGCGCAAGCGCCTTGCCCACGGTGGGCACGGCGGGCAACGGTCTGCGCGAGGCGCTCTCCGCTGCGCGGCAGGCTGCGCTGGACGCCCCGGCCAACGGCGCGACGACTCAGGGGGCCGACGACGCCCCGCCCTTTGGCGGCGGGCAAGCCCTGCGCATAAGCTACGGCCCGCTGCTGGACCCCATCCTGGAAACCATGGAACACCGCATAGCCGCAAGCCCCGGCCTTGCAGCGTCGCCCTACGGGCACTGCGCCCCGCGCTGGCTGGCCCTCAACCTGTTGCAGGACGACGCCGAGGCCATTGCCGCCCTGCAAAAGGCGGATGCCGACCTTGCAGCCGACATGGCGCAGGTGCGCCGGTTTGTGCAGGACGAGCTGCGCAGCATAGGACGCGACACAGAAGGCATTATTGCCGACGGACACAGCTGCTTTGTGCGTCAGGTGGCGGCAGCGTGCATTGTCAAAACCGGAGACCGTCACCGTTTGAGCCTTTCAGACCGGCTGGACAGGGTGCTGGCCCACGCCGTCTGGGGCGCGCTGATCATGCTGGGCGTGCTCTACGCCATGTTTCAGATCACCATTGTTCTTGGCTCATACCCCCAGGGCTGGCTTGAGGGCGCGTTCAGCGCCTTGGCGGGCCAGGTGCGGGGGGCTCTTCCCGACGGGCTGTTTGCCTCGCTGCTGGTGGACGGCGTTATTGCCGGGGTGGGCGGGGTGCTCAGCTTTGTTCCGCTGGTGCTCATCATGTTTGCGCTCATAGCCATTGTGGAGGACAGCGGCTACATGGCCCGCATGGCCTACATTGCCGACCGCGTGTTCCAGTTTTTCGGTCTGCACGGGGCCTCTGTGATGCCCTACATCATTTCCGGGGGCATCGCCGGGGGGTGCGCCATACCCGGCGTCATGGCCACGCGCACCATGCGCAGCCCCAAGGAAAAACTGGCCACCATGCTCACCCTGCCCTACATGGCCTGCGGCGCAAAACTGCCCGTGTACCTGCTGCTTGTGGGCACGTTTTTTCCGCGCAACGCAGCCAACATGATGTTTGCCGTCATCATGCTCTCATGGGTTCTGGCCTTTTGCGTGGCCCTGCTGCTGCGCAAAACCGTGCTGCGCGGCGAGGCCACGCCGCTGGTCATGGAAATGCCCCCCTACCGCATGCCCACCCTGCGCGGAATATGCATCCACTGCTGGGAGCGCACCTGGATGTACCTGAAAAAAGCGGGCACAGTGCTTGTTCCTCTGGCCATGCTCATCTGGGCGGCCATGACCTTTCCCGCGCTGGATCCTGAGACGGCGCTCCCCTACGAAAACGAAATCGCCCGCCTGAGCGCTCGCATTGAAAGAGAAGATATTTCCGACCAGTCGCGCGACCTCTATGAAAACTCGCGGGCAAAAGTGCAGGAAGAGCTGGAGGCGGAGCGCCTGCGCCGCAC
Source organism: Desulfovibrio desulfuricans (assembly GCF_004801255.1). Classification (NCBI taxonomy): domain Bacteria; kingdom Pseudomonadati; phylum Thermodesulfobacteriota; class Desulfovibrionia; order Desulfovibrionales; family Desulfovibrionaceae; genus Desulfovibrio; species Desulfovibrio desulfuricans. The sequence goes on along the minus strand of NZ_CP036295.1, from coordinate 185,210 downwards.
CCTGGCGGGGAGCCTCGGCACATGGCTTGAAGGCGTAACCGTCTATGCGGGCTTTAGCTGGCGCACCGACGTGGCCCTTATCGGCGGCATTGCCGCCAAGGAGGCCATCATCTCCACTCTTGGCACAGCCTACGCGCTGGGCGCGCAAGACCCTGAAGACCCCGCGTCGCTGGCGGAGCTGCTGCGCAGCGACCCCTCGTGGAATCAGGGCACGGCTCTGGCCCTGCTGATTTTTGTCATGCTGTACGCGCCCTGCTTTGTCACCCTGGTTGTCATCCGGCAGGAATCGGGCAGCTGGAAGTGGGTGGCCTTCAGCATTGCGTTCAATACGCTGCTGGCCTTTGGCATGGCTGTTGGCGTGTACCAGACATACCGTTTTTTGGGGATGGGCTTGTAAATGTCCGACACTACAGAACGCGTATCCGGCATGGGCATACGCGCATACCTTGCACTGGGTCTGACCGTCATGGCCCTGCTGTTCACGGCCAGCTTTTTTTATTTTATGAGCATGACGCGTGAAATGAGCGTGGCGGGTACAAAAACATACGGGGCCTTTATGGCTCTGGCCGAAACCCGTAAAAAGGCCGACACGACGCTGCAGGAGCGCCTGCACGAAACCCGCGCGGCCCTGACCGCCGCCCGGCAGAGCGATGGGGACACGACGCCCGTAGTCGACGCCGCCCTGGTCGATGCGTCGCTGGCAAAGCTTGAGGCAGGCATAGCCGAGATCGCCGCCCGACAGCCCGCCACGGACGACATGCTGTTGCAGCTGCAACGCACCGCAACCCTAGCGCATCAGTTCGAAAACAGCCTGCTCCTGGGCTTTTTGCTGCTTGGCGCGGGGCTGGTAACGCTGTTTGGGCTTTTGCGGCTGCACCTTGCCCGGCCTCTGCAAGGCATCATGGCCTTTCTCAACCAGCTGGGCACAGGGGCTGCCAGTCAGCCGCCCAGGCGCAGCTTCATCATCGAGCTTGGCAACATTGCCGCATCGCTCGAAAATCTCGGCACATACCTTTCACTCGCCACGGTGCGCTCGCAAAAACTGGCCTCGGAGCACGACCATTTTCAAAAGATGTCGCTGGTGGACGGCCTGACCGGCGTGGGCAACCGCCGCGCCTTTGACGAAAAGCTGCGCGTCCTCTGGGCGCAGGCCCGCGAAAACCATTCGCCCGTGGCGCTTATCATGCTGGATGTGGATACCTTCAAGCGTTACAACGACAGCCTTGGCCACCAGGCAGGCGACCAGTGCCTGCGCCGCGTTGCTGCGGCCATGAGCCGGGCCGCCCGCGCCACAGACACCTGCGCCCGCTACGGCGGCGAAGAATTCGCCCTGCTGCTGCCCGGCGCGGACGCAGCAACGGCGCAGGCCGTGGCGGCCCGCGTCCACAAGGAGGTCGCCCGCGAGCAGCTGCCCCACCCGGCCTCGCTGGTAAGCGCCTTTGTGACGGTAAGCCTGGGCGTGAGCAGCATCGCGCCCACCTCCGATCAGCAGGAAGAAGGCCAGCTGCTGGTACGCCAGACAGACGCAGCCCTGTACCAGGCCAAGGCCGCAGGCCGCAACCGCACCTGCGTATTTGGGCTATCCTAATTTTTTATTTATAATGACGTTACTTCGTTTGATGGGAATTTTTTATATTAAGAATTGAAAAATTAATATTAACATTAAGAATGTCCAAAAAGTACATTACGTTATAGACAATAATCCCAATATAAACAGAGTTACTGGCGACAGTTATAGCTTTGATTGACAAAATCCTACACAAGTTAACCAAAAAAATATTATGTATCTGGCAATAGAATAGCAACATAATAATTGTTAAAATGTTTAATAATATAGACTTTTTGTATACTTGTATGACCTTATGAAATTCAGTCGTCAATGCCCCTTTATTCGATGCTGCATAAAGTTTCTTCGCCAATGGTGAAAAAATAATATATGTAAAAGTAGACACATAAAAGCCAAAAACTATTGATATAAACACAATGACATCTGATCGAATTGACGAAATAGAAAGCGTACCATCGAAAGAAAATAGAATGATTAACCAAAGGATATATTTAATCTTCATGATTCAAAGCTACTAACTAACGTTGAAAAGACTAAATCATCTTCGTAAAGTCCGCGCTCGTTCTTTTGCACATCTACACTTATTTTTTCAATAAACTTATCAATCTTAAAAACCTTCTCCAAATTATCATCTCCGCATCCAATACAAATCAGATTAGATATTTCTTTCTTCTTTGCAAGATTCCAAAATTCAAAAACTTTTTCTCTGAATACTTTTATTTTACTATATTTCAACTCGACAGAAAATGACTCCGCCCCAACAGACCACTTTGGATCAAATTGATCTGGATCAGAAAAAAGACTCACTTGATCAGCATTTTTTCTAGCAAAAACAATTTTATCCGCCTTGGAAATTTCCTTTACGAAGGTATCAACATCCTTATATATATTTGAAATCATCACATTCGCGCCATCATTCTTTAGAATCCTATCTTTAATAATCAATTCAAAAAAACATTTTTTATTTATATTAGATATGTACAAAATTTTATTTTTAAAATTATATACCCCGTACGTTTGAGAGTTCCATTCAGCTTCTGCCTCGGTACGAGAATTTGGTTGCTCAGAATTTAATTCTCTATTGAATACCGTCGACGATAATGGCAAAAAACGCCCTTCGTAGAGACTCATAAACATATACTCGCCTCTGAGACCAACGTACGTTTTCATGCATTTTTGGTTATCAGCGCTTATCGTAGTCTTAATACCTAGGTCTACATCCTTTCCATTAACCGCAGACTTAGCCAGTTCTACATTATCAACATACAGCTCAAATGTTGAAAAAATTAACTTATTTTCCATAACTTCCCCCTTAAATATTTACATCTATATAATTACATGCCCCTCTAATGATTTCAAGCCACTTCTTGAAATAATTTCTACCTGTTAATTAGGCCTTCAAATTTGTCATCAGACAAAAAACACCACCCTTATCAGTCTTCAAAAGGTGGTGTTCTTTGTATATAAGGAAACCTGAAAATTCTAAGGGCAGATCTAGCAAATTCCCTTTTACACCACTGTCTGCACCATGATGGCCCCGGCCTCCCTGCGACGCAGGGCGATGGTGACCTCTGCGCAGCGCAGGGCCAGCGGGTCGCGCAGGGGCGCATAGCCAACTACAGAAACGGGCATGCCCGATCCAAGGCCCATGTCGCGGATTCGCCGTGCAAGCTCGCCCTTGGCGTTGATGCTCACGATGCGGGCCAGCTCGCCCACCTTGAGGGAAGTAAGCGGAATGACTGAATCCATAATATCTCCACCATCCTTTTAAAAACAACATTCAATTTCAATTTACTTCCGCCGCTTGCTGGCGTCAAGGATATTGGCTGTTCCAACCTGGTTAAACAGCGCTTCGCCGAATATTGAACCCTGCCATGATGTTGCGGGCGCAGAAAGCGATTTGCCTTCAACGTACACCTCGCCACCCAGCCGTCAGCAATGCTGGCGGCGGATGGCCGCAGCTCACCCAGGCAGGCGCGGGAGGCAGGACGTTGCGGCTCTGCTCGACCATGCGGTCCGACTCTGGCATAATGCTGCGCAGGCGGCCCACAGGTCGCCGCCATTCGCAACGACAACCATGGAACCACCATGAGCATGCTGAAAAAAGCCCTGGAGCGGGGGCTCACCCCCTCCAACGTCATAAGCTACCTGTGTCTGCAGATCATGCGCGTCAACGGCGCGTTTTGGGGAACCCTGCGCCTGCGCCTCAAGGCTCTGGCCCTTGGCGTGCGTGTAGAGACCGGCGTGACGGCCCACGGTCCGGTGGGGCTATTGCGCTGGCCGGGCAGCAGCATGCGCATCGGCGCTGGCGCAAGCCTTGTCTCATCATGGCGGCGCGCCACGGCAGCCGCACTGTACGCCCCGGTGCGGCTGCGCACCTTTGGCCCGGGGGCGGGCATAGAGATCGGCCCCGGCTGCCAGCTGAGCGGCACTTCCATCACTGCCCGCTCCACGGTCATACGGCTTGGGCGTCAGGTCATGGTTGGCCCCAACTGCGTTGTGGTTGATTCGGACTTTCACGCCCACTGGCCGCCCGAGGCCCGCGCCACAAACCCCGGCATGGAGGGCGACCGCCCCGTGAGCATCGGCGACTACGCCTGGATTGGCATGAACTGTCTTGTTCTCAAAGGCGTGAACATCGGCGAGGGCGCGATTATCGGCGCGGGCAGCGTGGTGACGCGCGACGTGCCGCCCTTCTGCCTTGCCGCCGGTTCGCCCGCCCGCGTGCTGCGCTGCCTCAAACCCGGCGAAAAGGCCCAGCAGCCCGCAGGTACGGAATAGGCAGCGACGTGTCTGTCGGGGAATATATCACCGCGCTGCTGGCGTCGGAAAAACTGGGGCCGCAGGTCACCTGCCACCGCATTTTTGCAGCGGTAGAGCCGCGCTACGCCCCTACCCGCCTGCCCTGGCCAGCCGCCATCAGCAGGGTGCTCGAGCAGCGCGGCATCGCCGGGCTGTACAGCCATCAGGCGCTGGCCACAGACCATATCCGAGCCGGGCACTCCGTTGTTGCGGCCACGCCCACGGCCAGCGGCAAAAGCCTCATCTACAACCTGCCCGTGCTCGACCGCTACCTGCGCGACCGCGACGCCCGCGCCCTGTATCTCTTTCCGCTCAAGGCGCTGGCGCAGGACCAGCTGGGCGCGTTCAACGCTCTGGTGGAGAGCTGGCCCTGCGAGGCCCGCCCCACCGCCGCCCTGTACGACGGCGACACCAGCGACCACTTCAGGCGCAAAATACGGCGCAACCCGCCCACGGTGCTCATCAGCAACCCGGAGATGCTGCACCTGGGCATTTTGCCGTACCACGAGCAGTGGGCGGAATTTCTGGCGGGCCTGAGCCATGTGGTTGTGGACGAGGCCCACACCTACAGGGGAGTATTCGGGGCGCACATGGCGCAGGTGTTCCGGCGGCTCAACCGCATCGCCGGGCGCTACGGCGCACGGCCCGTCTATGTGCTGTGCACGGCTACCGTGGGCAACCCCGGCGAGCTGGCGGCGGCGCTGACCGGCACGGCCAGCCCAGCTGACACGTCCACCGCGCAGGCAGGGGCTGACGCGGCAATCCTGCAATCCACCGCCCGCATGCCCGCAGCGCCCGTGGTCATTGACCAGTCCGGCGCGCCGCAGGGGCCACGGCATTTTGTCTTTCTCAACCCGGAGCAAAGCGCCGCCACGGCGGCCATTGATCTGCTCAAGGCCGCGCTTGCCCGCAACCTGCGCACCATCGTCTATTGCCGCTCACGCCGCATGACCGAACTCATCAGCCTGTGGGCCGGGCAGTCCGGGACTTTTGCCGAGCATATCTCCGCCTACCGCGCGGGCTTTTTGCCCGAGGAGCGCCGCAGCATCGAGGCCCGCATGGCCTCGGGCGATCTGCTGGCTGTGGTCAGCACCAGCGCGCTGGAGCTGGGCATAGACATTGGCGGTCTGGACGTGTGCATTCTCGTGGGCTACCCCGGCACGGTCATGGCCACCCTGCAGCGAGGCGGCCGCGTGGGGCGCGCCCAGCAGGAATCCGCCGTCATTGTGGTGGCGGGCGAGGACGCGCTGGATCAGTATTTTGCCCGCAATCCCGAGGATTTTTTTACCCGCCCGCCAGAAAAGGCCGTGGTCAACCCGGACAACGAGGTCATCCTCACCCGGCATCTGGAGTGCGCGGCGGCAGAAATGCCGCTCACCCCCGGTGACGCCATGCTGGCAAGCCCGGCAGCCCGCGCCGCAGCCCGCGCCCTGCACGCCAAAGGACTGCTGCTGCAGTCCGCCGACGGCACGCAGTTGCTGGCCGCCCGCAAGCGGCCCCAGCGCCATGTGGATTTGCGCGGCACGGGCCAGACCTTTACCATCGAAGACCAGGACGGCCAGATCATCGGCTCGGTGGACGGTTTCCGCGCATGGCAGGAGACGCACCCCGGCGCGGTCTACCTGCACAGGGGCCGCAGCTACGTGATTGACGAGATGGACCCAGCCCGCGCCCGCATTGTGGCCAAGGCGGCCAAGGTATCGTGGTTTACCCGCACGCGCGGCCAAAAAAGTACTGATATTCTTGAAGAAGTCGAGCGCGTATCGCTGGGCCGCGTGCTGGCGTGCCGGGGACGGCTGCGCATCACGGACATTGTGACCGGCTACGAAAAACGCTCCACCTCGGGCAACCGCCTGCTCACCATCACGCCGCTGGACGCGCCGCCGCAGGTTTTTGAAACCGAAGGCCTGTGGTTTGTCATCCCCGACAGCATCCGCGCCTCGCTGGAAGAAAAGTTTCTGCACTACATGGGCTCCATCCACGCGCTGGAGCACGCGGCCATCGGCCTGCTGCCCCTGCTGATCATGGCCGACCGCAACGACTTTGGCGGCATCTCCACGCCGCTGCACGCGCAGACCGGGCTTTCGGGCGTATTCATTTACGACGGCCTGCCCGGCGGCGCAGGTCTGACGCGCCAGGCCTTTCCCGACGCGCGGGGTCTGCTTGAGGCAACCCTGAAGGCGGTGGCCGCCTGCCCCTGCGAGGACGGCTGCCCCTCGTGCGTGCATTCGCCCAAATGCGGCTCCGGCAACAGGCCCATCAGCAAGATCGGCGCGCTGGAACTGTTGCGCGAGATGCTGGCCCCCGGCACGGAGGGCGACGCCCTGTACCGCGAGCTGCGCATCAGCCCGGCCCCTGACCGGCTCGATATGGAAATGGCCGACGCGGCCTCGGCATTGGGAGCTGTGGCGCGGCCTGCGCTCTCCGCCCTGGAATTTATCAACACGGATAGCCTGCCCGATGCCGCCGCGCACCCTGCAATGGAGGACCAATCCATGAGCAAAAAGCAACCCGCGCCAGACAACCAGAACAACCTGTTCGGGTTTGCAGCGCAGCCGGTTTTGAGCGTCAACGTCCCCGAACCGCAAGGCGCAACCCGCAGCAAGGCTGGCGCTCAGGCAGGGGAGACCTTTGACGCGGCGGGGCTGCTGACGCATACCCCCGTGCCGCCGCCCAAAAATTTTGTGGTCTTTGACGTGGAAACCCGGCGCTCCGCCGCCGAGGTGGGCGGCTGGAACAGGGCCGACCGCATGGGCGTGAGCGTTGCCGTGGTCTACGACAGCAAGGCCGACGACTACTTTGCCTACCAGCAGGAGGAGCTGCCCGCCCTGTTCGAGCGCCTGCGCGGGGCAGACCTTGTGGTCGGCTTTAACAGCCTGCGCTTTGACTATGCCGTGCTCTCGGCCTTTGCGAACTTTGACCTGCACCGCCTGCCCAGCCTCGACCTTTTGCAGCGCGTGTCCGAACGCCTTAACTACAGGCTTTCGCTGGACAACCTCGGACAGGCTACCCTTAACGAACCCAAAAGCGCCGACGGCCTGCAGGCACTCGAGTGGTGGCAACAGGGCCGCATTGACGACATCGCCACATACTGCCGCAAGGATGTGGACATCACCCGCCGTCTCTATCTGCACGGGCTGGAGCACGGTTTTTTGCTGTTCAGCAACAAGGCGGGCTCACGCGTGCGCGTTGCTGTGGACTTTAAACGGCGCTGAGGCGGAAACCGCAAGACAGCCCCGAGGAATGCAAAACGCCCGCAAATGCGGGCGTTTTTTACAGGCAACTTCTGCTGCGGGGCAGGCTTACTTAAGCTTTTTCAGCGTCTTTTCCATGCCGTCGGGCAGGGGGTAGACGTGGTCCTCGGCGGGGAAGGCCCCGGCGCGCACTTCACGCGAGTAAGCTTCAACAGCAGCGCGCAGGCTGGCCCCCACATCGCCAAAGCGTTTGACAAAACGCGGCAGGTGGCTTTGGGTCATGCCCGTCATGTCCTGCCACACCAGCACCTGACCATCGCAGCCAGCGCCCGCGCCAATGCCTATGACCGGGATGGCAAGGGCCTGCGTGACGCGCTCGGCCAAAGCGGCGGGCACGCATTCGAGCACCAGGGCAAAGGCCCCGGCGTCCTGCAGGACGCGGGCGTCGTCCAGCAGCTTTTGGGCCGCAGCCATGCTTTTGCCCTGCACCTTAAAGCCGCCAAAGGCGTTTATCGATTGCGGCGTAAGCCCCAGATGCCCCATCACGGGGATGGACGCCCGCGTCAGCGCCCGCACCTCGGCGACAAATTCCGCCCCGCCTTCAAGCTTGACCGCCTGCGCCCGGCCTTCGGTCATCAGGCGGGCGGCGTTGCGCACTGTTTCTTCCACCGACACATGGTAGCTCATATAGGGCATGTCGCAGACCACAAGGGCCTGTTGCGCCCCACGCGCCACAGCCGCGCAATGTCGAACCATGTCGTCCATGGTTACGGAAAGCGTATCGGGGTAGCCCAGCATCACCATACCCAGCGAATCGCCCACCAGCAGGGCGTCCACACCGGCCATATCCATAACCCGCGCAGTGCTGTAATCATAAGCCGTCAGCATGACAAGCTTGTCCTGCCCTTTGGCTTCGCGGAAGGTAACTGCGGTGTTCTTCATGCTTGCTGCTCCTTGTGGTTGGCATCGTGGGCCAGGCCCATAATGAGGTGGGTCAGCTTGGCCGCCGTAAAATCGGCATGGTGCAGCCCCTTGATGGGGGCCAGCTCCACCACGTCCAGCCCCACCACGCGGCGACCGGCCACGCAGCGCTCAAGTATATACTGGGCCTCGCGCCAGTTGATGCCGCCTGGCGAAGGCGTGCCGGTGGCGGGCATGATGGACGAATCAAATCCGTCCACATCAAAGGTTATGTAAATATTTTTGGGAAAGCCCTCGGGCAGGGGCTGGTCGGGCAGCCCCACGCGGGCGATAAAATAGGCGTCGTAGTGCGTCACGTTAAACTGCTTGCGGATTGCGGCCTCCTCCCGGCAAAAGTCGCGCACGGCAAACTGCGTGAGCGGCAGACCAAGATCGGCCACGGCGCGGTACATGACGCTGGCGTGCGAGTACGGGCTGCCTTCATACTGGGGCCGCAGGTCGGCGTGAGCGTCAAACTGCACGACGCCAAAGGGTTCGCCTGTTTTTTCGGCCTGCCGGGCCAAGGCCCGCAGCGCGCCCAGGGTTACCGTATGCTCGCCGCCCAGCACCACGGGCACGGCCTCGCAGGCAATGGCGTGGGCCACGGCGGCCTCGATGCGGTCAAGGGTGTCCGTCACCGGGCCGGAGCAGTCCACCGGCTCGGCGGTAAAAAAACCCGCTTCGCCAGGCGCAAAGCCGCTTTCCCATGCCTCCAGCTGATGCGAGGCGGCAAGCAGGGCCTGTGGGCCTTGAGCTGTGCCGCCGCCGTACGAAACGCTCTGCTCCAGCGGAACAGGGATAATATGAAAGCCAGCCGCATCGGGCGCTGATGGTGAATATTCCGAAGCCAGAAACTTGTCTTGCATGTGATCCTGCCGTGATTTGACATAAAAAAACGGCCCGCTTGGGGAGGCAGGCCGTTTCGGTTGGAGGAGGCTGTCAGCAAAAGAAAGGAAGGTACTTTCTATGCTGCAATGGGCGTGCCAAAAAAGCAGAAACTCTAGATTCTTTCAATATACTGCTTTTTATGGATAAAATTTTATCTCCGCCGCTATCGCCCGTTAAAAATGTTTAACCATCCTTGCCTGTGCCCTGTCTTGAGTGCGCAAAACTGTACAAAAAATTTTCTTGCTCTGCCTACTGCACAGAGTCGTTGCCCGGAGCGGCAGCGCCCCCCTGCGCGGAAAGTGCGAGCTTTTCAGCCAGCTCTCGCGCGGCGGCCGAGCTGCGCCATTCGTCAAAGAGCTTCTGCCAGCCGCCAAAATCCACAAAATTGCGGTCAAGCTGCTCTTCGTGCATCTGCACCCAGGCGTTGAACATCTGCATCTGTACCTGAAAGGTCGTGCTTTCAAAAATCATGGCGGCGGAGTCGCGCGCGATAACCTGACCGTCCACATGGGCCAGCACAAAGTTGCACACGGCGCGGCGCGAAGTCTCAAAGCTCACTTCCTGGCCGTTGATTTCTTCCGCCATGGGCAGCAGGCGGGGGAACATCTCGCTGATGCGTTCCATGGCCTTGGCCGGCACGGCGACAAACAATGCGGGCTGTCCGTCCCTGCCCGTGGGGGCGTCGGGCTTTTCGGAGATAAAGTAAAACCGCAGCCAGTTCTCGAACATTACCGCTTCCAGAACCTTGGCAACGCCGTTTTGAAATTGTTCTTGAGCTTCGGGCATGGAGACTCCTAGTGTTTTACGGCCACAACCCGCAGCCGCCGATAATCAGCAATCCACTGACCGCCGTCCCACAGCGACGCCCGCAAGGCATCGGCCACGGCGGAAAAAACATTTTCCTGCGCCGCAGGCGGCAGACAGTCCAGATCCTGGGCAAAAAACTGGCTCATCCAGCGGGCAAGGCCTTCCTTGCCGCCTTTGAGCGGCGTGGGCCTGTCGTATTCCTCGGCCAACCGCACAGAAAACCCGTGCCGTGCGAGCCGCGCCGCGTACTCGTCCGCCGAAGGAAAGTAAAAACGCTCGCTGTTCAGATACGCCGGGCCCAGGCCCTCGCTGCCCAGCGCCGTCTGAAAGGCCTCGGCAAAGGCCGCGCGCAGACGCCCGATGTTGCCGCGCGCGCCAAATTCGCACACGAGCATGCCGCCGGGGCGAAGCACGCGGGCCATGGTCGCGGTCAGCCGCTCCTGATCTTCAATCCAGTGCAGGGCGGCATTGGAAAACAGGGCGTCCACGCAACCGTTCCACGGCATCTCGCAGGCATCCATTACCAGAAATTCCACCTGCGGCAAGCGCAGCCGGGCCTGAGCTATCATGTCCGGCGAGGCGTCAATGCCCACCACCCGCGTGGCTTTGGCCGTCAACGGGCCCGTGAGCGCCCCAGTGCCGCAACCGAGGTCGACGACAAAATCCAGCCTGTCCGGCAGCAGGCCGAGCAGGCTTCCGCCGTATGCCGCCACAAAGTCGTGGCTTTTGTCATACAGTTGGGCATCCCAATCCATGATCCGGCATCTCCCTTGCGCAGCGACAAAAGCGCAAGCGCAACTGTTGTAAACGTCAGACAACAGCGCGTCAATGCAGTCGGCCCTTTTGCCGCAGCCCACCCGTCCGGGCAACCGGCCTTTACGGCTGCGCCTCCGCCCCGCTGGATTCCCTGAGCTTTTTCAGCTCGCGGTCGCCCACATACCCAAGCAACGCCGAGGCAACGCCAGTCACCGCGCATACAATACCCAAGGGCAACGCCGTGCCGCCCCCCGCCAGGCCCACAAGGGGCGAAGTGAGCGCGCCAAAAATAAACACCGAGACCCCCAGTATGCCAGAAGCCGTGCCCGCGCCCACGTTCTGCGCGCTGATGCCAAGGGTAAAGCTGGTGGGCAGGGTCATGCCCTGCAGGGCAATCATAAAAAACAGGCCTATGAGCAGGGGCACGGGCGAGGCGGGCGTAACCACGGTTACGGCCAGTACACCGAGGCAGGCCACTGCGCGCAGGGTATTGCCGATGCGCAGCAGGCGGGCCTCGCCAAGGCGGCGGGCGTTGCGCGCCGTACCAAAGGCAAAAAACATGAGGCTCAGGGCATTGCAGCCAAAAAGGATGCTGTAGGTCTTGGGCGAAAGCCCGTACATGCCCTGCAACACAAAGGGCGAGGCCGCCACGTAGCCAAAAAAGCCGCCCATGGTAAAACCCTGCACGCCCACATAGCACATAAAAGGCTTTTGCCGCAGCAGTGCGCCCATGGCCGTCCACGAGGCGCGCAGGCCGCCGTCGCGGCGCATGCCCTGCGGCAGGGTTTCGGGCAGGCCAAGCGCGCTGAGCACGATCAGCAGCACGCCAAAGCCGGTTAAAAAGTAAAAAATGGAGGGCCACCCTGCCATTGAAGCCAGCCAGCCGCCCAGCAGAGGCCCGGTGATGGGCGCAATGCCGTTGACGACCATGAGCAGGCTCATGAAGTTGGTCAGCTCCGCCCCGCGAAACAGGTCGCAGGCCATGGCGCGGGCCAGCACAATGCCGCCCGCCCCGCCAAGCCCCTGGGCAAAGCGCAGGGCAATAAAACTGTTGCCCGACCGGGCGGCGGCGCAACAGACCGAGGCCAGCGTAAAAAACATCAGGGCCACAAACAGGGGCTTGCGCCGCCCGGTCGAATCTGAAAGCGGCCCCACAAAAAGCTGCCCAAGGGCCATGCCCAGCAGGCAGGCCGTGATGGTCAGCTGGGTGGTTGCGGTAGAGATGGAAAGGTCTGCCGCCAGCACGGGCAGGCTCGGCAGGTACGTATCGGTGCACAGGGGGCCAAAGGCGGCCATCAGACCCAGCAAAAGGGCCAGAAACAGCCGGCGCCGGCGCGGCAACCGTGCTCCCGCCCCCGCAATATAGTCGTTTTCCGTAATGCGCATGAGTTTCCTTTTTACGTGTGCTACAGTGATATTCATGGCCGCAGAGAACAAAGTCAAGGGCGGGATGGGTGCACGCGGCCTCTGGTATGCGCTGTCGCCTTATGCTACCGTGCCCCTATGATTGATTACGCTCAAGCCCTTAATGAAGCCCAGTACGAGGCGGCCACCTGCGGCGACGGCCCCGTGCTTGTGGTGGCAGGCGCAGGCAGCGGCAAAACCCGCACCATCGTCTACCGTCTGGCATGGCTGGCTGAGCACGGCGTGGATCCGGACGCCATGCTGCTGCTCACCTTTACGCGCAAAGCCGCGCAGGAAATGCTGCACCGCGCGGGTCTGCTGCTCAATCAAGGGCTCGCGGGCGTGCAGGGCGGCACGTTTCACGCCTTTGCCTTTGGGGCGCTCAGGCGCTGGAAGCCCGCCTGGCTCGGCGACCGCCCTTTTACCGTTATGGACGCGGCCGACATCACCGATGCGGTCAAGCGCTGCAAGGAGCAGCTCAAGCTGGGCAAGGGCGACAGGTCGTTTCCCAAAACCCAGAGCATTGTGGGGCTGCTGAGCAAGGCCCGCAACAAGGAGCTGCCGCTGGACGAAGTGCTGCGGCGCGAGGCCTTTCATCTGCTGCCCCACGCCGAGGGGCTGGCGCGCCTGGGCGACGCCTATGCCACATACCGGCAGGAAAAAGGCCTGCTGGACTACGACGACCTGCTGTTTGAGCTCGAAACCCTGCTGCGGCGCAACGAGCTGGCCGCCGCCTCGCTGCGGCAGCGCTTCAGCCATATTCTGGTGGACGAGTATCAGGATACAAACCTGGTGCAGGCCCGCATTGTGCGCCTGCTGGCAGGGCCGGAGGACGGCCCGCCCGGCAACGTCATGGCCGTGGGCGACGAGGCGCAGTCCATCTACGCCTTTCGCGGGGCCAACGTGCGCAACATTCTGGATTTTCCCACGCTTTTTCCCGGTGCGCGCGTGGTGCGGCTTGAAGAAAATTACCGCTCCACCAAACCCGTGCTCGATGTGGCCAACAACCTGCTGGCCCACGCGGCGGAGTCGTTCCGCAAAAACCTGTTTACCCGCAAGGTGGGCGGCGACCCGGTACGTCTGGTCACGCCCCTCAGCGACATGAGCCAGGCAAAGCTGGTAGTGCGCCGGGTGGAAGAGCTGCTGGCAACCCACCTGCCGCACGAAATCGCGGTGCTGTTCCGCGCCGGATTCCATTCGTACAACCTTGAAATGGCGCTCAACCAGGCGGGCATTGCCTTTCGCAAGTACGGCGGGCTGCGCTACACCGAGGCCGCCCACGTCAAGGACGTCATTGCCTACGCCCGCCTGCTGCTCAACCCGCTCGACCTGCCGGCCTTTGCCCGCGTGGCGGCCCAGCACAGCGGCATCGGCCCCAAGACGGTGGACAAACTCTACGCCGTGGCCCGCAGCGGCGACCCCAAGTCCACAGAAAAAGCCTTTGCCAAGCATCCGGGTTTTCTGGAAGACATGCGCTTTGTGGACGATTTGCGCGCCCGGCCCATGCCGCCCGCAGCCACGCTGTCGTCCGTGCTTGAGCACTACCGCCCGCGCCTTGAGGCCCTCTACCCCGAGGACTGGCCGCGCCGTCAGCAGGGACTGGAAGAAATCATCCAGATGGCTTCGGGCTACAGCGAGCTTGATCTTTTTGTGGCCGACCTTGCCCTTGAAGCGCCCGAAGAGGACGACGCGGACAGCAACGAAGGCAAGATAACGCTCTCCACCGTTCACTCGGCCAAGGGGCTGGAGTGGAACGCCGTTCTGGTCATCGACCTGGTGGAAGACCGCTTTCCTTCGCGCCACGCGCTGGCGCGGCCCGAAGATTTTGAAGAAGAACGCCGCCTCATGTACGTGGCCTGCACCCGCGCGCGCCAGAACCTGGACCTCTACGCCCCGGCCTCGCTGTACAACAGGGCCGAACGCGGCAGCCAGCATGTGAACCAGAGCCCCTTTGTGCGCGAGCTTGCGCCGGGCATGGTTGAGGAGTGGGTTGAAGGATTTGGCGGCGCGCTCTCGCGCCGCAGCGCGGGCGGCGTGGGCTTTGGCCGCAAAACCTCCCTGCCCGGAGCAGACCCCGCCATGCCCGCCGGGGCCTTTACCGACGGATTGCTGCCTCGCCCGCAGCGCATCCCAAACCCTGAGGCCTATGACGACTGCCAGCTGCCCCCGGAGGATGCGCCAGCCGCAAACGCCGAGCCAGCCGGTCTGCGGCAGGCCCCGCAGGGCAGCCCGCCCCCCCGGACGGCAGCGCCCTCAAGCGGCGAGCTGTGTTATTGCCGCCACCGCATCTTCGGGCGCGGCAAGATCATACGCCACCTGCCGCCGGACAAGGTGCAGGTGAACTTTCCCGGTTTTGGCCTCAAGGTCATACTGAGCGAATACCTGATTCTGGAGAGCTGACATGCCCACGCCCCCCGCACACAACGCCCCGCACCACGCCCTTTCCGAAGACAGCATACTGGCTTGTCTGGGCAGGCACTTTCCGCAGACCGGCCCCTCGCTGCTGCTGGGGCGCGGCGACGACTGCGCCGTCCTCAGGGGGACGCGCCCGCTGGCTGTGAGCAGCGACCTGTTTCTCGAAGACATCCACTTTCGCCGCGCGTATTTTACGCCTGAAGAAACAGGCTACAAGGCGCTGGCCGTCAACGTGAGCGACCTTGCCGCCTGCGGGGCGCGGCCTGTGGGCTTTACCCTGTGCCTCGGCCTGCCGCGCTGGGTGGACGCCGCGTGGCTGGAGGCCTTTTTTTCCGGCATGGCATCTCTCGCCTCGGAGCACCACATGGTGCTGGCCGGGGGGGACCTTTCCGGCTGCGAGCGGCTGCACATATCCATAACCGTCTGGGGCGAACCGGCTGACCCCGGCAACTTTTTGACCCGTGGCGGCAGCATGCCGGGCGACGTGCTGTTTGTCGTGGGACGGCTGGGCCTGGCCCGCGTGGGGCTCAACGTACTTGAAGCCCATGGCCGGGCGGCCCTTGCGGACTGGCCCTGCGCCTGCGCGGCGCACCTGCACCCCGAGCCGCAGGTGGACGCCGGGCTCATGCTGGCCAGGGCGGGATTCAACGCGCGGCCCCCGGCGCTCATGGACGTTTCAGACGGCATCATGCGCGACCTGCCCCGCCTGCTGGGCCTTACAGGCGAGCTGAGCGCGGGCGGGCAGTCGGGCCGGGGAACTCTGGGGGCGGAAATTTTGCTGGCACGCGGCCAGCTGCACCCCGAGGTGGTGGGCTACGCCGATGCGACGGGCAAAAACCCTGTTCACGAGGCGCTGCTGGGCGGCGAGGATTACGCCCTGCTGGGCTCCTGCGCGCCCGACATGCTGCCCCCCCTGCACGCCGCCATACCCAGACTTACGAGCATCGGCGTCGTCACGGCGGGCGGCGGCATCGTCTGCAACAACGAGCCCCTGGACAAGCTGGCCGCCATGCGCGGGTTTGACCACTTTGACCGCTACCAGCAGGATGCCTGACGTGCGCGCCCATATCGGCATGGTCACCTGGAACAGGCTTGCCCTCACAAGACATTGCCTTGCCAGCCTGTTGCAAAACACGCCGCCGGGCTATGGCCTGACGGTGGTGGACAACGGCAGCACCGACGGCACGCGGGAATATCTGCAGGGGCTGGTCGGCGAGCACCCGCACATGCGCCTGCATCTGCTGCGCCGCAACATGGGCGTGGCCGTTGCCTCCAACCTTGCCTGGGACGATGCTGACGGGGCCGATTTCTACGTCAAGCTGGACAATGACGTGGAGGTGCTTGACCCGCAGTGGCTTGACCGCCTCATGCGCATGCTGGCCGACAACCCCCGGCTGGGCATGGCTGGCTACAGGCTGTGCCCCAAGCACGAGGGCGCGCCCCTCAAACTCGCGGACGGCTCCACAGCGCTCGAAGTAGCCTGCTGCAACGGGGCCTGCGCTTGCATACCCCGCGCCGTGCACGAGCGGCTGGGCTTTTGGAACGAGGGTTTTGGCCGCTACGGCTACGAGGACCTCGAATACAGCTGGCGCGCCCGCAAGGCTGGCTACATTTTGGCCTACGCTCCCCAACAGGACGCCCTGCGCCACCTGGGGGCGGAGCCGGAATTTGTCGACCCCCAGCAGGAACAAGGCAAGTACACAAGCCACACCGCCGATCTTTCCGGCACCAAGGCCTATCTGATGTATCTTTTGCTCTACGAGCAGGGGGTCATCCCCCTTAACGTGGGGCGCAAGTACCTGCCCGCCATGGGCGCAGACGGTCTTGTCTTTACGCTCAACCCCGCCCACAAGGCCCTGCAGCGGCTTATGGTGCGTCTGGTCAACAGTGTGGAAACCACCCAGCAGGGAGAGCTGTCGCAGCTTGACCTGCGTGCATGGCAAAACAGAGGAAACCCCGCATGAGCAGCAAGTTGCAGCGGCCCCAAGCCCCGTCCGCAGAGGCGCAGCTTTCCATCCCTGCCTCCATGGTCGAAGAATTTCGCTCCGTATGCCGCGACGCCTGGAAGCAGGGCCTGCTCTCCGGCTGCAACGGCAACGCCAGCCGCAGGCTGGGCAGCCATGCGCCCGGCACAGTGTGCATAACCCGCAGCGGCACGGCCAAGGGCAGGATAACCCCGGCCGACTGCTGCCTTATGGACATCGGCACGGGCGCAACCCTGCTTGGCGGGCCGGCATCCTCAGAGTCAGGCATGCATCTGGCCATTTACCGCGCCCGGCCCGACTGCGACGCCATACTGCACACCCACCCCCGCCGGCTGCTGGCCCTGAGCCTGCGCATGGCAGGCAGGCAGGAGGACTTTTTGCGGCTGCCGCTTTTTGAAGCCGAGGTCTGGCGGGCAAAACTGGGCTTTTCCCCGGCGCTGCCCCCAGGCACCACCGACCTTGCCAACGCCGTAGCCATGGCCGCCGCGAGCAAGGATGCCGTGTGGATGGCCGGTCACGGCCTGTGCTGCCTGGGCCGCACCCTGGCAGACGCCCTGTGCCTGGCCGAAGAGCTGGAGCACCTGGCTGCCCTGCAGATTCTTGCTACGGTTTAAAAATACTTTTTTTCACTGCGCCCAACAGCCCGTATTTTGCGGGCTTTTTTATTTTGTGTCGTGTTACGACTTGCCATATCACTCACTCGTTGGTAGCATATTTTATAATTTAGTAACACAAGGAGTTCCCCCATGAAACATCTCCGTCTGCATCTCTGCACGGCTCTGGCCCTCGCGGGCCTCGTACTTTCCACCGCCGCGCAGGCTCACGAATTCATTCTCAAACCAGACACAGCCACCCCGGCGGCCGGACAAAAAACCCGCCTGCAGGCTCAGGCCGCGCACGTTTTTATGGTCAGCGAAGAAGCTGAAAACCCCACAAACGTGCGTCTGTACCTGCTGCAAAACGGCAAAAATACCGACATCGCGCTGGCGGAAGACAAGGCCCTTGCGGCCCTGGTCGGCGATTTTACCCTCGCCCAGAGCGGCCCCGCGCTGCTTGTAGGCCATCGCCTGCCCCAGATCTGGTGCGAAACCACCCAGGGCGAAATGGAAGGCAGCCGCGCTGCCCTTGAGGCCAAGGGCATGAAGGTAAAGTCGTCGGGCAAGTACGAAAAATTTGCCAAGACCCTGCTCAACCCCAGCCATAGCGACACCCTGTACAGCAAGGCCCTTGGTCAGGACCTGGAAATAGTGCTGCTGACCAACCCTGCGGACGCCAAGCCCGGCAGCCCCATTGGCGCGCAGGTGCTGCTGCGCGGCAAGCCTGTGCCCAACGCGGTTGTGGGCCTGACCCATGACGGCTTCAGCAAGGATCAGGATACCTACAAGTTCACGGCGCAAACCGATGCGCAGGGCAAGGCCAGCTTTACCGTAGACGCTCCCGCCCTGTGGATGCTGCGCAGCACCGTGGTGGAAAAGACCCCCGGCGCTGATGCGGACGAGCATCACCTGCGGGCCACCTATGTTTTTCCTGTAAAATAACAGCCCAACCCGCAGGCCTCGGGCCGGGGAAGGTCTGGCACCCGGCCTGAGGCCGTTTGCGACGCTGCAACACAGTGAGCAAGGATTGTTTCATGCGCATTATTCATCCGCGCGGCATGGCGGCCATTGTTCTTGGGGCCCTGCTGCTTGTGGCGGGCACTGCCGCCCAGGGCCATGCCCATGCCCTGTATGCGGCGCACAGCTGGCACGAAGGCGTGGTGCTGGTGCAGTTTGCCTATGCTGGCGGCGAGCAGCCAACCTATGCCAAGGTGGAGGTGTACAGCCCCGCCGACGCCAGGGTGGAGTTTCAGAATGGCCGCACCGACGCGCAGGGGCGCTTTGCCTTCATGCCCGACGCTCCGGGCCTCTGGCGCATCATCATGGCCGATAATATGGGACACAGGGTCGAGCACCCTATGGAGGTCAACGCCGCCCTGCAGGCCGCAACTACGGCTGACGGGGCCCCGCCGACCGAGGTTGGTCCGGGCGGTTTTGCCATGCCGCTGCGCATCCTGCTGGGTCTGAGCCTGATTGCCAATATGACGCTGGCGGCAGCCGTGCTGCGCCGCAAAAAAAATCAGCCCGCCTGATCCCCTCCAAACAGCTCTGACCGCAAAAAGCCGGGCACTCCCTCAGGGAGTGCCCGGCTTTACAGTAGACTTTGCGTGTGCTGCCGCGCTATTTCGGCTCGATAACTTCCACGCCGCCCATATAGGGAACCAGCGCCTTGGGCAGCACAAGGCTGCCGTCCTTTTGCTGGCAGTTTTCGAGGATGGCGGCCATGGTGCGGCCCGTGGGCAGCCCGGAGCCGTTGAGCGTATGCAGAAACGCTGCCTTGCCGCCCTTGGGCTTAAAGCGGATGTCGGCCCTGCGGGCCTGAAAATCTGTGCAGTTGGAACAGGACGAGATTTCGCGGTAGGTTTTTTGCGTGGGCAGCCATACTTCCACGTCGTACGTCTTGGCTGAGCTGAAGCCCATGTCGCCGGTGCAGAGGGTGATGACGCGGTACGGCAGTTCAAGCATCTCAAGCAGATTGCAGGCGTGGCCGCGCATGATCTCCAGCTGGTTGAAGCTGCCGTCGGGGTGGGCAAAACGCACCATCTCCACCTTGGTAAACTGGTGCATGCGGATAAGCCCGCGCGTATCCTTGCCCGCGCTGCCCGCCTCGGAGCGGAAGCAGGGCGTGGCCGCGCAATAGGCGCGGGGCAGGTCGGCCTCGTCCAGCACTTCGCCCGCGTGCAGGTTGGTCAGCGGCACTTCGGCAGTGGGTATGAGATAGTAGTCCCACTCGCGCAGCTTGAACAGGTCTTCCTCAAACTTGGGCAACTGGCCCGTGCCGGTCATGCTGGTGCGGTTGACCATGTAAGGCGGGCAAACTTCAATATAATCCTCGGCCATGGTGTGCTGGTCGAGAAAAAAGTTTACCAGCGCGCGTTCGAGCCGTGCTCCCCACTTGAGCGAAACCACAAACCGGCTGCCCGTGAGGCGGGCGGCGCGCTCAAAATCAAGCCCGCCAAGGGCCACGCCCAGCTCGCCGTGCTCGCGCGGCGCAAAGTCAAATTCGCGGGGCTTGCCCCAGCGGCGCACCTCGACATTTTCCGTTTCGTCCTTGCCCGCAGGCACAGAAGCATCGGGCAGGTTGGGCACGCGCATGAGCCACGTTTCCACATCGGTCTTGGCCTGGGCGGTTTCCACGTCCAGCTCCTTGATGCGATCGGCAACGCCGCTCATCTCGGCCAGCAGGGCCGTGGCGTCCTCACCCGCGCGCTTTTTGGCGGCCACTTCCGCCGAGGCGGCATTGCGGCGGCTTTTGAGGGTTTCCACCTCGGTCAGCAGGGCGCGGCGGCGGGCGTCCAGCGCCAAAAATTCATTTACGTTCAGGTCTGAATGCCGGTCGGTCAAAGCCCTGGTCAGCACTTCAGGCTGTTTTTGCACCAATTTGAGGTCGATCATAGCCGCTCCTGAAAAAAACGCGCACTGCGCGGGATTATAACAAGAGCTCCGTGGAAGGAGCGCAACAGACAGGCTGTAGCACGCTGGGCCACAGCCTGCAAGGCGGCTTCAGCACGCATGCGCCTGCGCTGATACGCATGAGGCCGCCCGCGATCCTTGCAAAAAGCAGATTTTGCGTATAAACGGTTAAGCGTAATCTGGAGATTTTCTATACAAGTTACGAGAGGCCGTCATGAAACATCTACGCATTGTTCTTTGTGTTTCCCTGCTGGCGTTGCTTGCAGCCTGCGGGCCGAGCAACAATGTTCGGCTTTTGCCGCCCCCACCGCTGGACGCTTCCGTGCTTCCTTCTCCCAACGCTCCCCGTGTGACCGTTGTGACGTTTGAAGACAAGCGTATGGATCAGAGCGTTATAGGAACGCGCCGCGACAACAGCGCCTTTGTGACCACCGACAATGTGTCGCAGTGGATCAGCAAGGCCCTGGCCGACGAGCTGGCCCGCAACGGCATGCAGGTTTCGTACTCCATCAGCGTGAACGAAGCACGCAAGGGCAACCCCGATTTTCTGGTGACCGGCCAGATCGACGAGGCCAATATCCGCGAGACCTCGACCACCGACATGGCCACCTCGCTGCGGGCCAACTACGTGCTCGCCAACAGGCAGGCCCGCATCATGCGTGAATCGCTCAACGCCTCCCAGTCGCGCACCGGTCTGCCCTCGGGCAGCGCTGCCGACAACCTGATGCTGGAAACCCTGCGCGACCTGGTCAAGCCCATGGCGCAAAAGATTGTCCAGACCATCGAGGCAAAAAAATAAGCCCATGCGGGCGCTGCGTCCCCTGCTTTTCGGCATGACGCTTGCCGTCATGCTGGAAATTTTTGCCCTGCCGCCGGTCATCACAACCGGCGGCAGGGCGTACGCCGCCGAAAATTCGCCCAATCAGCCCCCCCTCCCCGCTGCAAACAATGCGGGTGCGCCCTCTCAGGATGCAGCCGCCCCCTCGCCCCAAGGGCAGGATGCTGCCGCGCCTTCCCCCGACGATATGCCCCTTGCCTCAAAGCCCGGCTCCCTGCCGCTGGCTTCGCCCGTCAAAAGCAGCGCGCAATGCCCTGTCGCACCCTTGCCGCCGCATGCGCAAAAGCTGTGCGCCGAGGCAGCTGCCCAGCTTGAAGCCCTGCGCGCCGCAGCCGCACAGCTGCCCAACAGGCGCGACATACGCATGGGAGTTACCGAAGCCAACGAGCGCACGGCTCTGGCTGCGGAGCTGTACACCGCCCTGGTGGAAGGGTCGCCTGCCATGGCGGACGCCGATGGCGGGCCAGCCGCGCAGGGGGTAACCGTTACGCTGCTGGCGAGACCCGATGCCGCCGAAACCTTGCTGCGTCTGCTGCGCAACCCCGATGTGCTGCTGACGCGGCGACTGCTCCTGACAGATCTTGCCAACGCGCTGGCCTCGGCCCGCCAGGTCGCCGATGAACTTGCGGCGGCTGACGCCATGACAGGCGGCCAGATCCGCGCCAACATTGAGCCCGGTTCGGGCGGTACGTGGTATGTGGCCAAGGCGACGCCGCCGGGGCAGATAAAACAAAACCCTCCCATGCCGGTTATGCCGGATGCGCGGCAGGAAGCCGCACGCAGGGCGGCCCTGCACAAGGCCGATATCCTTGCGGTTGAGCTGACCGCCTGCCTGGCTGCCATGGATGTACTGCGCCTTGAGCCGGAGGGCTGGCTGACCGGGGCCGCCGCCCTGCCCCTGCTGGAAAAATCCGCCGCAGACCTGCCCGGCAGCGCCGCCCTGCGCCTCCTGCTGGCGGAGTCGCAGCTGCAGTCAGGCATGCCGCAACGCAGCATCGCCTCCGCCGCCGCTGCGCTTGATCTCGCACCAGACCTTACGAGGGCCAGATACATCCGCGCGCTGGCCCACTGGCGGCTGCAGCAGCTGGCGCTGGCCGAGGACGACCTGAGCGCGGCCCTTGACGCCACGCCCGAAGCTTTTTTGCACACCGCCGACAGGGTCCGGCTGCTGCGCGCGCGCGGGGCCTTGCGTATGTTGCGCAACAATACCCAGGGCACATGCGCGGACCTCACGGCCGCCTGCGCCCTTGGCGATTGCGAAGGACTCGCTGCAGCGCGAGAGCAGCAGCTTTGCCTCACGCCTTCTGTACACGACGCCGTCGCGCCTGCAACGCAGCCCACCGCCACAGATCAGCCCCAACCGCCCCATAAGGCGGCCACACCTTGAGCCGCCAGCCCCTGCTCAAGGTTTACGGGCACATTTACCCGGCGGACGATGCCCTGTATGCCGCGCTGGCAAACGCCTGCGCCGACGCGCTGCCGGACAACGACGATATCCCCGTGCTGGAACGCGATGGCGACATGGCCCGCATTTCCTTTGAAGGAACCTACTTTCCCCTTGACGAAGTGCTGCTGGCGCTGACGACCCATATACAGCCCGCACACAAGGGCAAGCTGGACGTGCTTGATATGGAAGCCTGGCGGCTGACCCGCCACATTTTTACGCAGGGGCGCATAGAGAGCCACAGCGCTCCCCTCAACAACGTTCTTGATTATTCCGGCCATTGATTGACGGCATTTCTCCGCCTGATTCCTTTTTTGCACCGCGCCGGTTGCCCCCCGTCCAAAAAAGTGACCGCGTCACATTCCCATCCCTTCCGCCGCTAGCAGCTACCATCTGGTTTCCTTATTTTCTGGTCTGAAAAAATAATTCCACTTTCATTAGTCATTGTTGCAAACTCCCGACAAATTACCTCTTCGATATAGATGTAATCACCCCGGCCATGCGTGAAATAGCTGGAAAAACCTTTCTCGTTGGTGTACTGTACATAAAATCGGCATTTTTTTGCGCAATACAGCCCGGTGCCTGCTGCCGAAGGCGTTTCAGGGCTGTTGCGAGGGGGGGGTAAAGCTTGTCGGTCCAGAAGAACAGCAGCACGGTGCACTGGCGCATTGGCCTTGATCTTACATATCTCGTTGTCGACCCTGCAAAAGAACGGCTTTTGGGAATCCCCGAGGGGTCCCTGTCCGGCAGCCCGCTAACGCACTGCATGCACCCGGAGGATGCGGCCCTGCTGTGCCAGGCCCTTGACCATGCATCCATCAGCAACGGCCTTGCGGGGTGCACGGTGCGCTATGTGTGCCCCAAGGGCACGCATACCATCACCACCCTGAACATTACGCCCCTCCGGGATGCCCACGGCAACATTACAGCCTTTGCCGGCAGTGAACGCTGCATCGGCGCTGTGGACATCCATTCCGGCATGTCCCCGGCCTTTGAAGCTATCTTTGCGCGCGCATTTGTGGCCTTCTGCCTCATAGACAGGGAGGGACGGCTGCGCACGGTCAACAGCCCGTACGCACGGCTGACCGGCAGGCCCACCAACGAGCTGGTGCGCTGCCATGTTGGCGAAATGGGCGTCCCCACCATGGAAATGGTGAACAGCGCCTTTGCGCTGTTTGATGCGGGCGAGAAGTTTCCCGAGCGGGAGATTATCCATGGCGGCAAGGATTACGCCATATCCGCCTTTGGCCTGCCCACCGCCTGCGGCGACATCACCTCCATTTGCGTGTTCATGCGCGACATCAGCATGCGCAAAGGCCTGGAGCGCCGCCTTGAAGCGGCCAACCGCACGCTGGAAGAAATGAACGCCAAGGATTACCTGACCGGCGTGTTCAACCGTCGCCACTTTGACGAGACACTGCACAAGGAGATGGCGCGGCTGGCCCGGGAGGGCGGGGTCATGTGCGTGGGCATGGTCGATGTGGACAACTTCAAATTGTACAACGACGCCTACGGCCACCTGGCGGGGGACGAATGTCTGGCCCGAGTGGCCCAGGCCATGGGCGCGGCGCTGCTCAGACCGGCTGACGAGATATTTCGCTATGGCGGCGAGGAGTTCGCCATTGTTATGCCGCAGACCGGCAAGGAAAACGCCCTGAACGTGGCGGAACGGGTACGCGAGGCAGTGGAGGGCCTGCGCATTCCGCACTGCCAAACAGCCTACGGGTTTGTGACCGTCAGCATAGGCGTGGCGGGCATCGACGCAAACTCGGCCCGCTTTGGCCATCAGGCCTGCGAAAAACTGATCAGGGTCGCCGACAAAGCCCTGTACCGGGCCAAGGACGGCGGACGCAACAAGGTTGACAGCGACCTGTGCAGCGTGGACGGGATCAGCTGAGGCAACGCGGCCGCAACAAACCGGGTACCCCTCCCCCCGACAGCGCTCCCGCATTACAGTGCCCCAAACAACGCAAAAGGCCCCACCGGATGCTCCGACGGGGCCAGATTTTTGTGCTGGGGGGCTGTACTATTCGCGCTCAAAAAGCGATTTCTGGATCAGCGCATCCGAGGAGTCGTCCGCGCCGCGCAGCGAATCATAGGCTTTTTGCAGGGCTTCGGGCCAGTCCTTGTCGCTCACGTCACTGATAAACAGCAGGGTCAGATCACCCTCGGACGACACGTCCACGTGGGTCATCACCCTGCCGGACATGGCCTGAAAGGCCCAGCCGCCGCCGTCGTCAGCCTTGACGGGAGCTGTACCCTTGAGCCTGGACGATTGTTTTTCGGCAAACTGTTTGGGCGTCAGACCGCCAGCTTCGGCCTTGGTGAAAATGCCGATGGCAAAAAATGAATCCTGCCCGCAGCTGACCGTTGCGATGCCGTCCTTTTCCGTAGCTGTGCACTTGCCCGGCAGGTCTATGCTGTAATGGTTGAATTTTTTTTCCGCCGCCACCGCCACACCGCACAGGCCCGACAACAGCACGCAGGCCATCAAGGAACCCAACAGCGCATATCTCATTGACAATGACTCCTTCAAACAACCGCGCAGAGCGCATGAATTTTCGGGGTGCATATTTGCACAAGCAAGGACGGCTGTCTATAACAGCCGTCCCAAATTATCACAATACACTGACATAACTATACATTATACCATAACGCCCTGCCCGGCCGCTGCCTGCGGCCTCAAAGGCCCGGCGCTGCAACCCGCTAAAACTGATAAAGAAACACAGGCTCATTGGCGGCAAGGCCCCCCAGCGCTCTCAGGTCAACACCCAGCATGGTCTTGAGCCCGCGCGGCAGCCACCCGCCCTCCTTGGGGCGCGACAGAAGCTTGCGTTCCGCAGGCACGCCGCACTGGGCCGAGAGCCAGGCCAGGGCCGAATCCTGCCCGCCCAGTTCGTCCACCAGCCCCAGCTGCACAGCCTCGCGCCCGGTAAAAATCTTGCCGCTGGCCAGGGCCGCCGCGCGGGCGTGCTCCATATGACGGCCATTGGCCACGATGTCCACAAACTGCTGGTGCATATCGTCGAGCACTTTTTTAAAATACTCGCGCTGCTCGGGGCTGAGGGGCCGCATGTACGACCCCGCGTCCTTGTACGGCGCGGTGGTTATTGTCTCCTGCCCCACGCCGATCTTGCCCAAAAGCCCCTGCAGCTGCGGAATATCCATACGCACGCCAATGGAGCCTGTGACCGTCGAGGCGTTGGCGAATATCCGCGACCCGGCCATGCTGACCATAAGTCCGCCCGACGCGGCCAGCGACCCCATGCTGACGGCCACGGGCTTTTTGCCGGCCAGGGCGCTCAGGGCATTATACAGCTCCTGCGAGGCCGCCGCGCCGCCGCCGGGGGAGTCAACGCGCAGCAGCACGCCCGCCACCGAGGGGTCGCGCTCGACCTTGCGTATCCACTCCAGCGTAGGTTCGGGATCCATGATGGGGCCAGAGACGGAGACCAGGGCCATGCGCTGGCCGCCCATAAGCCCGTTGCCGCCAATTACGGCCCCCAGCACGCCGACGCCCGCCAGCAACAACACGACAAATCCCCAAAAAATAATGGGATGCCGCTTGCGGAAGGGACGACGCAGCAGTTCCTTCCACACGTTTGCGGGCACCTGCGCCAGAGGGCAGGCGCACGGCTGCGGCGCGGCAACGGCTGCCGCTGGGGCTGCGGCGGGGACGGAGGTTGCCTGCGGGGGGATATCGCCGATGCCGGACATGGACAGGGGAGACTCGCCATTTAACGAAAAATCTTGATTGCTCATGGATGCTCTTTGCAGTGATTACGGTTGTGCCGGGCATTGCCCGGTCAGCGGAAAAACGGGCGGAAGTCGCCGCTTATATCTGCGGCCATGGCGGCGTATCTCTGGGCCACGCCGTCGGGAAAAACGCTCTGGCTGACGCCGATTCTGGCCGTTGCCGGGCCGCTTTGCGGCCTTGGCGGCGGGGCCTGCCCTGTAAGGATATGCCCGCAAAAGACGTTGATATATTCATTTACGGCGTGATTGCCCTGCCGCACCAGGGGCACAAGCAGGGCGCGCGCATCATCCGCAGAGGAATGCGCAAGGCATTCGGCCATTTTTACCAGGATGCGCAGGCGGGTGTCGGCATCGCCGCACAAATCAAAGGAGTCCTTAAACCTGCACAGGGCAATGTCATACTCTTCCAAAAAGAAATAGTACACAGCCCGGCAAAGGCTCTGCTCCAGCGGTGGGGCGGCAAAGGGCACATCGTCGTAGGCGTCGTACCAGCGCACAAGGGTGCGGAAGTCGTATTCCAGCGGCCCGCACAGCAGCTCCTTGCCCCGGTTGTCGCTGTACATGCTCATGAGTTCGTCATGGCGCGCGTTGTACTGCGAGATATTCGCGCCCACCTGCCGTAAAAAGTTGTCGTGCCAGTCGCTGCGGCTTGTGCCGTCCTCATTGCGGAAAACCAGCTTTTTCAGCCGGGCAAATGTGCTCTCTGGCTTGCGGTGCGGAAAGTGGTGTATCTGCAACGCGTCCTGCACGACAGGCAGGGCTTCGCCATGGGTCACCACATCATGCGCGCCGCCGATGGACCAGAGGTGCGGACGCCCCCTGTCGTAGCGCAACAGCGGCACTTTGCCGCCCCATGTTTTGGAGCACAGGGGCATAAAATCGGCAGGATGCCGCCCCGGCGCTAGGTAGGGCTGATGGGTGGGCAGGTGGTTAAAAAGATAGCCCTGCACGCCGCGAATGGCCGGGTCGAGCCCCTCCAGAAAGTCAAGTATCCGCAGCCCGCCGTCCAGGGCGGGAAACTCGTCGGCATCGGCAAAAAGCCACCAGGCGCTCTCGGGGTTGTGCTGCTCGTTCCAGCGGCGCACCACCTCATTGAGGTAGGTGACCTTGAGGTCTTCGTTAAAATACTTGCTGTCAAACGCTGCCGCCAGCACGGCCCCGGCGGCCTCCGCAGCCGCCACCGTGCCGTCTGAGCTGGCATTGTCGACAATAAACACGCCGGTGCAGCCCTGGGCAAAGGCGTGTCTGACCGTGGCGGCAATAACATCCTCCTCGTTCCAGACGCACAGAACGGCATTGAGAAGCATGCATTCCCCCTTTCAGGTCAGGCCGTAATGGATGAGGCCGCGCCCGTCACAGACCAGGCGCGGCCGTCAGACTCAGCGCTCCATGGCTTCGGGCCAGCGTTCGGCCGCCATCTCGCGCAACTTGAATTTTTGAATCTTGCCGCTGGCCGTAAGAGGAAAGCCCGTAACCGTAGTAATATATTTGGGAATTTTGAACCACGAAACCTTGCCGCGACAATAATCGCGCACGTCTTCGGGCAAAATTTCCACACCGGGCCGGGGGATGATAAACGCGCCCACTTCCTCGCCGTATTTGCGGCTGGGCACGGCCACCACCTGCACGTCCAGAATGCCCGGCATACCCAGCAAAAATTCCTCTACCTCGCGCGGGTAGACGTTTTCGCCGCCACGGATAATCATGTCCTTGATGCGGCCCGTGACGCGCAGGTAGCCGTTTTCATCCATGACGCCAAGGTCGCCAGAATGCAGCCAGCCTTCGGGGCTGATGGTCTTGGCCGTGTCCTCGGGCATGTTGTAGTAGCCCTTCATCACGTTGTAGCCCCGACAAAGAATCTCGCCCACCTCGCCGCGCGGCAGCTCCTCGCAGGTTTCGGGGTCGCCCACGCGCACCTCAATGCCGGGCATGGCGCAGCCCACGGTTTCACAGCGCAACGGCAGCGGATCGTGGATGTCAGACTGGGTCATAACCGGCGAGCCTTCGGTAAGGCCGTAGCAGATGGTTATTTCGGTCATGTTCATGTCTTCCACCACGCGGCGCATGAGCGGCTCGGGGCAGACCGAACCCGCCATGATGCCCGTGCGCATGTGCGAGAGGTCAAACCGCTTGAACAGCGGATGCTCCAGCTCGGCCAGAAACATGGTGGGCACGCCGTACACGGCCGTGCAGCGCTCGCTGTCCAGCGCGGCCAACACCTTGAGGGCGTTGAACGACTCAAGGATAACCATGGTTGCGCCGTTGTTTACCGCAGCGGAAACACCCAGCACGCAGCCAAAGCAATGGAACAGCGGCACCGGCAGGCACACGCGGTCGTCGGGGCCGAAATTCTGATGGCGACCGATCCAGTACCCGTTCAGGCCCACGCCCACGTGGGTCAGCATGACCCCGCGCGGAAAGCCCGTTGTGCCCGAGGTGTACTGCATGTTGATGACGTCCCACGGGTCAAGCTGGGCCTGACGGGCCGCGTACTCCGCATCGTCCACCATGACGGAAAGCGCAAGAATTTCTGGCACGGAATACATGCCCCTGTGTTTTTCGGCGCCCAAAAAGCACACCCGCTTGAGGTGCGGCAGGCTTTTGCACACCAGATGGTCGCGCGACTGTATGCGCAGCTCGGGGGCAATGCGATACAGGGTGTCGAGATAGTCGTGGTCGCGCACGCTGTCGATAAGAAAAATATTTTCGCACTCAGAATGCGTAAGCAGGTAGCGCAACTCGTGCTCGCGATAGTTGGTGTTTACCGTAATGAGCACCGCGCCGATTTTGGCTGTGGCAAACTGCAGGGCCACCCAGTACGGCACGTTGGTGGCCCATACGGCGACCTTTTCGCCTTTTTGCACGCCAAGGGCCATCAGCCCCTTGGCAAAGTCGTCCACCAGCGCGCCAAACTCTTTCCAGGTCTGGCGGTAGTTGCGGTCTGGGTAAACAAGGGCCTCATTGTCGGGGATACGCGCCACCGTGTTGTCGAGCACCTGCCCCAACGTCCACTCACGCAGTTCAAACTGCGCCTGACGCTCACGAACTTTTTCTTCCATGCATCCTCCCAAAGACGTGCTGCGGCGGCGGCGCCGCGTGTGGGCTGTTTTGCGGCCTGAAGGGCATTGCGCGCGCCTTAAGGATTGTATGTCACGGCCAGAAATTCCACGGGTTCGTCGCCCGCCGCCCCCACATAGTGGGGCACAATGGAATTGTAGTAGATGGTCTCGCCCGGTTTGAGCACGCGTGTTTCGCGCCCATAGACCACAAGCAGCTCGCCCTTGAGCACGCAAATAAATTCCTCGCCCTGATGCGAGGTGGTTTTGCGCTCGCCGTTGTCGGGGTAAATGCGGATGTGGAACGGCTCCATGTTGCGGTCGTGCTTGCCCTTGGCCAGCGCGTGGTAGGTGTAGCTGGGACGGGGCACGCGGCCTGTGTGCAAAGCTTCATCGGCCTCGGCCTCGTCGCTGATGCGGCTCATCACGGGATCGCGCGAATACTGGTCGTCCAAAAACGTGCCCAGGCGCACGCCGAGGGCGCGGGCCACCTTTTGCAGGGGGCCGATGCAGGGGTAAATCGCGTCTGATTCCAGCTTTTCAAGATAGTCTTCCGCAAGGCCCGTATTTTGGGAAAGAGTATGCAGATCCACTTCACGCTCTTCGCGGAATCCACGGATGCGGGAACCGATGGTACGCACGGGGGGCATAGACGCTCCTGATTACCGGATATGCCGGGTTGGATGCCGCACTGGCGGGATGACCTTGGCGGCATGCAACCTTCAAAATACCGAAAACCCCGTACCCTCGCAAGCATGCATGCGCCGCGACGCAACGGGGCCGCTCCCTGCTGACACCTTTTGCTCTTTGCTGTATGTACATGGCATGAGTAACAAACTGACGGTCAGAAGAGCCTTTGTGGCCTCCGGGCAGGTGCAGGGCGTGGGTTTTCGCCCCTTTGTCTACCGGCTTGCCGCCGAGGGCGGGCTCACGGGCACGGTGGGCAATACATCCGAAGGCGTGCGCATGGAGCTGCAGGGCACGGAGGACGAGGTGCGGCGCTTTGGCAGCCGCCTGCGCGCCGAGCTGCCCCCGCTGGCCCGTCTGACGGGCGTGGTGGAGCACGACCTGCAACCGGTTGAAGGCGAACGGAATTTTCGCATTGTCTCCAGCTCTGGCGAGGCCGGGCACAGCGTGCTTGTGAGCCCCGACATGAGCGTCTGCGCCGACTGCCTGGCCGACATGCACGACCCGGCCAACCCCCGCTATCAGTACGCCTTTACCAACTGCACCAACTGCGGGCCGCGCTACACCATTACGCGGTCCATCCCTTACGACCGCGCCGTCACGTCCATGAGCTGCTTTCCCCTTTGCCCGCAGTGCGCCGCAGAGTACGCCAACCCGGCGGACAGGCGCTTTCACGCCCAGCCCGTGGCCTGCCCGGCCTGCGGCCCGCGCCTGTGGTTTGTGGACGCGAAGGCAGCCCGCGAGGGATGCACCGCCCCCACCGCCAAAAATATGAACGATGCACTTGGAAGGGCCGCGCAAACCCTGCTCCAGGGGGGGATTCTGGCGCTCAAGGGGCTGGGGGGCTTTCAGCTGGCCTGCGACGCCCGTAACGCCCAGAGTTTGCGGGAGCTGCGCCTGCGCAAGACACGCCCGCACAAGCCCCTGGCCCTGATGGTGGGCGATCTGTCCACGGCCCGCGCCCTCTGCGCCCTCACGCCAGAGCACGAGGCCCTGCTGCAAAGCCCGGAAAAGCCCGTGGTGCTCTGCCCGCGCCGGGAGCAGAACCAGTCGCCAAAGGGCGCGCCCGGCGGGCCCGCCGATACCGCATGGCTGCCGCCAGAGGTCGCGCCCGATACGGGCAAGGTGGGCCTCATGCTGCCCTACACGCCGCTGCACGCCGTACTTTTTGACCGGCTGACCGCGCTCGCGCCCCTGCCCCCGGTGCTGGTCATGACCTCGGCCAATGCGGGCGGCGAGCCCATCTGCCTTGGCAACCGCGAAGCCCTGAACCGTCTGGAGCATCTGGCCGACGCATGGCTGTTGCACGACCGCGATATTCTGGTGCGCGTGGACGACAGCGTGGTAACCCTGCAGCCGCGCCTGCCTGCTGTGGCAGACGTTGCGACAGGCACTGCTGCAGAGCCCACGGGCAGAGCTGCTGGCGCGGGCCTGCTTTCTGAACCGCTGTTTTACCGGCGCGCGCGCGGCTATGTGCCGCGACCGGTTTTTTTGCCAGAGGCGGAACAGCACGCCCCCTGCGTGCTGGGAACAGGAGCGGAGCTCAAGGCCACCATCTGCCTGACGCGCGGGCGCGAGGCCTTTGTGGGCCAGCACATCGGCGATCTGGAAAACCCCGCCACGCTGGCTTTTTATGAGGAGGTGGCCGCCCACCTTGAAAGCCTGCTGCAAGTGCGCCCCGAGGCACTGGTGTGCGACGCGCATCCCGATTTTCTTTCCACCCGCTATGCCGAGGCCCGCGCCCGGCGCGAAGGCCTGCCCCTGTGGCGCTTGCAGCACCACGCCGCCCACGCCGCCGCTGTATTGGCCGAAAACAGCCACTATGGCCCGGCCCTGGCCCTCTGCCTTGACGGCACGGGCCTTGGCGACGACGGCACGGTCTGGGGCGGGGAGCTGCTGCTTATGGAGCTTGATCGGCCGCACTGGCAACGGCTGGGCCGCCTTGCCCCCTTTGCCCTGCCGGGCGGCGACGCGGCGGTGCGCCAACCCTGGCGCATTGCGTTGGCCCTGCACGCCATGTGCCGGCAGGCGGAGATTCCCCTTCCCCAGCTGCCCGCACCCTGGCTGCCGGAACAGGCGCAGGCCGCTGCCGCCGTGCAGGAGATGCTGCGGCGCAACATCAACTGCCCGGCCACGTCCAGCTGCGGGCGGCTCTTTGACGCCGTGGCCGCCCAACTGGGGCTGTGCCTGAACACAAGTTACGAGGGGCAGGCGGCCATCCGGCTTGAAGATGCCGCCAGCCGGACGGCGGAACCCATACGGGCGGCGCTGGAAGGCCGGGCGCGCGACAGGGTTGCGGCCCAGCTGATCTGGCCTGTGGGCATTGCCAGCAGGCAGGGGCTGCTTGAGCTGGACAGCGCGGGCCTGTTTGCCCAGACGGTTCAGGCTCAGGCGCAGGGCATGGATACCGGCGAAATCGCCGCGCGTTTCCACCTGAGCCTTGCGCGAGCGCTGGCGGCCATGGCTGGCCGCGCCGCACGCAAGGCTGGCGTGCACTCGGTAGGGTTGACCGGCGGGGTGATGCAAAACGCCACGCTGGCGCGGCTGTTGCCGCTGGCGCTGGCCGAGCAGGGGCTCATTGCCCTCGTTCACCACGAGCTGCCGCCCGGCGACGGGGGGCTTTCGCTCGGGCAGTCGGCGTGGGGCCTCAGGATGCTGGCCGCAGGCAAAGACTGACCACCACGGCGCAGTCTTGCGGCGCGGTTTCAGCGGCACATTTGGGGGCACGTTCGGGGACAGGTGCAGCACGGGGATGTGCGGCCCAGACGGACGCAAGAGAAAAAATACACGGCAGGGCCGCAGGATTGCCCCGCAGCCCTGCCGCAGAGTTATTTAAAGCTGGCTACGGCCCTGCCCTGCTTGAGCACCACGCGCCCCAGCGGCATGTCCCGCCACCACAGCGCGGCTTCGCGCCCGGCAAGGCCCGTCTGGCGGCTCTGACCGCACAGCAGGGCCGTAATGTCGGCCACGTCGTCCAGCACCAGGCTGGCGGCCCCGGCATTGCGCGGCATGAGCAGGCGCAGCCTCGGCGCAGCATCCAGAACTCCGCCGCAAAGCTTGCCAAGCAGCGCTCCCTGCCACACGCACCCGGCGGGGACAAGCCCTTTAGCGTGAGGCGGCACAAAGCGCACATGTTCGCCATACAGCACGGCCTGCCCCGGCGGCAGCAAGGCGGGATCGCACGTTGCGCAGGCCAGGCTTTGCGCTGGCAGGACGCTGCCAAGGGGGCGCTCGGACTGCCGCGCCGCAGGGCCGCCGCCACAGTTGCGCCCGCCGCGCATTGCGCCGCGTCTGTCAAACTGCTGCTCCAGCCGGGGCTGCGCGTACATGTCGGGCGCTTGCGTCGCGGCGCTTGCCGCCGGTACGGCGCTGCCCTCAAAATTTACATCCCCGGCGGGCTGACCCGGCTTGCGCAGCAGGGCCACATAAAACCCCTGGGCCTGCGAGCGCGCGCCGTCCACGCGCAGCGTCCCCTCGCCGCCGGGCAACTCCTCCCACACAAAACCGGCAAAGGGCTCAAGATGCACCCGCTCAAGCCCCAGCTCCTGCTCGGCAAAGCGCACCTGCGCTTCGTTTTCGTCCACGTTGGTCGTGCAGGTGGAATACACGAGCCGACCGCCGGGCCCAAGCAACGAGGCCGCATGGCGCAACAGCCGCCGCTGCAGGCCCGTAAGACTGTCAAGTTTGTCGCCCTGCCAGAGTTTGAGCACCTGGGGGTGTTTTTCCGCTGTTCCCCAGCCGGAGCATGGAGGGTCAAGCAGGATGTTTTGCCACGAGCCGGGCCGCAGTGGCAGCGCGTCGCCGCTGTAGGAGCACGTGCCCGCCTGAATGAGATTAAGCTGATGCAGATTGGCCCGCAGGGTGCCAAGGCGCGTGGGCGACGGCTCGTTGCCGAGCACAAAACCCGTGGGCCCCACCAGCTGGGCCAGAAAACCCGTTTTGCTGCCGGGGCTGGCGCACATGTCCAGCGCGGCGCTGCCCGTGGCCGGGGCAAGGGCAAGGGGCGGCAGCATGGACGAACGGTCCTGAATATAAATGTAGCCGAAAAAAGCCGCCAGTGAACCGCCAAGGGGGCGAGGCTCGTCCACCAGACGGCGGCAGAGCGGCGAAAAAGGCTCCGGCTCAAATTCATACCCCTGCGCGCGCAACAGGGCCTCCACGGCGGGTATCTGTTCCGGGGCGCACACCAGACGAAAAGAACGCGAAAGAATCTTGGGCATGCGGCATAGTATGGGCAGCGCGTCCTTCCCGCAAGGAATTTATGCCTATTTATGCCCGCGCGCCTGCGCGGAGGGGGCCTTGCGTATTGCGTGGCGCGGCAAGTGTGCGTATAGTGCGCGGGTGCGGGCGTGCCGGGCTGCGGTTTTTTGACCGCGTGAACCGGCTGGTCGCCACAGCGGCCCGGGTGGCCGTACTTTACCGGGTATTTGCGTGAATACTCAAGGAGAATGGAATGAAATTCGCCATGCGACTGACTTTTTCGGTCTGCCTGCTGCTCGTGGCCGTTGCTGCGGGCGCCGTCAGCGCCGCAGCAAAAAGCGCTGTGGTATTGCCGTTTACGGTCAATGCCCCCCAGAGCTACGCCTATCTTTCCAAGGCCGTACCGGCCACCATACAGGGCCGTCTTGACCGGCCCGGCATGCTCGAAGCCCGCGCCGGACAGGCCAAGGCCTCCAGTCAGGCAGAAGCCCAGCAGGCGCTGCGCTCCTCCGGGGCGGACAACGCCATCTGGGGTTCTGTAAACGTCATGGGCAACGAATGCACGGTTGTTGTCAACAGCGTCGACAAGTCCGGTCAGACCTGGAGCAAGTCCGCCCAGGGCCCGGTGAGCGAGCTGACCAACAGCGTGCAGAACCTGACCGCAGCCATGAGCCAGGAAGTTTTTGGCATGTCAGGCGCAGTGCGCACCCCCGGTTCCACCGCCTCCTCCTCGCCGCGCGGCGCCACGGCCAACAGCGACATCGTTACCAACGAAACCGGCCAGCAAAAGGTCTACCTGAACCCGCAGTTCCGCTATCAGGGCGCTGGCGCTGAAGACGGTTCGCGCCTGCGCACCCAGCGCTTGCCCTACAACATGGTCGATATGGCCGTGGGCGACTTTAACGGCGACGGCAAAAACGAAGTCGCCATTCTGAGCGACCACGACCTGCGCATCTACTCCTGGCCCGCCAACGGACAGCTCAAGCTGCTGGCCGAGACGACCGTCTCGCGCTCCAACAACAACTTCTCCATGCGCGCCATCGACCTCAACCGCGACCGCTGCATGGCCCTGGTGATCACCACCACGGAAGACACGTCCAACCGCCCCTACTCGTACATTTACAGTTTCAAGGGCAACAAGCTCACGACCATTGCCGAGCGTATTCCCTATTTTGTGAGCGTCATGCGCGTGCCCCCCACCTACGCCCCCACCCTTGTGGGCCAGGCCTGGGACTCGCTCAAGCTCTTTGCCCCCGGCGTGCGCATCATGACCAAGCAGGACGGCAAGTATACGATGGGCACCCGCATTGACCTGCCCACGGGCGCTACCGTTTTTAACTGCGTATGGCTGCCCGGCGGCAAAAGCGGCAAGGGCGAGCAGCTCGTCATGCTGACCGACGACGAGCGCATCAAGCTCTTCCAGGGCATGAGCAACAACCTTGTGCATACCACCATGGAGCGCTACTCCGGCTCCGCCACCGGCATGGACCACTACAAGGGCATGCCCGGCCTTGGCATTGACAAAAACTATCAGCTGCCCAGCAAGTATTACGCCCCCATGCGTCTTATCGCCGCCGACATCGGCAACACCGGCGACTATACGCTGATCGTCAACAAGCCCATTTCTACTGCTGCGCAGTTCTTTGACCGCTACCGCTTCTTCCCGCAGGGTGAAGTTCACGCCCTGTACTGGGACGGCGTGGGCCTCGGCCTCAAGTGGAAGACCCGCCGCATCCGTGGCTCCGTGGCCGAAGTTGACCTCGGCGACGTGAACAACAACGGCATCCTTGACCTTGTTGTGGGCCTCAACACCTCGCCTGATCTTGGCATTGGCAGCCGCCAGTGCATGATCACCGCCTATCCCCTGGACGTTTCGGCCACCAACCCCAACGTGCCTGCGGACCTGAGCGACTTTGAAGTAAGCCCCAACTAGCGGGGTATGCGGCCCCTCGCCAGCGCGGGGGGCCGTTTTTATCTGCTGCGGACGCAGCGCGATTTGAGCTGTCGGCCAGGCCGCAGCTCAGGCAATAGCCAACCATCAAAGCGGCAAAACCCATCCGGGTTTTGCCGCTCCAGACTGATGACAAACTCCGCTTCGCGGGGTTTGCGCCGCCCTCGTCGGCCAGGCCGCCGGGCGGGAAGGCACGGAAATCAGTCGCTTGCGGCGCGGCACAGCCGCAGCCTGCTCCTGATTTCCGGTCGTGTTGACAGTATCAACACTCTCAAGCGGCAAAACCCATCCAGGTTTTGCCGCTCTTACAACCTTGGCAATCAAACGGACAACAGTTTTTGGAGTAAAGCATGCGCATCCTTGTGATCGGCTCTGGCGGCCGCGAACACGCCCTGGTCTGGAAAATTTTGCAAAGCCCTGAAGTGCGCGCCGTGTTTGTGGCGCCCGGCAACGGCGGCACCAGCAGCGAGGGGGCCGTAAACGTGCCCATCGCTGTGGACGACCTGGACGGCCTGCTGGCTTTTGCCCGCAAGGAGCATATCGACCTCGTCATTCCCGGTCCGGAGCTGCCCCTGACGCTTGGCGTGGTCGACCGCATGCGCGAGGCGGGCATTCCCAGCTTTGGGCCCGACGCCTACGGCGCGCGGCTTGAGGGCAGCAAGGCCTTTGCCAAGGAAATCATGAACCGCGCCAACGTGCCCACCGCCCACTGCGCGGTGTTCAGCGATGCGCAGGCGGCGCGCGACCACATCAACAAGGTGGGCGCGCCTCTGGTTATCAAGGCCGACGGCCTTGCGGCGGGCAAGGGCGTGATCATCGCCCAGACCCTACGTGAAGCGCTGGACGCCATCGACGAAATCATGACCCAGCGCGCCTTTGGCGATGCGGGCAATCTGGTGGTGGTTGAGGAATGCCTGGTGGGCGAAGAGGCCTCCTTTCTCTGCGTGTGCGACGGCGTGCGCGCCGTGCCCCTGCCCTCTGCCCAGGATCACAAGCGCGTCTTTGACAACGACGAAGGCCCCAACACGGGCGGCATGGGCGCATACAGCCCGGCCCCGGTGCTGCCCGACAGCATGCTGGAAGAAATGGCCGACCTCACCGTGCGGCCCATCCTGCGCGAGCTGGCCCTGGACGGCCACCCCTTTGTGGGCGTGCTGTACGCCGGGCTGATGATGACCGCCCAGGGCCCCAAGGTGCTGGAGTACAACGTGCGCTTTGGCGACCCCGAATGCCAGCCCCTGCTCATGCGCCTTGACGGCGACCTGCCCGCCATCATGATGGCCGCCGTGCGCGGCAAGCTTGACCCCGCAAGCCTCGGCCAGACCAGCCAGACCGCATTGGGCGTGGTGATAACGGCCAAGGGCTACCCCGGCTCGTACGCCAAGGGCCTGCCTATCGAAGGTATTGAAGACGCCGACAGCGTGCCCGGAGTCAAGGTTTTTCACAGTGGAACCGCCATCAAGGACGGCTCGCTCGTGTCCAACGGCGGGCGCGTGCTGTGCGTCACCGCTCTGGGCGACAGCCTGGCCGAAGCCAAAAAGACCGCCTATGCCGGTGTTGCCAAAGTTCGCATGCAGGGCGGGTTTAACCGTACCGACATTGGCGAAAAGGGCATCCGCCGTCTTGCAGGTAAATAACGATTTTTTTGTTCAAGCGTATCCGGCGCGCAGCGCCGCATGAGAGGAAGGAAGCACTATGCCGCAAGTGGTCATCCTGATGGGTTCAAAGTCGGATGAGGAAAAGGTCAGCCCATGCGTCGACGTTCTTAAAAGCCTGGGTGTGAGCTTTTTTATTACCGTAAGCTCCGCTCACCGCACCCCCGACCGCACCGAAGAACTGGTGCGCCGCCACGAGGCCGAGGGCGCGCGCGTGTTTATCTGCGCCGCCGGCATGGCCGCGCATCTGGCGGGGGCTGTGGCTGCCCGCACCACGCGCCCGGTCATTGGCATCCCCGTTTCCAGCGCCGCGCTGTGCGGCATGGACGCGCTGTTTGCCACGGTGCAGATGCCTCCTGGCTTCCCGGTCGCCACTGTTGCCACCGACAAGGCCGGGGCCCGCAACGCAGCATGGCTGGCCGCACAGATTCTGGCCGTGTCCGACCCCGAACTCAACGAACGCATCGCCGAGGCCCGCGTCAAGATGCGCGAAGACGTCGAAAAAGCCGGGGACGAAATAAGCCGCAAGTACGCATAAACCCGGCAGGTGCATTGCTCATGAAACAGATTTCTTCTGTATTCTGGTGACCATTATTCTGTAGGCCGTAAAAAACCGGCGTCATGCCGGGCTGCACTGCGGCGGACTGCCGCCC
Source organism: Desulfovibrio desulfuricans (assembly GCF_004801255.1). Classification (NCBI taxonomy): domain Bacteria; kingdom Pseudomonadati; phylum Thermodesulfobacteriota; class Desulfovibrionia; order Desulfovibrionales; family Desulfovibrionaceae; genus Desulfovibrio; species Desulfovibrio desulfuricans. The sequence continues at coordinate 146,683 of NZ_CP036295.1, read as the reverse complement.
GAATTGCCCCGCGCCTGCGGGGCAATTTTTATGGCTGCGCATCCCCCGGCACGCCGTAGGCAAGGCTTGTAGAGCGCACCTTGTTGCGGCCATCCTGCTTTGCCTGGTACAGGGCTGTATCCGCCGCCAAGATAAGGGCGTCGCAAAGCTGCAGGTTGGACATGCCCTGCGCAGCGCCGGGCGCAAAGGCAACCTCCGCAACGCCGATGCTGATCGTCACCATGACGGCAACGCCGCCAAAGCGGGTTTCCGCAGCCGCAGCCGCCTGCCGCAGCCGCTCGGCCGCCGCCACGGCTTCCGCCTGCCCCATGCCTGGCAAAAGTATGGAAAACTCCTCTCCTCCATAGCGCCCCAGCATGGCCCCCGCGCCCAGCACCTGCCGGAGCACGCGGGTAATGCCGCACAGCACGTTGTCGCCCGCCATATGGCCGTAGCTGTCGTTAACCAGTTTGAAGTGGTCAATATCAAGCAGCATAAAGCTCAGACGGCCGCCGGCCTGCCTGCAGCGCTCAACCTCGTGCTGCAGCGCATCCATAAAATACCAGCGGCTGAACACCTGCGTCAGCGCGTCCCGTGAGGCGATGCGCTGCATTTTTTCGAGCATCTCCTTACCCTCGGTGACGTCGTACAGGGAGATGATCAGGCCGGAATTATGCCCCGAAGCGGCCACCCTGGCGCAGGAAACCTTGTAAAAGCGCATGCCGCCGCCCACCGGCAAGGATATCTCCGCCGCCTCCTCTTGCACCAGCCCGTCGATGTCAAACGTCGTTTCTGCAGGAAACACGGCCCTCACATGCCGCCCTACCGCGTCGTCCGACAAGGCGGGCAGTATGGAAACCGCGCTGTCATTAAAGTCCACCACCCGCTGCCTGTCGTCGAGCACGATAACGCTGGCGCTCATGGTTTTAAAAACCTTGTCGCGCGCAATGGGCACAAGGTCGAACATGCGCAGGCGCGACATGGCAAACCCACTCAGGGGCAGCGCCGCCGAGAGAAAAAAAGGTTCGATGTCAATGCCGTACGGGGCAAGGCCCAGGGTCTGCAGCAGATTGCCTGTCCAGATGCAAAACGCCCCGATAAAGATGGTCTTGGCCTGACGCTTGCGGTAGCCCGAGGCCTTGCCGTAAGCCACGGCAAACAGGCCAAGACCGGCAAAGGCAAGAAGCATCTTGTAAATAAAATCAATATAATACCACCAGCCCTTTTGTGTCGCGGCAACGGGAAAGGGGCCGCTGTCGTCCACGGCAAAGGTCTTGTAATGAACGTGGTGGTACCCGTTGGTATAGAGCATGACAACGGTTATTACCGGAATCACGAACAGCAGGGCCAGCAGGGTTTTGCTCTTTATGGCGTGGTTGTTGTAATAAATGGCAAAAACAAACCAGAGCACCGGTATGAACGGCGCGCCGAGATACTCTATTTTTAAGGAGAGATAGATGGTTTCGGGGGTGGTTGACGAAAGCTCGAATATATAGCCGACAGAATATATGAAAATTGCCATGAACAAAAACATAAATGCCGCATACCCGTTCGACCGGGCTATCCGCGACGAATAGCTCAGGGCATACAGCATTCCGGCACAGGAGATGCTTAGAAAAAAAATAAGAATTGTTTTTGCAATCATCCGGCATACCTTGCCATACGCACGTTGCGTCGTACCCGCCGCGTAAGCCGCCGAGGGACTTTGGCATTCATTTGGGACGTGCCGCTACGCGGGGTTGCGGAGAGCTTGCCGCAATCCCGTGCGGATTCGTATGACCAATAAATTAGCGGTATCCCCAATGCCTGACAAGCAGCGACGCCGGGGTCGCCAGCAATAAAATTCCGGCGCCTGCCTGGGCAGACGCCGGAATTTCGCAATAAGCAAACCAGTACGCTGGCTATATCTTGCCGGTCACATCCAGGCACTGCCACGGCAGGCCGTAGACGTTGAGATCCTTCATGAAGGGATCGGGGTCAAACTGCTCCATATTCCACACGCCGGGCTTGCGCCACAGTCCCTGAGCCACCATCTTGGCGCCTATCATGGCGGGCACGCCCGTGGTGTACGAAATGGCCTGCGAGCCAACCTCTGCGTAGCATTCTTCGTGGTCGCAGATGTTGTACACGTAGACCGTCTTTTCCTTGCCGTCCTTGAGGCCGCGCATGAGGTCGCCGATGCAGGTCTTGCCCTTGGTCAGGGGGCCGAGGGAGGCCGGGTCGGGCAGCAGTTTGGCAAGAAACTGGATGGGCACGATGTCCTGCCCCTGAAACTTCACGGGGTCGATGCGGGTCATGCCGACGTTGCCGAGCACCTTGAGGTGGTTGAGGTAGTTCTCGGAAAACGTCATCCAGAAACGCGCGCGACGGATGCCCTTGAGGTTGTTTACCAGCGATTCCAGCTCCTCGTGATACATGAGAAAGCACTTTTTGGAGCCAATGCCGCTGGGGAAGTCAAAGTTCATGGACCAGGAAAGCGGATCAGTTTCGACCCACTCGCCGCGCTCCCAGTAACGTCCGCGCGCCGTTACCTCGCGGATATTGATTTCGGGGTTGAAGTTGGTGGCAAAGGGCTGGCCGTGGTCGCCCGCATTGCAGTCGATGATGTCGAGCACGTGTACCTCGTCCAGCTGGTGCTTGAGCACCCAGGCCGCGTACACGTTGGTGACGCCGGGGTCAAAACCCGACCCGAGCAGGGCCGTAAGCCCGGCCTCGCGGAAGCGCTCGTCGTAGGCCCACTGCCACTTGTATTCAAACTTGGCGGTATCCAGCGGCTCGTAGTTGGCCGTATCCACATAGTGCACGCCGCATTCAAGGCAGGCGTCCATGATGTGCAGGTCCTGATACGGCAGGGCCACGTTGCACACCACGTCAGGCTTGACCTGACGGATGAGGGAGCAGAGCTCGGGCACGTTGTCCGCGTCCACCTGAGCGGTGGCCACTTCAACGTCAAGACGCGTCCTGACGCTTTGCGCAATGGCATCGCAGCGGGCAATGGTGCGGCTGGCGAGCGTCACCTTTGAAAATCCGCCTTCCTTGAGCACCTGCGCGCACTTGTGCACCACAACGCTGCCTACGCCGCCCGCGCCAATAATCAGAATATGAGACATGTTCCTTCTCCGTGATGGAAGAGGTCCTATACCACTGCACGGCATGGCCGCGCCGCCATTTTCATACGATGCGCCTGCGAGCGCCGATTGCCTGCGGCGACGTCGGCGATTAACAGATGAACGCCTCTGCCCGCACCGGCAACCATACTGCCCGAGCGGCGTGACAAGCCTGTTACGCCGCGCGCGGAACCGGCCTTATGGCCCGTAAAAGTTCCGGCGTCAACAGGTCGCGGCATAAAAACTGTCCGCTCCTGCTCATTCCCCAGCTTTTTGCGTCTCGCCAGGGTCTGCGGCGTCGCCGTCCAGCACGCGCACATGCGCGTACCGCCCGCTTTTGTGTGCCTGCGCGGCAAGCTCTCGGCCTTCTGCCCGGCACTGCGGGCAGGCATGGCGCGGCACCAGCAGACACAGCGAACGCGGCACCCGCTCCGAGGCCGTCTCGATGCGTCCAAGGCCGGAGCACTGACCGCACAGCCGCCAAGCTTCTGTCTGCCCCTCGCGCAGCATGTCCGTATCATAAAAGATATGCTTGCGGCGCACCCACCAGCCGTCTTCTTCCGCGCCCTCCGAGGGTCGCGCCGGGGGATGAAAATATACGTCCCTGACCTGCGGGCACAGATGGGCGATGTATTCACCCACCTGCGGGTGCTGGCGCGTGGATTGCGGCGTCCAGCCCGGCTCGCGGATTTCCGAGGCGTCCATGCCAGCCAGCGCAAGGCAGATGCCCAGATTCACGTAGGGCAGCGCCCCGCGTATGGAATACCCGCCCTCAAGCACCGCTATGTTGGGCTGCAGGGCGGCATTGAGCGCCGCATAGCCCTGGGCCGAAAGCTTCATGTTGGCCAGGGGGTCGGTAAAGTGGTTGTCCTGCCCAGCGGAGTTGATGATCAGGTCGGGCTTGAAATCTTCCAGAATGGGCAGCACCGCATGTTCAATGGCGTACAGATACCCCTCGTCCGAGGTGCCGGGCGGCAGGGGGATATTGACGGTGCGCCCCAGCGCGCCGGGGCCGCCGCATTCCGGCAGAAAACCCGAACCGGGGTACAGGGTGTGCCCGTCCTGATGCAGCGAAATAAACAGCGTGTGCGGGTCGTTCCAGAAAATATCCTGGCTGCCGTCGCCGTGGTGCACGTCCGTATCCACGATGGCGATGCGCAGGGGGCGGCCATCGGGACGCGGATAGTGGTCGCGGATATACTCCACCATGACGGCTTCGTTATTGATATTGCAAAAGCCCCGGTTGCCGTGCACCACGCGCATGGCGTGGTGGCCCGGAGGCCGCACCAGGGCAAAGGCCCGCTGCTCGCGCCCTTCAAACACCAGCTGGGCGGCGCGGATGGCCCCCCCCGCCGAAGCCAGGTGCGAATCGGTGCTCACCGCCGCTGCCGAAGGCAGGCAGAAATGCGCGCGCTCAAGCTGGGCATATGTGGCAAAAGCCGGGCGGTATTCCGTAATGCCGGGGATGTCGAACAGGCCTTCTTCAAGCAGCTGGTCGCGTGTGTAGAGCAGGCGCTCTTCCCGTTCCGGATGGGTCTCGGAAATGGCCCAGTCAAAGGCGGGAAAAAACACCACGCCCAGTCTGCGGCCCGCCGCCAGGGGGGCCAGAGCGGTATCAGCCATCATCTTCTGACAGTTCTTCAAATATGTCCGCGCCATAACGGGCGTACGTCACCATGCGGCCCATGTGCGCAAGGCCCATGCCGTAGGTCAGGTTGGTATCCGCCACGGCCATAAACAGCACGCCCTCGGTGTCGTGCATGACAAAAAAGCCGCCCGGGCCTTCCTCTTTGCGAAAGATGGCGCAGTGCAGCAGGGCGGGGTCGCCGATGAGATTGATCAGGGTATAGCCCTTGGGCGGCTGCCCGGGCAGATAGGCCAGATCTTTGCCGCCATCCTTGCGGGGTGCAAAGCGCAGGGCCGAGCCTTCCAGTTCAAGCGTATAGCATTCGTACATAAGTTCTCCTTGGCGGCGCGCATACCGCGCCAAAACCCGCATGGCAGGCGCGGCACTGATGGGGCCGCATGCCCCGCCCGCGCCGCAAATATTATTCCAGCCCCCTGCCCCGCTGCCGCAAATGCGACTCGATGGCCGAACGGCATTGCAGAACCACGTCTTCCGGCGGCTGCGAGGCGTCGACGATGGCAAAGCGATCGGGTTCTTCCTCGGCCAGCGCCCGGAACCCCTGACGCACCCGCTCGTGAAAATCGAGACTTTCGGCGTCAAAACGCCCCTCTGAAACCACCATCCCCTCCTGCCTGTTGCGCTCGCCGGCGCGCATAAGCCCGCAGCGCACGGGCAGATCAAGCAACAGGGTGAGCTCCGGCTGCAGGCCGCCTGTGGCCGCCTGGTTGAGCCTGCTCAGGTACTCTGTATCCAGGCCGCGTCCATAGCCCTGATAGGCCAGTGTGGAATCGGTATATCGGTCGCACAGCACCGTCTGCCCCGATTCCAGCGCGGGACGGACAATCTCCGCCACATGCTGCGCCCGGTCCGCAAGAAACAGAAACAGCTCCGCCCGGCTTGAAAGCTCGCGCGTGCGGGCGTCAAGCAGGATGGAACGCAGGCTGCGCCCAAGTGCGCAACCGCCCGGCTCGCGCGTGCACAGGGGGTCGAGCCCGTTTTCCTGCAAAAAACCCGCAAGATAGTTGATGGCCGTGGACTTGCCCGCGCCTTCTATACCTTCAAAAGTGATAAACATTCTTCTTTCACCGCTTTTTTGCGGGTTGCGGGGGCGGCGTTGTCCGGCGTACGCGCGGCCCGGTGCACGGGTCGCCCCAGCGTAGCCTGCCACGGGGTCCAGGCCTCTCCGTCGCCCTCTATCTGGGCAAACAGACCTCGGCACTGGGCCATCTTGGCGTCCAGGTTGTCGGCATAGTGCAGGGCCATGGCTTCAGGAGTATGCGGCACGCGCACCGCGCCGAACTCCAGCTCGCCATGGTGGCTCAATATCAGGTGTTTGAGATGCCGCTGCAGCGGCTCCTCCAGCCCCGATTTAGCCAGAAACGGCTCCAGCATTTCAATGCCCAGCATGAGATGCCCCAGCAGGCGGCCCTCATCGGTGTAATCGTTGGCGATGCCGCCAGAAAATTCGCGGATCTTGCCCATGTCGTGGAACAGGGCCCCCGCAAGAAACGTCTGTCTGTCCAGCTCCGGATAATGATCGGCAATGCGGCGGCAAAGCTTGAAGACGCTCAGCGTGTGCTCAAGCAGGCCGCCCACATACGCATGGTGCACGCCCTTGGCTGCAGGGCAGACCCGAAAGGCCGCGCGCAGCTCGTCGTTGTTAAAAAAGCCTTGCACAAACTTGCGCCACGGCGGGTAGACAAATTCTTTCTTGATGAGATCAAGCAGTTCATCAAGCATTTCATCCAGCGGAAAGGGACTGGCAGGCATAAGGGCCGCATGGTCCACCGATGCGCATTCTTCTTCAGTAAGCATGCGCATCTGCTCTACCGTGAGCTGCACCTGATCGCGGTACAGGCCAGCGCGCCCCTCTGCCCACACCAGCGTGCCTGCGGCCAGTTCGCTGAACTCCGCGCTCAGGGGGTGCCATATCTTGGCTTCAAGGCTGCCGCTTGCGTCAGCAAGCGTAAGCCGCCAGTATGGCCCGTTGCGCGACTGCCCTTGCGCCGCCTGGGTAATCACGAAGATGCCGCGCGCCTCCGAGGCGGGGGCAATATCTTTGACGTAACAGCCTTTTTCCATATATCGTTCCAGCGGCGCGCCTTTGCGCCGGGCATATGCTTTTTGCTTCGCGGGCATGGCCCATGCGGCCAGGCTTCCTGAAATGGCAGGGCCGCTCCAAACACTGAAAACACGCGGGCCTTAGGGCGAATTTCCCTTCTTTCCGAGGTATTGTCAAATGGACGTTCTTTTGACCAACGACGACGGCATCCGCGCGCGCGGCCTGCGCGCGCTGTACGCAGCCCTGCTTGAGGCGGGGCATACTGTGCATGTTGTGGCGCCCATGAGCCAGCAGTCTGGCGTGGGGCACTCGCTGACCGTATTTGAGCCCGTACGGGCCATGGAATTTGAAGAACCCGACTTCAAGGGCCTAGGTATCTACGGCACACCCACCGACTGCGTCAAACTGGCCCTTGGGCAGCTTTTGCCCAAAAAGCCCGACATGGTCATATCTGGCATCAACGCGGGCCCCAACGTTGGCCCGGACATCCTCTATTCCGGCACGGTGGGCGCGGCCACGGAGGCCGCGCACGAAAACCTGCCGAGCATCGCCGTCTCGCACGACTGCTGCAAGGTAAAAAACGGCGACCTGCTGCCGCAGGCCCGGCACCTGATCGCCCTGGCCGAACGCATCGACTGGTCGCGGCTGGGCCGCCGCAGGGTGATCAACGTCAACTATCCCGCCTGCCCGCTGGACGACGTCAAAGGCCTGCGCGTCTGCCCCCAGACCAGCGCGGTGTGGGTAAACACCTACACGGAGCGCCTCGATCCGCGCGGCGCGCCCTACTGGTGGCTGGAAGGCGAAATTCCCCAGAAATCCATAGAGCCCGATTCGGACAAAGACCTGCTCAACCGGGGATACATAACCCTGACCCCGCTGCGTTTTGACTTTACCGATGCCGAGGGCTTGCAGGCGCTGGAGGGCATGCGGCTGGGCTAGCCCCGCCGTTGCGGCGCAAACCTGGGGCGATGGCCACAACTCGCCGAAAAAATAGACAAACGGCAAAGGCCCCTTGACGCTGCCGCCCCTTGTACGCTACAGCCGCGCACGGACATATGCGCATGCGCGGCCCGGCCGGTGCAGGGCACAGCCGGGGCAGCGGAAAGTCAGCCTCTTTGTCGGGCTGCAGGCATTCCCCTTTGCGGCAAATTGGTATATGTTCATACTTGTCATTTTCGGATGACAACTGTGTTTTTACCGTCCTCAATGCCAGACCCTCTGGAGGAAACCATGCCTCTTATCAATCCCAAAGAAATGTTCGCTGCCGCCCATGCGGGCGGGTATGCCATTGGCGCTTTCAACGTCAACAACATGGAGATCATACAGGGCATCATGAGCGCGGCCTCCGAGGAAAAATCGCCTGTCATCCTTCAGGTTTCTTCGGGCGCGCGCAAATATGCCGGCCAGATATACATCATGAAGCTGGTGGAAGCAGCCCTGGCGCTCGACCCCTCCATCCCCGTCGTGGTGCACCTCGACCACGGCCCCAGCTTTGAAATGTGCCGCGACTGCATCGACGGCGGCTTTACCTCGGTAATGATCGACGGCTCGCACCTGCCGTTTGAAGAAAACATCGCCCTGACCAAACAGGTTGTGGACTACGCCCACCCGCGCGGCGTGTGGGTTGAAGCCGAACTGGGCAAGCTTGCGGGCATTGAAGAACATGTGCAGTCCGCCGAGCACGTGTACACCGACCCCGACGAAGCTGTGGAATTTGTCAGCCGCACCGGCTGCGACTCGCTGGCCGTCGCCATCGGCACGAGCCACGGCGCGTACAAGTTCAAGGGCGAAGCCAAGCTTGATTTTGACCGTCTGGCCCGCATTGGCGACAAGCTGCCGGGCTACCCCCTGGTGCTGCACGGCGCATCCAGCGTGCCGCAGGAATTTGTGAGCCAGTGCAACCAGTTTGGCGGTCAGGTGGGCGGAGCCAGGGGCGTGCCCGAAGACATGCTGCGCAGGGCCGCAGGCATGAGCGTGTGCAAAATCAATGTGGATACGGACATCCGCCTGGCTGTCACCGCCTCCATCCGTCAGTACCTTGCCGAACACCCCGATCAGTTTGACCCGCGCGCCTACCTGACCCCCGCGCGCGACGCCGTCAAAAACATGGTGGCCCACAAGATCCGCAATGTCATGGGATCTTCAAATAAAGCCTAATCACTACCGCCCCAAGGAGCGCGAATCATGCCCGTGAAAGTTGGAATGAACGGCTTTGGCCGCATCGGCCGCTATCTGCTGCGTCTTATGGCCGACAATCAAGACATTCAGATCGCCGCCATCAACGCCCGCGCGGACAATGCCGCGCTGGCCTATCTTTTCAAGTATGATTCCACCTACGGAACCTTTCAGGGCACGGTTGATCACGATGAAGACGGCATCATCGTCAATGGCCGCCACATCGCCGTTACCCGCTGCAAGGCGGGCGAATGGGAATGGGAACGCCTGGGCGTAACCCTGGCCGTGGAAACCACCGGCACCATCAAGGACAGGGAAGGTCTCGCCCAGCACCTGGCCTGCGGCGCCAAAAAAGTCGTTATCTCCGCACCCGGCAAGGATGTGGACGCCATGATCGTTATGGGCGTCAACCACGCCACCTACGACGGCGCGCAGCACAACATCATCTCGGCCGCCTCCTGCACCACCAACTGTCTGGCCCCTGCGGTCAAGGTGCTGCACGAGACCTTTGGCTTTCGCCACGGGCTCATGACCACCATCCACTCCTACACCATGAGCCAGCGCATTCTGGACGGCACCCATAAAGACTGGCGTCGCGGCCGTGCCGCCGCCGTGTCCATGGTGCCCTCGAGCACCGGCGCCGCCAAGGCCGTGGAGCAGGTCATGCCGGAGCTGGCAGGCAGGCTCAACGGCATGTCGGTGCGCGTGCCCACCTTTGACTGCTCGCTGGTGGACCTGACCTGCGAAGTGGAAAAAACCTGTGACGCCGCCGCCGTCAACGCGGCCTTGCAGGCCGCCAGCCAGGGCGTCCTGACCGACAACATGGGCTTTTCCGAAGAACCGCTGGTGTCCATAGACTACAAGGGCAGCACCTACGGCGGCGTGGTCGACGCGCTTTCCACCCAGGTGCTCGACGGCACCATGGTCAAGCTGCTTATCTGGTACGACAACGAATCCGGCTTCACCAACCAGCTGCTGCGGCTGCTGCTCATGGTGGGCAAGGACTGCTAACGGCTCGCATGCCCCGCGCATGCAGGCTCTGCCCCAGGCAGAAGCCGACACTGTCGCTATGCGGCGGGCGTTTGCAACGCCCGCCGCTTTTTTTCCCGGCCTTCGCGGACAACCACGGAAGCCTTGCCCGCCCCGACGGGCAACCCGGCAAAATATGCTCGCGCGGGGCAGTGCGGAAAAATTTTCCTCTTTTCCTCCAGCTCGTTTTGGGCGTATCTGCCAAAAATTGGCGCTACAAGCCAGTTTTTGGCTATTATGCCCGCACGTCAAAAGTGCCACAGCCCCCTAATACTTTTTGCGCCCGCGCCGATTAAGTTGACAAAAGGCGGTAGCACGCAAGGACGCGTCGGCATTTCGCGCCGCCTGGGACGTACAGCATTCATGGAGGAATGTATGTATATCAATCACAATAGCATGGCCTCTCAAGTGGCCAACAACCTGACCCAGCATTACAGCGACCTGCAAACCTCAACCTCGCGACTCTCCTCGGGTCTGCGCATCAACTCCGCAGCGGACGATGCCGCCGGTCTGGCCATTCGCGAACTTATGCGTACCGATATCGCCGCCCTGCAGCAGGGCGTGCGTAACGCCAACGATGCTATCTCCCTCATTCAGACCGCCGACGGCGCCCTGGGCATCATCGACGAAAAGCTGACCCGTATGAAGGAACTGGCAGAACAGGCCGCCACCGGTACGTACGACTCCACCCAGCGTCTGATGATCGAGTCGGAGTATCAGGCCATGGCTTCGGAAATTACCCGAATCGCCAATGCCACGGACTACAACGGCATCCACCTGCTGGACGGCAACCTGTCAAGCGACACGCACGACGGCAGCAAGATGTCGGCCACCGGCAAGCTGAAGGTTCACTTTGGCACGGCCAACGATTCGGCGGAAGACTATTACTACATCCAGATCGGCACGAGCACCGCCTCGGCTCTGGGCGTGGGCAACCAGGCTACCGGCACGGACGGCATCACCGTTTCCACGCAGGAAGCGGCGCAAAAGGCCCTGGTGGCCATCACCAATGCCGTGGTTTCCAAGGACAAGATTCGGGCAAGCCTGGGCGCGCTGCAAAACCGGCTGGAGAACACCATCTCCAACCTGAGCACCCAGACCGAAAACCTGCAGGCGGCGGAATCGCGCATTTCGGACGTGGACGTTGCCACGGAAATGACGAAGTTCGTCCGCAATCAGATTCTCACCCAGTCTGCCGTGGCCATGCTTTCGCAGGCCAACAGCATGCCCAGGATGGCCATGACGCTGATTTCTGGCTAGCGGTAAAACCAGGTGGTGGAGGGCAACAGCCCGTAACTGGCCGCGAGACTGGGGAGAGTTTTAAGGCCGCAACCAACCAGATTTACAAAAAGCCGAACCGCTCGCGGTTCGGCTTTTTTTGTTTGACGCATACCTGCAAAAAAAGGCAAGGAGCGCGCCAACGCTCCCTGCCCCTCAAACCCTGCGGCCAGCACACTGCTTACGCAGTGCTGGCCGCAAGCATCATTCCCGCACGATATCTATCTTTTTGGACATTGACTCGGCCAGAGCCTTACGGGGAACCGTCACGCTGAGCACCCCGTTTTTATATGCGGCTGTTATGGCCTCTACGTCCGCGTCGTCCGGCAAGGTCAGCATACGCTGAAACGAGCCAAACACCCTCTCGCGGATGTATTGATCGGTATTTTTCTCTTCTGTTTCTCGCTGTTTTTCGCCAGAGATCACAAGCTCCTTGTCCTGAACGGCCACGTTGACCTTGTCCGCTTCCACACCCGGCAATTCTATGCGCAGCAGATAGGCCGCGTCGTCGCTTGTCATATCCAGCCGGGGCGTCAAGGGTTGCTCGCGGCCATCGCTGTTTGCGGGCAGCAAGCGGCCGCTCTCGCCCCACGGCGAGACCATCCCGTTGAACAAACCCTGAAAAATTCTGTCAATTTCATCACGCAAGGGCATACCCGAAGGGCTGTTTACACAAAATGCGGCATCGCGAGGCGCAAACCAGCGACCGGGCAGCATACGAAGATTATTGCTCATAGCAAACCTCCTGTGTAAATCTTTATATCCTGTAGATAATCATATCGTTATTGCTGTCAATACCCTGTGCATAACCCATGTGGGCAGCTGATTGCCATTAGCCTGACAGTATCTTGACGCCCCTGATGAAATTTTCTGGCATGAATCCTGCTGTAAACGCAGTGCAGGTTTTCAGGCAAATATTGCCTCTCTGAAGCCACGAATCAGATTGGCAAAAGCGCCTGTCGTTTTAAGGCTACAGTCTGGGTCGGCATAGCTGACCGCAGGCCGGTTTTGATAAACTTTTTCCCCGCATTTGCGGGATGAACGGCGGCAGTCCGCATGGAAGCGGGCGCGCGCAGTGCGCCGCCGGGCAGACAGAACATTCATGGAGGAATGTCATGTATATCAATCACAATGCAATGGCTTCTAATGTTGCCAATAACCTGACCAAGCATTACGGCGACCTGCAGACTTCGACTCAACGTCTGTCCACAGGCCTGCGCGTCAACTCCGCGGCGGACGATGCCGCTGGCCTCGCCATCCGCGAATTGATGCGTACCGACATCACTGCTCTGCAGCAGGGTGTGCGTAATGCCAACGACGCCATTTCCCTCATCCAGACAGCTGACGGCGCCCTCGGCGTCATCGACGAAAAGCTGACCCGTATGAAGGAACTGGCCGAACAGGCTGCCACCGGCACGTACGATTCCACCCAGCGTCTGATGATCGAGTCGGAGTACCAGGCCATGGCTTCGGAAATTACCCGAATCGCCAATGCCACGGACTTCAACGGAATCCACCTGCTGGACGGCAATCTGTCAAGTGACACGCACGACGGCAGCAAGATGACCTCCACGGGCAAGATGAAGGTCCACTTTGGCTCTGCCAACGACTCGGCGGAAGACTATTACTACATCCAGATCGGCACGAGCACCGCCTCGGCTCTGGGCGTAGGCGATCAGGCTGACTCCACGTCCGACGGCAAGACCATCTCGACCCAGGAGGCGGCGCAGAAGGCTCTCGTTGCCATTACCAATGCCGTGGTTTCCAAGGACAAGATCCGGGCGCACCTGGGTGCCTTGCAAAACAGGCTGGAAAACACCGTTTCCAACCTTACAACCCAGGCTGAAAACTTGCAGGCGGCAGAATCCCGCATTTCCGACGTGGACGTGGCCACGGAAATGACGAAGTTCGTCCGCAACCAAATCCTCACCCAGTCGTCTGTTGCCATGCTCTCGCAGGCCAACAGCATGCCCAAGATGGCCATGAACCTGATCCAGGGTTAATACTGGTTGAGGGCGTGCTCAGCACGTTTCCCAAAATATCCCCGAAGGGCTCGCGCCCTTCGGGGATATTTTGGACTGGGGTTTACCCCGTTATTTGGCAGCGGGCTCAGGCCAGCGCGGTGAGGTCGTAGTCGCTGTTCTCCACAATGTCGCATTCCACCAGCGCTCCGGGCGCAACGCCGGGTCCGCTCACATAGGTGATGCCGTCCACCTCGGGCGCCTGAAACCACACCCGCCCGCTGTGCAGACCAGGCCAGTCGGGGTGCGGGGCGTCCACCAGCACCTGCATGCGGCTGCCCACATGGGCCGCCAGCAGTTGGTTGCTGATGTCGGCCTGAATTTCCATCAGCGAATCCCGTCGCCACTGTTTGACCTCGTCCGGCACCTGATCGGGCAGGGTTGCAGCCTCCGTACCGTCTTCCGCCTGATAGGCGAACACCCCCACATGCTGAAAGCGGCTTTCTTCCACAAAGCGGCACAGTGCCTCAAAATGTTCTTCGGTTTCGCCGGGGTAGCCCACAATAAAGGTCGTGCGCAAGGCGGCGTCGGGCAGCACCGCACGAACAGCGTCGAGCACGCGCCGGGGGTCGCCCGCAAAGGGCCGCCCCATACGCGACAGCACATCGGGATGCGCGTGCTGCAGGGGGATATCCAGATACGGCAGCAAGGGCGCGCCGCAGTCTCTGATAAACCGCAGCAACTCCGGCGTAACGCCGCTGGGGTAGAGGTAGAGCAGGCGCAGCCACGCCAGCCCTTCAAGCCCCACCAGTTTTTCGAGCAGGCTCGGCAGTCCGTGCCTGAGGCCAAGGTCAACTCCCCACGAGGTGAGGTCCTGCGCCACAAGGTCCAGCTCACGCACACCTTGCGCCAGCAGCGCGCGGGCCTCGTCGGCGATGTCGTCGGCAGTCAGCGATTTGAGTCCGCCCCGGATGGAGGGGATGGTGCAAAAAGCGCACTTGTGCCTGCAGCCCTCGCCCACCTTGAGCCAGGCGTACGAAGGACCGGTGGAAAGCAGCCTGCCTCCCCCGGGGATATGCACAGGCGGCTTGGGCAAGCCCAGCGCCGCCGCCAGCATGGCAGACCAGCGCGGGATGTCGGCGGTGGGCAGCCACACGTCCACTTCGGGCAGTTCGGCTGCCAGCTCCGCAGCGCCATAACGTCCCACCATGCAGCCGCCAACGGCCAGCAGGGGCTTGACCTTGCACTTTTGGAGCCTTTGTACGGCATCCACCACCGCGCGTACAGATTCGCGCACTGCGGGGTCAATAAACCCGCAGGTATTGATGAATACCAGGCGAGCCTTGCCCATGTGCTCCACATGCTGCACGGCGACGCCCAGCGAGCCGAGCAGACGCTCGCTGTCCACCCTGTTTTTGGGGCAGCCAAGACTCAGTGACCAGACTTTAAGAGATGCGGCAAATTTTACGGTTGTCATCGGGGCACAATACAGAGGGGCGGGCCGATTGTCATCCGCCATGCAAAGAGGGCCGCGCGGCCGGCTCCTGTCCATGCAACCGCCAACATTTGCAAAACGATACTTCTGGTGTTAGATATAATTTGTTGTTGAACACCCCTCTCGCAGATTGTAATGCCGCAAGGCGGAACCACATGAAAATACTTTCCCCTGCAAATATTGCCACTTCAGCCATTGCGACAGATGGCGGACAGTCTGTGGAAGATGCGGGGAAGATTTATCCGATCGCAGCGCTGCAAAGCCACTATGACGACATCAGCCTCATTGATTTTGAAACTGATATTTTTAGCAATATCTACCACAATCCTGCCCATTTTGCCCCTGCGGATCCTGCGTTGCAGCTTTCTGAAAAAATACGGGCGGACGTTGCCGCGCGGGTGCACCCCGAAGACGCCGGGCTTTTTGCCAGCTTTTTTTCCGCCCAGGGCCTGCAAAAACGCCTGGCGGGCACGCCCGCCTTTGCGGCTCAGGATCTTCGCCAAAAAGCCCTGGACGGCTCGTACCGCTGGGTGCGCATCATTGCCTTTGCCGCGCTGCGACACGGCGAAGGACAAATGTACCTTGTCTGCACCGAAGATATGCAAAGCAGGCACGACACTGACGAGATGGGGCACGACAACGAACATCTCTTGCAGCAAAAGCTTGACGCGCTGCGCTACAAGGCTGTGGTCGACCACACCCGCACCCTTGTATTTGAGTGGCGCGGCAAAGACCTTACCTACCTGAGCCCGCGCATACCCGAGATGCTGGCTGGCGACTATGACGGGCGCAATCCCTTTGATGTCTGGCGCGAGGACGACGTTCTCTATGCCGGCGACATGGAGCCCTTTGACACCTGTCTGGCGCGTCTGGCCCTGGGCATCCGGTCTGGCGAGATAAACGTTCGCCTGCGCCGCCGCGACGGCCAGTACATCTGGTGCAAGGTCACCTACACCAAACTTGACGACGGAGAATCAAACGATCGCTACATAGGCACGCTCAACGATGTGGACGCGTCCACGCGCAGCGAGCAGGCCCTGCGTCTGCGGGCGGAGCACGACCCCCTCACCGGCGCATACAACACCCAGACGTTTTTTGAAAAAATCGACAAGCTCGTAAAAAACCGGGCTCACGAGCAGTACTGCATACTGCGTTTTGACGTGGCCGGGTTCAAGGGCATCAACGAATCCTTTGGTCTGGAAGAAGGCAACCGCCTGCTGCGGGGCATAGCCCGCCTTGTGCGCCAGCGCCTTACCCCCGAAAAAGAGGTTTTTGCACGGCTTACCGCCGACGTTTTTGCCGTATGCCTTGCTGGCGGCTCAGAACGTGCGCTGCAGTTTGTTCAGGCGTTATCGCTACGCCTTGAGCATTACTCGGACACCTTCAGGGTCAAACTGTTTTTTGGCATCTGCCCGGTGGAAAATCCCCGCACGCCAGCCCACATTCTGTGCGACTGGGCCTATCTGGCGCAAAAAACCGTCAAGGGCAGCGACATTGTCAATTTTGCCTTCTATGATGAAGCGCTGCGCAAAAAGCTGCACGACGAGAGCTATATCACCGACCAGATGTACGAGGCGCTGGAAAAAGGCCAGTTCCGGCTTTTTTTGCAGCCCAAGGTGCAGATATCGAGCGGCCGCATTGTGGGGGCCGAAGCCCTGGTGCGCTGGCAGCATCCCACTGACGGGCTCATTCTGCCCGGTCGGTTTATTCCGCTTTTTGAGCGCAACGGTTTTATTGTGCGTCTCGATTCCCACATCTGGGACCAGACCTGCCAGATACTGCGCACATGGCTGGACAAAAAGTACGATCCCACGCCCATTTCGGTAAACATGTCGCGCCTGCACTTTAATGACGACGACCTGCCAAACAAGCTTGTCAGCCTCCTGAACAAGTACAACCTGCCGCGTCACATGCTGGAGCTGGAACTGACCGAAAGCGCGTTTTTTGCCAACGAGCCGCGCCTGATACGGATCATGAACGAGTTGCGGGCTGCGGGCTTTGTTTTTTCCATGGACGACTTTGGCACTGGTTATTCGTCCCTGAGCACGCTGCGCGACCTGCCGTTCAGCGTGGTCAAGCTCGACCGGGCCTTTATCAGCGACGGCATAAACAATCAGCGCGGTCAGATTGTGGCCCGCGACACCATTGCCTTGGCCCGCGACCTGGACATGTCCATTGTGGCCGAAGGCGTGGAAACCAAGGAGCACGCCCGCTTTTTGCTCAACAGCGGCTGCAACTGCGCGCAGGGCTTCTATTATTCCCGCCCGGTGGATACTGCGGAGTTTGAAGTGCTCAGTTTTGTGCAGGAAAAGGCCTTCTGGGTGCACCCGCAGCTAAAGGCAGACGCCGTGCGCCTGGGCCTGCCCATCAGCAACGAAGCCCCCCCCAGGGAATACTGATTGTACCGGGGCCGCCCCGCGCCCCTTTACCCCGCCAAAGCAGCAACCGCACGGCCCCGCAAGGGGCTTTTTTTGGCGGCAGCGAGGGCATGGGCACCGGGCGCGCCGCAAAAACCAGGCCAAATCCGGCGCAGGCCCGCCCCATCAGGTTTGCGTAATTTCTTACAGCGGCAGACGCAGCAAACGAATGGTGTAGGGCTGGATATGCAGCAGCTTGCCCTCGCAGATGTCGTCCGCACGGGTCACAAAGCTGTCCTTCCGTACATTCAGGATAGCCTCGGCCTCGTGGCTGCAGTCAAACAGATGCAGCACGTCGCCCGCAAGCGCGTCTGCTGTGGTCCAGTGGCGGTTTACCGGCGGGCCGTCCAGGGTGAGGTGGCGCAAAAAACGAAAGATCACGGCGCGGCCGCTGCCCGGCGCAAGCCATGTACGGCAGCAATCCCAGACCTGCTCCACAGATGGATCGTCATCGTCTGTAAACGGCTGGCGTACCTCAAGGGGAAAAGCCCTGCCCTGTATGCGCAGCATGCCGTCCACCAGGCTGCAGTAGTCTGTTTCCTGCTCCAGCACGGCGCGGAAGGCCTCCGGCGATGCTGCAAGGCCCATCAGAGTTTCGTTGAGGATGTCGCGAGCCTTGAGCACGCGGATGCTGTGGGTCAAACGCAGGCCGTTGAGCACTGCATAGATGGCGCAGAATGTATCCAACTTGCCCTGGTAAAACGGTTTCAGCATATATACCCCCATCGGCTGTTATGCCCACAGCGGCAGGCAGGGTCAAGCATCCCCAGCGCGCGGCTCTGTTTCTTTGCCTGGGCGGAATCTTTACAAGCTGACGGCTCGCGTGTATATATGTTGCTCCATAAACAATATCACAATACCTTGATATGCAGATATTAACAAATCCCCAAGAACTGGCGGCCCAATGCAAGGCTTGGCACAGAGCTGGCGACGACATCGCTCTGGTTCCTACCATGGGCTATTACCATCAGGGACATGAAGACCTCATGGCCCACGGGCGCACCCTGGCCAAACGGCTGGTGGTGAGCCTTTTTGTCAACCCTACCCAGTTCGGCCCCGGCGAGGATCTGGACGCATACCCCCGCAACACCGAGCGAGATACTGAAATCGCACGCAGCCAGGGCGCGGACATCCTCTTTATGCCCCAACCCGGCGCCATGTACGCGCCTGACCACGCTACATGGGTGGAAGTGCCCGAACTTTCACGCGGTCTGTGCGGCCTGTCGCGGCCTGTGCATTTCAGGGGCGTATGCACCGTGGTGCTCAAGCTGTTTATGCTTACCGGCGCGGACGTGGCCGTATTTGGGCAAAAAGACTGGCAGCAGCAGGCCATCCTACGCCGCATGGTCCGCGACCTTGATGTGCCCGTGCGCATCGAGACCCGCGAAACCGTACGCGAAGCAGACGGGCTCGCGCTATCCTCGCGCAACGTCTACCTTTCGGCCGAAGAACGCGCCCACGCCCCCGAAATCCGCAAAGCCCTTCTCTACGCCCAGAAGCTGGCGCAAAGCGGCGAAACCAGCGTCAAGCTGCTGCGTGAAACAGTGCTGCGCCGCTGGGCGGAATTTTTGCCCATGGGGCGGCTGGACTACCTCAGTATTGTCCACCCGGAATCCATAACGCCGCTCAGCGAGGTCGATGGCCCTGCGCTTATGGCCTGCGCGGTGCGCATGGGTAAAGCCCGGCTTATCGACAACATACTGCTGCGTTCATAAACCCGCGCCGCACTGACGCGAGCGCCCAAGGAGAATCATATGCAAACCAAGGGCAGGTATTATTTCACTTCAGAATCTGTCACGGAAGGCCACCCCGACAAGGTTGCCGACCAGATCTCGGACGCCATCCTTGATACGCTGCTGGCGCAGGACGCCAACGCCCACGTGGCGTGCGAGACTCTGGTGACCACCGGCATGGCCGTTATCGCAGGCGAAATCACCACCAGCGGTTACGCCGACCTGCCCCATGTTGTGCGCGAAACCATCAAGGGCATCGGCTACAACAGCTCCGATATGGGCTTTGACTGGCAGACCTGCGCCGTTATCAACGCCATCGGCCACCAGTCGCCCGACATCGCGCAAGGCGTGCTGCGCGAAAAGCCCGAAGATCAGGGCGCGGGCGACCAGGGCATGATGTTTGGCTTTGCCTGCAACGAGACCTCCACCCTTATGCCCGCCCCCATCTACTGGGCGCATCAGCTCTCGCAGCAGCTGGCCAAGGTGCGCAAGGACGGCACGGTGAACTTTTTCCGTCCCGACGGCAAGACCCAGGTTTCTTTTGAATATCAGGACGGCAAGCCCGTGCGCATCAACAACGTGGTGGTTTCTACCCAGCACGCTGCCAGCGCCAGCCAGGCTGATGTGGTCGAAGCCGTAAAAAAACACGTCATCCGCCCCATTCTGGAGCCCTCCGGCTATTTTGATGAAAAAGCCTGCGAAATTTTCATCAACACCACGGGCCGGTTTGTGGTTGGCGGCCCCATGGGCGACTGCGGCCTTACCGGCCGCAAGATCATCCAGGATACCTACGGCGGCAGCGGCCACCACGGCGGCGGCGCTTTTTCCGGCAAGGATCCCTCCAAGGTTGACCGTTCCGGCGCGTACATGGGCCGCTACATTGCCAAAAACGTGGTTGCCGCGGGCCTCGCCCCAGTGTGCGAAGTGCAGATCGCCTATTGCATCGGCGTGGCCCAACCCGTCAGCGTGCTTGTCTCCTCGCAGGGCACCAGCGAACTTTCTGACGAGATGCTGACCAAGGCCGTGCGCGACGTCTTTGACTTGCGCCCCTACTTCATCAGCAAGCGTCTTGACCTCAAGCGCCCGATCTACCAGAAGTCTTCGTGCTACGGCCACTTTGGCCGCGAGCTGCCCGAATTCAGCTGGGAAAAAACCGACGCCGTGGCCGACCTGCGCACCGCCGCCAAGGTCTAACACCTCCGGCCAATTCACTGGCGCGGGGCAGGGATCACCCATTGGGCCGATCCCTGCCCCGTTGCCGTTTCTTCCGCCTCTTTGCCACACTGCCGCAGCTTTTCCGCCTTGTCTGCCGCGCCTCCATACGCCCGCCCGGCGGGCGACGGCAAACTATCCGGCCCGTGCGAGTTGCAAGCCGTCCCGGCCTTGCCTATACTGAAGCACTTGGACGCGCACCCTGGCGCGGCTCTCGGGCAATTTCACCCTGAAACCGCTCCGGCGACCACGCGAGCGGACGCCCGCCACAGAGATGCACGCGCTGACGCTGCGTCTTAAAATGCTGTAGTGAAGGCGAGGTAGCACATGGCTGGCAATACATTTGGACAGGCTCTGCGACTGACGACATTCGGCGAATCTCACGGCGTGGGCCTTGGCGGCGTCATTGACGGCTGCCCCGCAGGCCTGCAGCTGACAGAGGCCGACATCCAGGCCGAGCTTGACCGCCGCAAACCCGGTCAGGGGCCCACCGCCACCAAGCGCAAGGAATCTGACGCCGTGCGCCTGCTCTCCGGCGTGTACGAAGGCGTGACCACCGGCACGTCCATTGCCTTTTACATCGCC
This sequence comes from Desulfovibrio desulfuricans, assembly GCF_004801255.1. NCBI lineage: Bacteria > Pseudomonadati > Thermodesulfobacteriota > Desulfovibrionia > Desulfovibrionales > Desulfovibrionaceae > Desulfovibrio > Desulfovibrio desulfuricans. The sequence continues at coordinate 126,023 of NZ_CP036295.1, read as the reverse complement.
AACGAAGACCAGCGCTCGCACGACTACGGCAATCTGGCCGAAATCTTTCGCCCAGGGCATGCGGACTGGGGCTATTTTCAGAAATACAACGGCATACGGGACCACCGGGGCGGGGGCCGCTCCTCCGGTCGCGAAACCGCCGCCCGCGTGGCTGGCGGCGTTATTGCCCGCAAGATACTTGAACGGCGCGGCGTAAAGATCCTGGCTGCCTGCGTGGAGCTGGGCGGCACAGCCGTGCAGGACTGGGCCTCCCTTGATCTGGAAAACGCCCGCAACCGCCCCTATTGCGCCGCAACCGAGGCCATGCCCCAGCTGTGGGACCAGGTGGTGCTGGCCGCCCGCAAGGCTGGCGACACCCTGGGCGGCATTGTGCGCATCGAGGCCCGCAATGTGCCCGCAGGCCTTGGCGAACCCGTTTTTGACAAGCTCGAGGCCGTGCTGGCCCACGCCATCATGAGCATTGGCGCGGTCAAGGGATTTTCCGTCGGCGAGGGCTTTGGCGCGGCCAAACTGCACGGCTCGCAAAACAACGACCCGCTGCTGCCCGCAGATCCGCCGCAGCCCGGCAAGGCCGCCTTTGCCTCCAACCACGCGGGCGGCATACTGGGCGGCATCTCCAGCGGGCAGACCATTGTCATGCACGCCGCCGTCAAACCCATCGCCTCCATTGCCGTCACCCAGCAAACCGTGGACAAAGAGGGCAACGCAGCCTCCGTACTCATTGGCGGACGGCACGACCTTGCGGCCATACCGCGCGTTGTGCCGGTGATGGAAGCCATGACGGCCCTGGCGCTGGCCGACGCCCTGCTGCTGCAGCAACGCATGGGGCTTGGCCTGTGAACAAAAATACGGACGCCCGCCCGCTTGGCGCGCTGCGCTCCGTAGGCCCGGCCACACTTGAAGACCTGCGCCTGCTTGGGGTTGCAGATGTGCGCGACCTGGCCCGCCGCGACCCGCAGGCCCTGTACAACGACCTGTGCCGCATCAAGGGGCAAGCCGTTGATATATGCTGCCTGGACGTGTTTTGCTGCGCCGTGGCCCAGGCCCAAAACCCCCAGCTGCCGTACGAACAGTGCAACTGGTTCTGGTGGTCGCGCCAGCGCAAGGCCGCCGCAAGCCCCGCCAACAAGAGCAATCCGCGCCCATGAACAACCTGCCCCTTTTGCAGCATCCTGACGCCGTTGAACTTACAGGCACTGTTGAGCGCGTCGTTTTTCACAACGAAGAAAACGGCTACACCGTACTGCGCCTACTGCCCGCCAGCGTCAGCAGCGGCGGCGGCAACGCGGGCCTTACCCGCCCGCGCGACCCGGTTTCGTGCATCGGGCATATGGTCAGCCCCCAGGCTGGCGTACAGCTCAAAATTTCCGGGCGCTGGGTCAACAACCCCCGGTTTGGCCGTCAGATCGAGTTTCAGAACTCCGAAGAAATTCTCCCCGCCACCAGCGAGGGACTTCGCCTTTATCTCGCCTCAGGGCTCATCAAGGGCGTTGGCGAAGAGATGGCCGGACGCATTGTCGAAACGTTTGGCACAGACACCATCCGCATCCTCGACGAGGAGCCCGAACGCCTGCTCAAGGTACGCGGCGTAGGCAGCAAGAGCCTTGACCGCATCCGCACTTCGTGGGCGGAACACCGGGGCATGCGCGATCTGCTGCTCTTTTTGCAGCCCCACGGCATTACTCCGGCCTACGCCGTACGCATCTATCGCGCCTACGGGGCTGAGGCCCTCGCCATCGTGCGCGAAAACCCCTATCGCCTCGCCATGGACATCCACGGCATCGGCTTTGTCACCGCCGACGCGGCCGCCGCCAAGCTCGGTTTTGAGCACGACAACCCCCTGCGCATTCAGGCGGGCACGCTCTACGTGCTGCAAAAGTCCACCGACGACGGCAACGTCTACCTGCCGCAGGCCGAACTGACCGAGGCCGTCTGCGCTCAGCTGGGCGTGGACGAAGCCCTGGTGGAGGACGCCCTCGCGGCCCTTGAAAGCGACGAGCGCATCGTACGCGAAGAGCTGGACATGCCCGACGCCTCAGGCGAAACGGGCGTTTACCTGCGCCGCTACCACCATTGCGAATCCAAGACCGCTTTCTACATCCAGCGTCTTTTGCGCTCGCCCAAATCCGTGCGTTTTGAAAAGCCTGACGCCCTGGTGGACAAGGTGGTGGGCGAGCTCAACATCTCGCTCGCGCCCGAGCAACTCGAAGCCGTGCGCACCGCCGCCCGCAGCAAGCTGATGGTGCTTACCGGCGGCCCCGGCACGGGCAAGACAACCATCATCAACGCCATCATCAAGCTTTTTGGCGAGGTGCGCGCCCGCATATTGCTGGCAGCGCCTACAGGCCGCGCCGCCAAGCGCATGTCCGAAACATCGGGCCGCGAGTCGCGCACAATCCACCGCCTGCTCGAATACAGCCCCAAGGAAGACGGCTTTGCCCGCAACGAGGACAACCCCCTCGCCTGCGGCCTGCTGGTGGTGGACGAAGCCTCCATGATGGACACCCTGCTTTTTTACCACCTGCTCAAGGCCGTGCCGCTGGGCGCTACCCTTGTGCTCGTGGGCGACGTGCACCAGCTGCCCTCGGTGGGCCCCGGCAACGTGCTTTCGGACATCATCAGCTCCGGCGTTGTGCCCGTTGTCGAGCTGACCGAAATCTTCCGCCAGTCAGCGGAAAGCGAAATCATCTGCAACGCCCACCTCATCAACCGGGGCGAAATTCCCTCGCTGGAATCGAGCAAGGAACGGCTCTCGGACTTTTACTTTATCCACCAGAACGACGCCGAAAAAGCCGCCGAGCTTATTGTGGACCTGGTGCGCAACCACATTCCGCGCCGCTTCAACCTTGACCCCGTAGACGATATTCAGGTGCTTACGCCCATGCACAAGGGCGCTGTGGGCGCCGGCCGCATGAACGCCTGCCTGCAGGAAGCCCTGAACCCCCACGGCATAGAAGTGCGCCGTGGCGACCGTTGCTTTCGCCTGCACGACAAGGTCATGCAGATACGCAACAACTACGACAAGGACGTTTTTAACGGCGACATGGGCCGCATCAGCTTTATGGACGTGCACGAGCGCACTCTCAGCATCACCTTTGACGAGCGCGTCGTGCCCTACGAATTTGACGAACTGGACGAAATAGCGCCCGCCTACGCCATCTCCATCCATAAATCGCAGGGGTCGGAATACCCCGCCGTGGTCATACCCATCATGATGCAGCACTATGTGCTGCTGCAGCGCAACCTCCTCTACACGGGCGTTACGCGCGGCAAGCAGCTGGTCATCCTCGTGGGCGAATCCCGCGCCCTTAAAATGGCCGTAAACAACAACAAGACCCGCAAGCGCTATACCAGGCTGGCCCAACGCCTCGCGCCGGTTGAGTAGCGATATTAAGCACCTGAAAAGAATTTACCCAACACTTGCAGCCGTGCCAGCGTCAGACCGCAGCCGATAGTCTGCAATGATTATCCTGAGATGTCAGGCAATGTGCATCCTTGTTTAAAAAAACAGCGACGCACCAGGATTCATTATGAAATACCTTGATGATTCGTGGGAAAGAAATGAACACTTTAATTTTTTTCAGTCTCGTAAAAATCCGTGCTTCAGTGTTTCTTTTTCGGCAAATGTTGCCCAATTATGCGTAGTAAAAAAGCAGCATGGCTTTAGATTTACAGATTGCATCTATTTTGCCGCCATGCTCGCCGCCAATAGCGTCGCTGGCTTCAGACAAAGAATCGTTAATCTGCGCCCTGCGGAATTTGACAGCATTGATGCAGCGTTTACCTACATCCCCAAGGGCAGAGCGCTGCACTGCAATTGCGTCGCAAAATTTGATAAAAAATTTTCGGCATTCAGCAGCAACATCACCGCGGCACGGACGGTTGCCGACCAGGCCCCAACCCTTTATCCCGAGGGCGGCGACGCCCAGAGCCTAATCTACTTTAGCTGCGTGCCAGATATCCCCATACTGTCAGCAACCAACCCGTGGGGAGACCCTTGGGTCGACACTGTACCCAGATTCCTTTTTGGCAAAATTGATTCCTCAGGCAACATCACCGTGTCAATCGAAGCGCTCCACAGCTTCATTGACGGAATACATCTGGCTGAATTTTATAAGCTCTTTACTCAAGTCCTCGAGTCTCCCCACGAATACTTCGGCTAATCGCGACAGCGCCATTAAAACAATAGCCCGGTTCAGATGATGAACCGGGCTATTGTTTTACATGAAGACCAGACTTCCTGCGCCTTGTGAGGAAGGGTCGCTTTGCGTCCAGAAAGCCGACTCCTTGACTTCCCGCGCGATGGATTTTGTTCGCTGACGAGAAAAGCAGGGCTTTTTGCGCAGGGAGTGTACGCCAATGGTACTCGACTGGAGCAAAAAGCCCTGCTTGACGCTGTCAGCGGGCAAAAGACACGCGCGGGCAAAAGACGCGCGCGGCAAAAGACGCTTGCAGCGCGCCCATCAATTATGCGCTGGCGGCGAGGTGCAGATCACCCATAGCCAACCGCCACGCCGCAATATCCTCCACACTGCACAAAGGCATGTTGTGGGCGCGGGCAAAGCCCGCCACCTCGGGCAGTCGGGCCATTTCGCCGTCATCCAGAGTCAGCTCGCACAGCACGCCGCACGGCTCCAGACCAGACATACGCATGAGATCAACGGTCGCCTCGGTGTGGCCGCGCCGTTCAAGCACGCCGCCGGGGCGCGCCCGCAGGGGGAAGACATGACCGGGGCGGCGCAAATCCGCAGGTCTGGCGCAGGGCGCAGCGGCCGCCTTGATGGTGGCCACGCGGTCAGCGGCGGAAACACCCGTGGTAACGCCGGTGGCCGCCTCAATGGTGACCGTAAAGGCTGTTCCCTGCGTGTTGGTGTTGTGCTCCGTCATCATGGGCAGCTCAAGCCGCTGCACATGCTCGTCGGTGAGGCACAGGCAGACAATGCCGCTGCAGTGGCGTATCAGCATGGCCATCTGCGGCACGGTGATGTGCTGCGCGCTAAAAATGAGGTCGCCTTCGTTTTCCCGGTTTTCGTCATCCACAACGCAAACGCCGCCGCCTTTGCTCAACGAAGCCAGAGCAGCGCGCACACGCTCTTCAGAAGTGCCGAATGACGAAAGGGATAATGAGGACTGATGCATTCCGTTCTCCTGTTTCCGGCCTCGCGGGCCGGGAGATGGTGCATCAGGGCGTGGACGGGCCGCAAGGCAAAGGGCGCCTTCAAATAAAGGACGCACCGCTGCGCGCGGCATAAAACCGTTCTCTTCCATCCGGACTGTAACCGTCGGCTCCGGATTCGCACCGGATCTGCTGACCCCAAACACTGGGCGCTCGCGGGCTGGCGGGGCCGTCTGGCCGCCGCATCACCGCCGGTGGGGACTCTCACCCCGCCCTGAGAATGACGTAAACTAATCCAGAGCAAGGCATTTGTCAAAAAGCCAATAGCGACAATTTATATAGAGCAAATGTTTTTAACTATTAGCCTTAAGTGGAAAATGGTCATGACCAAGTAAAATTCACACTTCAACTGCGAAGAGGATTACGAACATAATTACGTTGCCGGGCTTTTCGAAGAAACCAGACAAGTAAAAAAAGGGGTAAAATAAAATTGCGAGAACAACAACATAGACAACACAACGCACATTGAGCTTTATAAAATGCTTCTTGACGTTGGTTTTACAATGAAAGACATTTAATAAGCGCCCATACCAGCAATGGTTGCAGGTGTAGGGCATATTTTTGTTTGCAATGGCCTGCACGCTAGGCCTTGAACACCGTGGCCTCGTACCAAAAGAGCTGTGCGCCGGGCAGTTTCCACGTACCGGGGGGCAGGCCCGCCTTGCCGCACAGGTTGTCCAGGTAAGCCAGCCTGTCCCAGCCCTGCTCCACAGGAACCTGAGGCAAAAACACGCCGCTGCGCCCGGCGTACTGCAGCACCAGCCCGTGACGGCCCACTTCCACTGCCTGCGCGTCGGGGCAGGGCGTCAGCTCATCCAGCACGGAAATCTCCATGTTGACGCGCGGCCACTCCGCCAGGCCCAGAGCGGGAAAACGCGGATCGGCAAAGGCCGCAGCCTGGGCCATGTGCCATACTGTGGCGTACAGCGGTTCGCGCCCGACAATATTGCCTATGCAGCCACGCAGATTGCCGCTGATGTGCAACGTAACAAAGGCCCCAAGCTTGCGGTGCAGCGCGCTGCCCGGGGCAAATTCCGCCGCTGGCGGTCGAGGAATATCCGCAACATTTTTTCCCAGCAACTCCGCTTCAATGGAGGTGCGGGCCTGCTGTGAAAGAAACTTTTTTTCTGCATCAGGCAGGGTAAACGACGTGCTCATACGGCCTCCTGCTGCGTCTTGGCCAAATGGATGACGCTTCGTAATGCCGACCCGGCAAATCTGCGTCTGCGCAGGCGTAGCGGCGCATCGCGGCATGCTGCCATACCCGCCCAGCGCAGACGCCAGGCAATCGCGTTTTGCGTCAGGCATGGCAAAGCATTACCCCTCAAGCACCCAAAAGCAAGAAATGCCACAACTTGCGTTGCGGCATAACTTGCTGAAGCTACCACGCAAAGGCTGACGCGCCTCGCGGATGCTCATGCCCGTACGGGCATGACCGGGGCCTGCTGGCCCGACGTGAATCAAGCATAACCGGCAGCAAGTGCCGGAGGCATCGGCGTGTACCTGCCGCAGCGACAACAAAGACGCGCTTTTTATGCAGGGAGTGTACGCAAGGTACTCGACCGTAATAAAAAGCGCGTTTTGGCGCAGCCCAAAGCAACAGGCGCTGGGCCGGTGCTTACGCTACTAATTTTCGCCTTCAGCGGCGGACTGCTTGCCCGCGCCCTTCAGGCCGTACATGGTGGTGGAACCGGAAGACCAGAATTCCAGCACTTCTTCGTTCACCAGCTTGGTGAGAACTTTCTTCACGTCGCGGGGACCGCGATCGGGGAACAATTCAAGGAAGTCCTTGAAATAGAACTTGGACTTGGACGCGGATTTGCTATTCAAAAATTCAACAACAACGTCTTTGTCGTCAGCCATGGTGGTTCTCCTGTCCCGGCGGCGCGGATGCGCCGCCGGGGTTAAAACGAGATATGCCTAGAACTTGAACTGCGTGCTCTGCCGCCAAGTGTAGTAGGCGGGATCACGGAAGTCGTCGATAAGGTGGTGAGTGAATTCAAGGCCGGTCATCTTGAAGAAGGTTTCCCAGCCGATGCGTTCAGCCCAGTCGCCCAGACGTTCGTACTTGTTGGCGTTGGCCGCGTACACTTCAACGATGTGCTTCACGATCTTGGTCAACGAAGGCCAACGGGGCGGTTCGTTGGGGATGTAACCCACAACGACCTTGGAGAACTTGGGCATGCTGATGCGGTTGGAAACCTTGCCGCCAACCATGATGGCAACGCCGTCGCCTTCGCCGTCCGAGATGGGCAGCGCGGGGCACATGGTGTAGCAGTTGCCGCAGTACATGCAGCGGTCTTCCTTGATGGCGATGGAGTTCACCTTGTTGCCGTTGTGTTCCACCTTGGTGGGACGCACAGCGGCTGTGGGGCAGGCGGCCACGGCCAGAGGAATTTCGCACAGCTGGTCAGCCCATTCGTGGTCGACCATCGGGGGCTTGCGGTGGATACCCACAAGGCCGATGTCCGAGCAGTGCACGGCGCCGCACATGTTGATGCAGCAAGCAAGCGCGATACGCACGGGGGCGGGCAGGCGCATGGACTTGAAGTCTTCAAACACGGCGTCCATCACGGCCTTGACCGGGCCGGAGGCGTCGGTGGCGGGGGTGTGGCAGTGCACCCAACCCTGGGTGTGCACCATGTTGCTGATGCCAGCGCCGGTGCCGCCCACGGGGAACTTGAACGAACCGCCGTCAAACTTGCGGCTGTTCAGGTCGTCGCGCAGGGCCTTCATGCCGGCTTCGCTGTCGACCATGAATTCGATGTTGTTACGGGTGGTCCAGCGCAGGTATCCGCCGCAGTACTTGTCGGCGATGTCGCACAGCTCACGGATGTGAGTGATGGACATGGTACGGGTGCCGCCCACGCGGACGGTGTAGCACTTGTCGCCGCTTTCGGCCACGTGCACGAGCACGCCGGGCTCAAGAATTTCGTGATAGAGCCACTTGCCGAAGTTGTTCTTGACCACCGGAGGAAAGTATTCATTATACTTATGGGGTCCGATGTCGGTAATGCGGCCTTCCATCGGTTTTGCGGGATTGTACCCGGAAGAAATAAAAGCCATGTTCTTCTCCCCCTTTGACTAGCGTTGATGGCGTTTGCGGTAAGCAGCGAGGTCGCGGGTCCAACCGCCGGGAACTTCTTCTTCCTTGAAGAAGATGTACGGGTTGGAACGCGGTTCCTTCACATGGTAGGCAGCGGCGGGAGTGTCGGTGACTTCCAGCAGCTTCTGGAACGACAGGCGCTTCATGGTTTCACCCACGCGCTCGCGGTTCTTGCCTTCTTCCATCCACCAGTCCCAAATCTTTTCGATGACTTCTTTCACGTCGTCGTAAGGGGCTTCACAGGAAACGAAGGGCACGAGCAGCGAACCCATCTGGGCGCCGTCCACCACGGGGGCCTTGGCGCCCACGAGGATGCTCGCGCCGCGTTCGTCACCGATGTGCAGAGCGCGGGGCATGGTGTTGATGCAGTGCATGCAGCGCACGCAGTCGGCGGTCTTGATGGAAAGCTTGGAGCCGTCCCACTTCATGCACTTGGAGGGGCACAGGTCAACGACTTCCTTCTGGATGTCGAACTTGCCCCAGTCGCGACCGGAGTGAGCGCCGGCGTTGGGGGCGAATTCGCCGCCCACATAGCCCTTCACGGCGTCCTGGTCGATCTTGATGTCGTCCTTCCAGGTACCGACAACGGCAAAGTCAGAGCGCGCCATGGCGCACACGCAGCCGTTGGGGCAACCGTCGAACTTGAACTTGAACTTGTAGGGGAAGGCGGGGCGGTGCAGTTCGTCCTGATAGTCCATGGTCAGCTGGTAGCACATGCCCTGCGTGTTGTAGCAGGCATATTCGCAGCGCGACTGGCCAAGACAGGCTTCAGGCGTACGCAGGTTGGAGCCGGAACCACCCAGGTCGACGTTCATCGTGTGGGTCAGTTCGTGGAAGATTTCTTCCAGCTGGGCGGTCTGGGTGCCAAGCAGCACGATGTCGCCGGTGGAACCGTGCATGTTGGTCAGACCGGAACCACGCAGGTCCCAAATGTCGCACAGGTCGCGCAGGAACTTGCTGTGGTAGTACTTGCCCGAAGGCTGAGCCACACGCATGGTGTGGAAGTGGGCCACGCCGGGGAACATTTCGGGCTGGTCGCAGTAACGGCCGATAACGCCACCGCCGTAACCAAACACGCCCACGATGCCGCCGTGCTTCCAGTGGGTTTCCTTTTCGTTGTAGGAAAGCTCAAGTACACCCAGAAGGTCTTCGGGGCAGTCCACAGGGATCTGATAGTCAAGACCCTTGGGGTTCTTGGCCCGAGAGACCGCCTCCTGTTTGATGTCGGACACAAAGCTCGGCCAAGGGCCGCTTTCAAGCTGGTCCAACAAGGGGGTTGCATGTTTCGCCATTGCCATACCTCCACATGGTTTGTTTGTATCACGCGTTCGCGTGACGTGCCGGTCAACTGCGGCGATCCGGTGCGGCAATCCGGGGTATAGGCGCGAAATCGCTGCCCATGCGTGGCGGTAAACTACCCGCCAGCACACGCATGCAGGACAAACCAGCATACGCACGCCCCGCAAAATCGGGACGCCCCAAGGGATCGCGGATAACGGACGTGCAAGGGCCTCCGACCGTCAGGCCGCAACGCGGTCAAATCACTGCTTAGCCCATTTTCAACCTAATGACAACCGGGGCGGCACGATATACACAGAAGGAGTGTGAATACCCGTCGCTCAAGGCTTTGCGACACAATGCACGTGAACACAGTATGGCAAAATCATTACTTTAGGCGGTAGCTGGGGGGAATTTTTTCGGGCAAAAAGCAACTTTTTTCTTAAATATTGTATAATTTTTCACAACAATATTTCCCGCCCTTGGCAAACCGCCTGCTTGCGCGTATGCTGACATCGGCATGTGCGGGCGTACCGCACCAACGCGCGGCTTTGGCTGCGGACCAGCAAGGGCTATTAGTAATGAAAGACCAACTTGGATTGTACTACCACCCGCAGGCGGGCAACCCCCAGTCGCGCGTCTACGTACGCCGCGGGCCGGACGGCGAGGTCGAGTTTAGACTCTGGCGGGGCGACCACCCCGAAGTGTGGGAGCGACACCCCTGGCTCAGCATGGCCATTGTGCGCAGCGCTGCCCGCATGTATCAGCAAGACCGCAACCCCGAGGCAGACCCCACGCTGCTGTACGATATTGCCGTAGCGCGCGCCCTGCTGCAGGAGGACGAAGCGTGAACGGACGCTGGCTGCTGGCCAACCGCGATTTTCTCGTGCGCGATCTTGTGCGCGACTATTGCACAGTTTACAGCCTGCTGGCCGACCAGCGCCACCGCTTTGACGTGGATGGGGCCGTCTCGTACACCGCCTTGCGCGACCTCCTGGGCGAGGCCATGCGCAAGGGGGTTTTTTGGCGGCTCAAAGACACCGCCCACCACCTGTTCCGCAACAGCCCAGGCATTGAGGCCATGGCGCCGGGCGGCATGCCCGTCGTGGAGCTGCCGCTGCTCGAAGACCCGCCGGCAGAAAGCGGCAATGAGGCCGAGCTTGCGCAGATCAACGCCCTGCGCCGCCATGCCGACAGCGTGCTGCCGGGCGGAGCGAGAGCGCAAAAAGCCCTTGAGGCCCTGATAGACTGGTGCATCGGCTATGCCTTTCATGAATGCGGCAAGCTGAAGGAAGACGCCTTTCAGGGGCAACACTACGCCAACCGTCTTATCCAGATTTCGCGCAGCCCTGCCGTTACGGCAGACATGTACAACCCCCTGCGCGGCCTCGGCGGGCAGACCTCCGAAAGCTCGTCGCGCGAACTCTCGCGCATCATGCACGTACTGGGGCACGGGTTGCGCCTGCTGGCGAGCTATCTGGCCGTCGAGCGGTACAATGCCCATCTTGCCCGCTGGCTCGCCAGCGAGGAGGACTTTGCCCGCCGCGTCTTTGGGCCCAACTACGACCACTTGCTGGCCTCGCTTTTTGGCAACGACAGGGAGCGGCTCTACCTCATGGCCGCCCGGGATTTTTTGAATGCCGGTCGCCACGAGCCCGCGCTTGCCCTGCTTGCCAAGGCAAAAGAAAGCGGCAGACTGGGGCGGGATGGTCTTGCCCTGCTGGCCGAGCTTGAGTGCGAATCCACTGCGCAATGCGAAGGAACTGGCGTATGCGCTGCCTGCGGCAAAAAAAATTCCCTCCCCTGCCTGCCCTATCTGGCTGGCCAGGGCCGCGGATGTGCATGACGGCGCGACCACTTCTGCTTTTTTTTACAGCACTGCTTTGCGCCGCCCTGCTCGCTGGCTGCGGCTCGCGCTCCTGGCACAAGGGCGGGGTGCCGGGCAGCCGCCCCTACACGGTGCGCGGCAAGACCTACTACCCCCTCAAGTCGGCCAACGGCTTTGTGGAAGAAGGCACGGCCTCATGGTACGGCCCCGGCTTCCACGGCAGAACCACCGCCAACGGCGAGACCTACAACCAGTACGCCATGACGGCAGCCCACAAGATTTTGCCGCTGGGCACAAGGGTGCGCGTTACGCATCTGGGCAACGGCCGCTCCATTATCGTGCGCATCAACGACCGCGGCCCCTTTGTGGACGACCGCGTCATTGATCTTTCGCGGGCTGCGGCCAACCGACTCAGCATTGTCGGCCCCGGCACGGCGCGAGTGCGCGTGCAGAGCATGGGCAGCGTCGAGCGCATGCAGGAGGACGGCGACCTGACGGGAGCTTTTTACGTGCAGGTGGGGGCCTTTGCCGACAGAATCAACGCCGACAACCTCATCAGCATCCTTTCGCAGAGCGGCAACCAAGGACGGCTTGTCTACGGCAGCAACAACATGTGGAACGTGCAGGTAGGGCCGTGGCCCGATTCGTTCGGCGCGCAGCAGCAGCTTGAAGTTTTTCGCGGCATGTACCCTGGGGCGTTTGTTGTGGGCGACAAATAGGGACAGATGAGCGGCGTGAGGATGGTTTAAACTGGCAGCGGAGCGTCCACCGACTCAAAGGAACATCCAACGCCTGAACTCTCGCAACATCTCGCGATGCTGATCTTTGACAGCAAAAAACCCCGCTTGCGCGGGGTTTCATATTTGCAGGGATGCAGAGCTGACGGCTACAGGTTGGCGGCGTACCAGTCGCCCGCCAGGCGCAGGCCCTGGCGCACGTCAAACTGCGGGCCGTAGCCCAGCAGCTTTGCGGCGCGGCTGATGTCGGCAAGCGAATGGCGCACGTCGCCAGCGCGGAAGTCGCGGTGCACGCACTGCGCGCCCTGCACCTCGGGCTTGTGGCGGGCCACTTCTTCCTTGATCAGGTCAAAAAGCTCGTTCAGGGTCGTACGCTGGCCAAAGGCCACGTTGTAAACCTTGTTGGCGGCGTCGCCCTGGGCAAAACTGGCCAGCAGATTGGCCTGCACGACGTTGTCGATGTAGCAAAAATCGCGGCTGGTCTCGCCGTCGCCGTTCACAAAAACGGTTTCCTGCTTGATGAGGCTGGCAAACCACTGGGGGATGACGGCCGCATAGGCCCCGTAGGGATCCTGCCGCTGGCCGAACACGTTGAAGTAGCGCAGGCCCACGCTGGAAAAACCGTAGCAGCGGTGGAACACGTCGGCATACAGTTCGTCCACGTACTTGGTGACGGCGTAGGGCGACAGGGGGTTGCCGATCTTGTCTTCCACCTTGGGCAACTCGGGCGAATCGCCGTAGGTGGAGGAAGACGCCGCGTACACAAAGCTTTTTACGCCCGCATCACGCGCGGCCACAAGCATGTGCAGATAGCCGGTAATATTGCAGCTGTTGGACAGCAGGGGATCGTCGATGGAACGCGGCACAGAGCCAAGGGCGGCCTCGTGCAGCACGTGCTGCACACCCTGGCAGGCGGCGCGGCAGGTGTCGATATCGCGGATATCGCCTTCAATAAAGGTAAACCGGCTCCACGCTTCAGGCCCCACGATGTCGCGCACCATGTCCAGGTTCTTCTGGTAACCGGTGAGAAAGTTGTCCAGCCCCACAACGGTCTGGCCAAGTTTCAAAAGATGTTCCAGCAAATTTGAGCCAATAAAGCCCGCCACGCCGGTAACAAGCCAACGTGAAGGCTGGGCGGTCATGGATTTGGTAAGGTCGGAATACGCGCTCATGTGTTGCGTCCTGTTTTCAGATTTGCGGTATGCCCCGGCTCTCTGCCGGGCGTCACAACCACAACGCTTTTACCCCGTAGCGGTGCGACTGTAAAGCCGGAGCTCTGGCGGGCCACTGCATACCCACACATGGCTTGCCCCTTTTCATAGCATCGTTGTGATGCTATAGGCTTGCGTATGCGACATACGCCCGCAGGGCAGCGCGGGGCAAGGGAGAGCGCCAAGCATGAAGATCATTGTTCTGGGCAACCAGGCAAAAGCCATGAGCAATTTTTGGAGCGTGCTGATTCGCCACATGCGGCGGGCAGGGCATGAGGTCATTTGCTGCGCTCCTGCGGGGGATGCCGACGCCGAGGCGGCGCTGGCCGCACAGGGAGCGCGCCTGCGCCACTACGCGCTGGACCGCAAGGGGCTCAACCCCCTGAGCGACCTGCGCACCGCCCGCGAACTGTTTTGTCTTTTCAGGCAGGAAAAGCCCGATTTGCTTTTCGCCTCCACCATCAAGCCCGTCATATACGGTTGCCTGGCCGCAAAGCTGGCGCGGGTGCCGCACATCTACGCAACCATTACGGGCCTTGGCTACGCCTTTGAGGCCGACACTCTTTTGAAAAAATGCGTCAACCGTCTGGGCCGTCTGCTTTACGCCACGGCCCTTGCCGGGGTTGAGGGCGTTTTTTTTCAAAACCAGGACGACATCGCGGTTTTTCGCCAGTCGGGCATTTTGGGCTCCAGCGCCCGCGTGCTAACGGCGCGCGGCACAGGGGTGGATACCAGGCGCTTTGCCCCCACCCCGTTCCCCAACTATTCCCCTGATGGACAACTGAACGGAGCCCCGGTTTTTCTGCTGGTTGCGCGGCTGCTTGAGGCCAAGGGCCTGCCGGAATACGCCGAGGCGGCGCGCCTGCTCAAGGCCCGCTACCCCGAGGCCCGCTTTCAGGTGCTTGGCCCGCCGGAAAAAGGCCTTGGCAGCGTGAGCATGGAACAGATGCGCAGCTGGCAGCAACAGGGCGGCATCGAATACCTTGGTGAAACGCGCGACGTGCGCCCCTATGTGGGCGCGGCCCATGTGCTGGTGCTGCCCTCGTGGCGCGAGGGTACGCCCACCTCCATCATGGAGGGAATGAGCATGGGGCGGCCTGCCGTGGTTACCGATGCGCCGGGCTGCCGCGAAGTTGTGCGCGACGGCGTCAACGGGTATCTTGTGCCTGTACGCGACCCGCAGGCTCTGGCCAGCGCCATGGAAGCCTTTATCACCCGTCCGCAAGACATTGCCCGCATGGGTCAGTCCGGACGCGAAATGGCCGTGAACGAATTTGACGCCGAAAAAGTGGCTGCGCGCATTCTTCAAGACATGCACGTCCCCGCCACTGAGGACACACTATGATAAGTACATACCGCATGGCGCTTCTGCAGTTGCTGGATCTCGTCTGCATTCTGCTTGCCCTCAGCATTTCCGGCTTTTTGACGGTCGAGCCGGATCTGAGCATTTTTCATGACTATACGGGCGCCACGCTCTTTACCATCTTTTTTTATATGCTCTTTTTTTACATTCTTGATGCCTACAGCGTGGGCAACGAGGATTTTAAAGAGACCGTGGGCCGGGTGCTGGTGGCCTGCCTGCTGGGCATCATTTCTTCGGCAACGGCTTCCTACGCCTTTCAGCACTGGCGGTTTGACCGCGAAACCGTGGTCATGCTCTTTTTGCTTTCGCTCTGCTTTTCGCTGGGCTGGCGCTGGATATACCACCTCAATGCCGAAAGGCTCACCCACCCCCTGCGCATCCTGCTTGTGGGCGTAGACCGCGCTGGCAAGGTGCGCCAGCTGCTGGCCGAGGGCCTGCCCAAGGCCCAGATTCTGGGCTACGTGGGCGAACGCGACCAGGGGCCTGACGCCGGGCCGTGCCTTGGCGCGCCCTTTATGGCGCTGGACATCGCCAAGGAAAAGCAGGCGACCATGATTCTGCTGCTGCCCGACGCCCCCATTGACGACGACATTGCCCACGACCTGCTCGAAGCAAAACTGCGCGGCAGCATGGTGGTGGATATACGCAGTTTTTACGAGCATGTGGTGCAGCGCCTGCCGCTCTCGCAGATCAACGACGAGTGGCTGCTGCAGACCGAGGGCTTTTCGCTCAACACCCGTGGGTCGCTGCGCCGCCTCAAGCGTGCGCTGGACGTGCTGATTTCGCTGCTGCTGCTCATACCCGCAGCGCCCATCATGCTGTTGACGGCCATTATCGTGCGGCTCGAATCGCCCGGCCCGGTCATCTACAAGCAGGACCGCGTGGGCCTGTTTGAAAAGGAATTTACCGTTTACAAATTCCGCTCCATGCGGGCCGATGCGGAAAAGAACGGCGCGGTCTGGGCCAGCGCCCATGACGCCCGCGTGACCACGTTTGGCAAATTTATCCGCAAGGTGCGCATAGACGAGCTGCCCCAGATATGGAACATCCTCAAGGGCGACATGAGCTTTATCGGCCCCCGCCCCGAGCGTATGGCCTTTGTGCGCCAGCTCAAGGACACCATACCCTACTACAGCCTGCGCCACACGGTTAAGCCTGGCCTCACAGGCTGGGCGCAGGTGTGCTACCCCTACGGCGCATCCGAGGAAGACGCGCGCCGCAAGCTTGAGTACGACCTGTACTACATCAAGAACATGTCCATCCTGCTGGACATCAACATTGTTTTCAAAACCGTGGGCGTGGTGCTGTTTCCCAAGGGAGCGCGCTAACCTGCACGTAGATGCGCGGCAATGGCCCGCACCGCTCGCTGCACGGCACGTCGCAGCAATTATCAGCAGCAAAAGCCCCGTGAGAAGTCTCACGGGGCTTTTGTTGGCCAATACGGCAAGAACTGTTTATGCCAGGGCCGCCGCCACCCGCGCCGGGTAATCCATAAGAAAGGCCGCAAAGTCGCTGCCCTTGAGCGCTGGCGAAAACAGGTAGCCCTGGATGACCCTGCAGCCGTTTTCCGCCAGAAATTCTGCCTGTTCGCGCGTTTCCACGCCTTCGGCCACGGTGGACATGCCAAGGCCCGAGGCCAGCGTAAGCACGGTTTTGACCATTTCGTTGGAGGCGTTGGCGGGCGCGTTGATGCCGTCGATGAACGACTTGTCGATTTTGAGGCTGGCAATGGGCATAGTGTGCAGATAGTGGAGCGAAGAATAGCCCGTGCCAAAATCGTCCAGATATATCCGCACGCCTTGCTCGCTCAGGGCCGCGATGGCTCGTGACGCCTCGGCCATGTTGGACATAAAGGCCGTCTCGGTTATTTCGATGCCGACATGCTCCGGCCGCACGTCCTCCCGCCTCAACAAGTCCAGCACGTCGTCCGCAAAGGTTTCGGCCGCGATGCTGCGGCCCGACATGTTGACCGCCACCCGCACATTGCCCAGGCCCTGGGCCAGCCACTCGCGCTGCTGCCTGCAAGCCCGGCGCAGCACAAACATGTCGAGCCGGCGCACAAGGCCCGTCTCTTCGGCAAGAGGGATGAACACCGACGGCGATATCCAGTTGCCGTCGGCACGCTTCCAGCGCACCAGGGCCTCGCAGCCTTCAAGGGTTCTGTCGGCAATGTTGATCTTGGGCTGGTAGTGCACTTCAAAAACAGCGGCGTCCATGGCCCTGAACAGTTCCGTCTCAAGGGCCATGCGGTCGTTGGCGGCTACGGTCAGGTCTTCGGTAAAGAATTCATAGGTGTTCTTGCCCTTGGCCTTGGCCCTGTACATGGCAAGATCGGCGCTTTGCAACAGCGACTCCATGGTGCCGCCGTTGTCGGGATAACAGGCAATGCCGATACTGGCGCTGAGATAGATGGAATATTCGTCAACATAAAAACAGCGGTTCAGCGCGCACAGCACATTTTTTGCCAGCGCTTCTATCTGCTTTCTGTCGTGCACCTTGCCCGCCACAATGACAAATTCGTCCCCGCCGGTACGGGCTACGCAGTCGTCGCACCGCGCAAGATAGGTCAGACGCTCGGCCGCCTGCCGCAAAAGCTTGTCGCCCAGCGAGTGCCCAAAGCTGTCGTTGACCTGCTTGAAGCGGTCAAGATCCACCAGCAGAACCCCCACCATGCCCCCGGCGTCGCTGGCGTCCTTCAGGGCGCTCAGCAGTCGCTCCTCGGCCAGAGATTTGTTGGCCAGCCCCGTAAGCAGATCGTGGTTGGCCCTGTAAGCCAGCTCTTTTTCCATGGCCGAGCGTTCGGAAATATCCAGCAGCGAAATGACCGAAAGCCCGCTGTCGGGTATCCTGGCCAGCGTCACGAGGACATTGGCCGTTTTGCCGCTGTGCGTCTGCAGCTCGGCCTCGTACTTTACGCGAGTATGGCGTACTTGCTCGTCATACAGCTTTTTGGGCCCAAACCCGCCCTTGTCCAAAAAACGGCCGATAAACAGCTTGCCCTCAATTTGCTCCGAGGGGAGACCCACAAGATTGGAAAATTCCGTATTGGTCAAAAAAATCAGTCCGGTACTGCTGATAACGGCCGTAGCCGTGCCCGTGTTCATAAACAGGGTTTTGTAACGTTCTTCAGTGCGTTGCAGCTCCTGTCGCGTGGTTTCCAGATCTGTTATGTCCACAAACGATTCCAGATAAATTTCCTCGCCGTTCATCTGGATGGCCCGCACGGATTTGACGATAGTTTTTTGCGTACCGTCGGCAGACACCAGCTTGCCCGCCAGCAGCTCGGTCTTGGTGCTGCCCTTGTCCATGGGGCACCGTTCAACCCCCTGCGGGCAGATAAACTCATGACAGGGCCTGCCCACAATATCCTCGGCGGGCAGGCCTATGAACTGTTGGGCAAAAGCGTTGATGCTGCGGATCTTCTGCGTCCGGGGATCTATGGTGATAACGCCCGCCTGAAGCGTATCCAGCGTTTGCTGCAAAAATTTTTCGTTCGACTGCAGCGCATCGATCATGCTGTTGATCTTCATGGAGAGATCAAAAATTTCGTCATCTCCCTGAATTTCAATCTTTTTTAGTGGTTTGCTGCTTTTTTCGATGTGCTGAGCCTGCTTCTGCATGGAGAGAATGCGCCGCAGTATCTGCTTTTCGGCAAAATACAGAAAGGCCACAAGCATGCCCATGCCCGTGATCACGATAAGAACAAAGTTCTGCATAAACATGCGCTTGCCGAGCTGTGCAATCTCTCTGTCCGTTACGAGCCTCAGGCAAAAGGCGGCGCAGTCAAACACGTCGCGCACGACTGAATAGGAGTTGACTGCGCCGTCTTCGCGCACGGTTTTAAAACCGGTCGCATCATCCGCAGGCATGCCCACATTATTGAACACTTCCACGGGTAGGATGCTAAAATTCAGCAGCGTATCATGCTCGACATCCTCAATAAAATCGGCATCCATGGCCCGCGTCATAAACACTACGCCGTTGGAGGGCAGCAGCATTGCGGTATCGCGTATCTTTTGGGCCGCCATGATGTGCGGCACGCCGCTGATCATCACAATACCCATCAGCCCTTCGTCCGTACCGCTCATGATCTTGCGGGTCAAAAACGCAAAAAGCCGTTGCGCCTCCGCCGACTGGCCGGAATCCCAGTTTTCAGAGGAGTCCACGGCAATGGTCGCGTGCACGGCGTCGCTGCCGTAATAGGCAATGGACGACACGTTGAGTTTGGCAAGCATCTGCTGCCGCAGATTTGTGGCGATAAATTCTGCATTTGAATCCTGCATGAAGCGGTAGGCGTCGTCCCAGCAGCCCCAGTCCACGGCAATATGGCTCAACTGGGTTTGCTGGGCGTGCAGGTGGTTGCGCAGCTGTTTCATTTTTTCGCTGGAGCTTTTGCCTTCTATGGCATCCACCCCGCGCAGCACCACAACCTCGGACGTAATATAGGAGATCAGAACAAACAGGCCCACAATGGCAGCGCACACGATAAATGAGAGCTGCTTTATGCGCATGGATCACCTGCCGTTACGTTTGACTGTGCGAGCGCGTACTGCAGCCGGCAGACCGCGCGGCATGTAGACTATTGACGCAAGAGGCTGCTGCCAGAAGCCTGCAATTGGCTGACAGACCCCGTAGCGCAACCGATATTCGCTAATTCTTTTTTCAAATTAGCTTTTTATGAGGAACATTTCCAGAGCCGGGCTGGTCCGGGACGAAGCCTGGGGTCATAAAAAAGCCCGCACATGGCGGGCTTGCTTGACAAAACAAATTTGCTTTTTTTTCGGGCATGTCGCAAGGGGCCTCAGGCAATGCTGGGCTGTCTGGAGACAAGCTCTTCAAGCACCACGGCATCAGCGGGCAAAAAGCCAAGGGCGAAAGCCTCCTGCGGCTCGACCCAGCGCAGGTTCTGGCCCTCCGCGCCGCAGGGCTCGCCAGCAAATTCCGTCACATGAAAAAAGTAGATGCGCACGCCAAAGCCGCGCTCGGTGTATTCGTGGTCAAGGCTTTTCCAGAACACGGCCTGACGCACGCCTATGCCGAGCTCTTCGGCCAGCTCGCGCTTGAGGGCGTCCAGGGGGCTTTCGCCAGCTTCGAGCTTGCCGCCGGGAAACTCCCAGTACCCTTCCAGCGGCTTGTCGCAGAGACGCTGGCTGGCCAGAAAACGTTTGCCCCGCCAGATGATACCGGCAGCTACTTCTATATGCTGCATGCATTACTCCGCATCGGGCGCAGGCCCGAATCTGAATGGCTGCCAACTATTGTAAAACGACCCTGCCCGCAAGCCGGATCAATCAGTCCTGCTCCACGTGCCACCTGGCCCGCGCCGCCGCCATGTTTTCTTCAAGCCCTGTCATTTCTTCCAGTATGGCTTCGCTGCGCTGTTTGCAAGCCTCAAACGTCTTGAGCAGCTCGCCGGCATGCGCGTGATCTGCATACACGTCGGGGTCTGCCAGCTGCGCCTCTACCGTGCCCTGCTGGTCAAGCACCGCCGCAAGCTCCGTTTCCAGCGCCTCGTAGCGGCTCTGCAGGGGCTTCAGTTCCTTGTGCAGGGCGTTGCGTCTGTCGGCCTGCTCGCGCTTGATGCGTTTTTGCTCGTCGCGCGACAGCGGCTGGGCCAGAGGAGCATCGGCCTGCCGGGCCCTCCCCCCTGCCTGCCCGCCAGCGCCCGGCACTGCGGGCTGCGCCTCGTCCAAGGCTCCGCTCAGTCGGGCGCGACGGTTGTCGTCGTAGGACGTAAAGTCCGGAAACACCGTCAGCCCTTTTTCGTTGAGCTCCCAGGCCTCAGCCCCCACCTGCGAAAGCAGCCAGCGGTCGTGCGCCACCATGAGCAGCGTGCCGGTAAATTTTTGCAGCGCGCTGACAAGAGCCTCGCGACTTTCGAGGTCAAGGTGGTTGGTGGGTTCGTCCAGCAGCAAAAAGTTGCAGCGCTTCAAAAACAGCGAGCTCAGCACAAGGCGGCTTTTTTCACCGCCCGAAAGGGCGCTGACCTGCCGTTCAA
This sequence comes from Desulfovibrio desulfuricans, assembly GCF_004801255.1. Classification (NCBI taxonomy): domain Bacteria; kingdom Pseudomonadati; phylum Thermodesulfobacteriota; class Desulfovibrionia; order Desulfovibrionales; family Desulfovibrionaceae; genus Desulfovibrio; species Desulfovibrio desulfuricans. Next base: position 105,326 of record NZ_CP036295.1, on the reverse strand, counting down.
AATATTCCTGCCCCAGCAAAAAGAGGCCGAGCACGCTCATCAGTTCTTCTTCAGTGGTGTGCGGGTCAGAAAGACGGCGCAGCTCGCCGAGCACGGTGGTGTCGCTGCGCAGGGTGTCCATCTGGTGCTGGGTGTAGTAGCCCATGCGCATCTGCGAGGCGGTAACCAGGTTGCCGCCCCGGCGCTCAAGCGTGCCTGCCAGCAGCTTGAGCAGTGTGGATTTGCCGCAGCCGTTGTGCCCTACCAGCGCCACCCGCTGCCCGCGAAACAGGGTAAACGTCAACGGTGGCCACATGGTTTTGCCGTCGTCAAAACGAAAATCCAGATCAGCGGCGGCCAGAACGATTTTTTCGGAATGCGGTGCTTCAGGCCAGCTGAAATTCAGATCTTTGCGCTTTGGCTCAGGTCTGTAGTCTTCCAGCTCTTTTTCGAGCTTTTTGGCCATCTTTTGGCGCGACCCGGCTTGCCGCGCCTTGGTGGCCTTGGCACGAAACCGCTCCACAAAGGCCATCTTGCGGTCAAGGTCTTCCCTGAGGGCGCGGGCCTCGCGCTCGCGCTGGGCGTTGTATTCTTCCTGCAGGGTCAAAAACTGCGTATAGGTCGCCTTGCGGAACACGGGCTTGGACAGCCCCAGATAGAGCACGTGCGTGCCCACATTGTCCATAAACATGCGGTCGTGCGCCACAAAAACCAGCGCGCCCTTGAAGTCCATAAGGAACGACTCGAGCCATTCCACGGCTTCAACATCCAGGTGGTTGGTGGGTTCGTCCAGCAACAGCACGTCGGCCCCGGCGGTGAGCACGCGGGCCAGCTTGGCGCGCTCGCGCCAGCCGCCCGAAAGTTCGCGCAGGGTACGGCCCCATTTGCTTTCGGCAAAACCCAGACCAGACAACACGGCCTTGGCCCTGTGCTCGGGGTTGTAGCCGTAGAGCGCCTCAAGCTCGCCCTGACGGTGCATCAGGGCCGTAAGCCGGGGTTCGTCCTTGCTGGCGGCGGCCTCCTCCCACTCTGACCAAAAGTCGCTCCAGTCGTGCAGCACGTCCAGCACAAAGGTCAGCAGGGGCGTATCCAGAACCTGTTCCGCAAACTCCTGCTCCACAAAGCCCAGGCGGCAGCCGCGCGGCAAGATGACCCTGCCGCCGTCGGGGCTTTCTACACCTGCCAGCAGACGCAGCAGAGTGGATTTGCCCGTGCCGTTGGGGCCGCAGACGCACAGCCGCACGCCAGAGTCCACCTCCAGCGAAAAATTGCTGAGGATGTCCCTGCCGCCAAATGCCTTGGAAAGTTCCTGTATGGTGATCTTCACAACCAGCCCTCTCGACGGTAGCCCTCGATGGCTTCGGTCATGCCCGCCTCAAGGTTCACGCGCGGCGCAAAGCCCAGTTCGCTGCAGATGCGGCTGTTGTCGCACAGCCACCCCGCCTGACGGGCCTCGCGGTATTTGTCCAGATTCCACGCCGGTGCGCGCCGCAGGCCATGGCCCAGCAGGCGGTTGGCTACGGCATCGGCCGCCACGGCAAATGCCGTGGAAAGCCCGGCGGTACACGCCATGACCGGCAGGGGCATGCGCACTATGCGCACAGCTCCCCTCTTGCGAGAGGTCTGGCCCATGACCTTGTCCATGGCGACGCCCATGGTGCGGCAAAACTCCGCCATTGTATAGGCCTCGCCGTCGCTGAGGTGATATACCCCGCGAGCTTCGGGCCTGCAGGCGCACAACACGGCCTGGGCCATATCGTCGGCGTGCACGGCGCTGACGTAAAACTCGCGCCCCGCACCGGGGCTCACAGCCGTACCGACCCGCAGCACGCCCTTGAAGACCGGCAGCAACCCCTTGTCGCCCGACCCGTAAATGATGGGGGGGCGCAGGGTTACAAGGCTTTGTCCAAGGGCGCGGCCAAGCACCTGCTCTGTAAGCATTTTTGACCAGCCGTAAGCCGAAACCGGCGCGGGCGGCGTGGCGTCGTCCACACCGGGGGCAAGGCCGCTGGGGCCTGTCGCCGCAAGGCTCGAGACCAGCACAAAGCGAAAAGTATCCGGCAGCCCGCCCCCGGCGGACAACCGCGCGAGAGTTGCGGCCATGCTGCGGGCGGCCAGCGCGTTGGCCCGCAAATAATCCTGCCAGCCCAGACCAAACAGCAGGGCCGCCATATGGACGACCACATCCTTGCCCTGCAGGGCTTCTTCCAGCCCCTGACCGCTGGTCAGGTCGGCCTGAACCGTAGCTACGCCCGCAGGCAGATGCCCGGTGCGCGATACGGCCCGCGTGAGGCAGGTAACCTCGGCCCCCGCCGCCAGCAGCTGCGGCAGCAGATGACGGCCCACAAAACCGGTGCCGCCCGTAAGCAGCACCTTTTTTCCCGCCAGATGCGGGGCCGTGATGTTGCCTGCCGCCGGGGTCATGGCTGTATCTCCCTGCGATAAATACGGTAGCGTTTGGTGAGCTGACCCGAAAAATCTTCAATCAGTTCGTTGACGGGCACGTTGTCTTCGAGCACCCACGAACCTTCAACCCACTGAAAATCTGGCTTTTGGCGGGCTTTTTCCAGCAAAAAGTCAAGCAGCAGCAAGGGCAGGCCCATAAGGCGGAATTCTTCACGGATGCCGAACAGGATAATGCGGTAGCCGCCGCGGATCTCGGCCCGCGACTGCCACCAGTGCCACAGGGCCGATATGCCCAGCTTGCCGTTGAGCCGCCGCAGCAGCGGGGCCATGTCCGGCAGGGCCACCATGCCCGCCGCTGGCTCGTTGTTGTGGAAAAACAGCACAAAAAATTCGGGATCCAGAACACCCTTGAGCTCTTTGACGTGGTGCTCTGCCTCGCCGTCCGAAAGGGGCGAAAAACCCCAGTTTTTGGCCCACGAAATCTTGTACAGATCCAGCATGGTGCGGATGTCGTCCGCCAGGGTCGCCTTGCTTGAGGTGCGGCAGGTAAAGCGGCCCTCGGCCTTGAGGCGGGCCACCTCCGCGTTGAGCCAGTCGGGCTGCGCAATGCGCGAGCGCTCGATAAGGTAGGCAAACAGGTCCTGCTCTTTGCGCAAGTGCCAGGTCTCGAGCAGCTCGGCGTAATAGGGCGGGTTCCAGGGCATCATGATGGAGGGGGCATGCTCAAAGCCGTCCACCAGAAGTCCGCAGGTATAGTTGGCCGAGGGATTCAACGGCCCGCGCATAAAGGCCATGCCCTGCCCGGCCAGCCAGTCGCGCGCCGCGTCCAGCAGCGCGTGGGCGGCTTCCTGATCGTTGGCGCATTCAAAAAAGCCAAACGCCCCGCACTTTTCGTTGGCGTAGGCATTGTATTTGTCGTCCACAATGGCGGCGATGCGCCCAACGGGGCGGCCGTCGCGCATGGCCAGAAAAAGTTCGCGCCGCGCGCTCTCCCAGAAGGGATGCTCACCGGGAGTAAGCAGCTCGGCATCCTGGCTTTTGAGACCGGGCGTCCAGAGGGAATCGCGTTCATAGAGGCTCCAGGGCAGATCCATGAACAGCGCAAACTCCTGCTTGGAGCGGGCGGGGATGATGGTAAGCGACATGGTTAATCCAGATTCAGGCTGCCGCGAAAGGCGCCAATATCGTCAATTCCCAGCCGTTCGCAAACAGCGGGAAGCTCCTCCACCAGGACAAAGGCGCAGTCGGGCCGCATAAAGTTGCCCGTACCCACCTGCACGGCGCTGGCGCCAACCAGCAAAAATTCCAGCGCGTCCTCAGCCGTGGCGATGCCGCCAACCCCCACCACGGGGATGTCCACAGCCCTGGCGACCTGCCATACGCAGCGCAGGGCCACAGGCTTGATGGCCGGGCCGGAGAGCCCGCCCACCACATTGGCCAGCGAGGGCCTGCGGCTTTGCAGGTCAACCGCCATGCCCAGCAGGGTGTTGATGCACGAGATGCTGTCCGCGCCAGCGTCTTCAACGCTGCGGGCCATCAGGGCGATATCCGTCACGTTGGGCGAAAGCTTGACCATGACGTGCTTGCCCGGCGCGGCGCGGCGCACGGCTGCTGTTACCTGAGCGGCAAGGACGGGGTCCTGCCCAAAAAGCACGCCGCCCTCCTTGACGTTGGGGCACGAAACATTGACCTCAAGCGCGGCCACGCCTTCTTCTTCGTTAAGGCGGGCTGCAAGCTCGGCAAATTCTTCGACGGAACCGGCGTAGATGTTGGCGATAACGGCTGTTTCCTGCCAGGGCAGACGTGGCAGCTTGTCGGTGCAGAACTTTTCGACGCCGTCGTTTTGCAGGCCCACGGCATTGAGCATGCCCGCCGTGGTTTCCACAATGCGCGGCGTGGCGTTGCCCTGGCGCGGCAGCAGGGAGAGCCCCTTGACCACCATGCCGCCCAAAGCCGCAAGGTTGCCGTAGGTGGCAAATTCCATTCCGTAGCCAAACGTGCCTGAAGCCGTGAGCACAGGGTTCTTAAGGGTCAGATCGTGCGTCTGCCCCTTGAGCGTAACAGAAAGATCCATGCCGCATTCTCCAGATTGCCGGCATCCGGCATTTTATGCGTGGCTTTGCCCGATAGTACTGGCACACGGCTGAACGCGCCCGCCAGTTGGCGGCGCGGCTCGCTATGGCCGCAACGGTTGCCGCGTGTTGGCGTCAAGCGTCGTTTCTGAAATCGATTGAGCGCAGGCGGATTACAGTTCGACCTGATCAGACCAGAACACCGGACCGTGGTTGCATACCTGCACCAGCCCTTCGCGCTTTTCTTCCACCGGCCAGGCCTCTGTGGTTTTTGTCACGCAGCCCAGGCACGCGCCCACGCCGCAGGCCATGCGGTTTTCAAGCGAGAGCTGACAGCGCACGTTAAGCTCGGCGGCAAACTTCTGCACTGTGCGCATAAAGGGCGTGGGGCCGCAGGCGAGCACAAGGCCCTTCTGCTCGGCGTATTCGCTCATGCGCTCCTGGATGGTAAATATAAAGTCGTCAAGATCGCCCGATTCCGCCTCGCGCAGGCTGTCCAGCGGCACATGCTCGTTGATGCTGTCTACCGGGTAGCAGCTGATGTGCTCGCGGTGGCCAAAGAGCATGGAGATGTTCCAGGGCTTCGGGTGCTCGCTCACGTAGCCCACAAAGGGCACAATGCCCATGCCGCCCGCAAGCAGCAGCGTCGGGGTTTCGGGCTCGACGGCAAAACCGTTGCCAAGCGGCCCCCACACGCGCACCTTGTCGCCCGAACGCAGCTCCGCCATGCGGCGCGTACCCTTGCCGCGCACCTGAAAGAAGCAGATCATGTGCCGTGATGTCATGTGGCAGATGCCGAGCGGACGGGCCCATGGAATATCCAGGCCAAAATTTCGCGGACGCACCATCACAAACTGACCCGGCCGCCACCGTGTCCAGTCTGGGCGTGAAAGGCGCAACGCAAAAAAGCGACTTTCATTGCCGGTCTGGCCAAAGGGGACCAGATCAAGTACGTCAAGTTCGCAAGAAGTTGATTGTGACATGTCTATATATATAGTCCTACTTGGGTTCTAGGTCAACTGACCAGCGGTGCAAAGCCTCATGGCTAATCTATACAAAAAAAGTATCAGTTGTCCAACGCAAGGCCAAACTTTTCCTACCGCGCCCTCCCGCAACATCGCCAACTTTCAACTTTTCACTGGGGCCCGCGCCGGGTATGCTGCGCTCAGGAGATTTTTTTATGACAGACATTTTTGCCTCCCGTCGTGAAAAGCTGCGCCGCGCCATGCGCGTTCGCGGCCTTGACGCCATGCTGATCAGCCAGGCCGCCAACAGGTTTTATCTCTCCGGCTTTGAGCTGCACGACCCGCAGTTTAACGAAAGCGCAGGCAGGCTCGTCATCGCCGCCGACGGGCACGACTGGCTGGCTACGGATGCCCGCTATCTTGACGCCGCCTCCCGCATCTGGGACCGGGAACGTATTTTTATCTACGGCGGCAGCGCGGCCCGCGAGCTGCACGGCCTGCTGCGCCGTTGCGGCAGCCGCATCGGCCTTGAGTCGCAGGGCGTCAGCCTGGCCTTTGCACGCGCCCTTGCCGCCGCAGGCTCCGGCCTGTATTGCGAAGCGGCCGACGGCATGGTGGAGCGCCTGCGCCGCATCAAGGAACCCAGCGAAATAGCCGCCCTTGAAAAATCATTCGCCCTCAACCACAAGCTCATGAAGTGGGTCGAGGGGCAGCTGGAGCCGGGCCGCACCGAGGCCGACATCAGCTGGCTGATCGAGAAGTTTTTTCGTGAAAACGGCGCATCCGAGCTTGCCTTTGCAAACATTGTGGCCGTCGGCAAAAACGCCGCCCTGCCCCACGCAATACCCGGCGCGGACGCCGTCACCGACAACTGCCCGGTGCTTGTTGACGTGGGCTGCCGCGTGGGCTGCTACTGCTCCGATCAGACCCGCACATTCTGGGTCGGCGATGCGCCCACCGACGCCTTTCGCCGTGCGCTCGACCTCACCCGGCAGGCGCAAACTGCCGCCATCGAGGGCATGCGCCCCGGCATGCCCCTGCGCATGGTCTACGCCCTGGCGCACGATGTTTTTGCCAAGGCGGGCGTGGCCAAAGCATTTACCCACGGCCTGGGGCACGGCGTGGGGCTTGAAACCCATGAAGCGCCCAGCCTTTCGCCGCGGGCCGAGGGCGCGCTTGAGACCGGCATGGTCGTGACTGTCGAACCGGGGCTGTACTACCCGCAGTGGGGCGGCATCCGCTGGGAATACACGGTGCTGGTCGAAGAGGACGGCGTACGCATTCTTTAACCGCGTTGCAGCGCTGCTAGCATTGCGGCGCTGATCCTCTCTGGGGGCAGGATGAGCATTCTTTTTCTCGTGGGCGCGCGAGCCTCGGGCAAGACCACCATCGGCAAGGCTCTGGCCAAAAAGCTTGATCTGCCTTTTGCCGATACCGACCAGCATCTGCTGGACAGCGCGAGCCGCACGGTAGACCAGATTGTAGCCGAGGAGGGCTGGCCCGGCTTTCGCACCCGCGAGAGCGCTGCCTTGCGCGACGTGGCCGACGCCCACCGTGGCGGCTGCGTGGTAGCCACCGGCGGCGGCATGGTGCTGGCCGAGGCAAACCGGCAGCTCATGCGCCAACGCGGCATGGTCGTCTTTCTTGACGCGCCGGTGCAGGTTCTGGCCGAGCGTCTGGGACGCAACCCTCTCAGCAGCCAGCGGCCTTCGCTGACGGGCCGGGGGCTTGTGGAAGAAATCAACCAGGTGCTCGCCGAGCGCCGCGCATTGTACGAAGCGGCGGCCCACCATGTGGTGGACGCATCACGGCCGCTTTCGGCCATCTGCCGCCGCATTGCCCAGCTGTGGCGCGCGCACGCGGACCAGGCATGACCGGCACCGCTGCCCTTGCCCCGCCAGCGGTCGCAGCCAGCCCTGAATATTGCGCATGGTCGAAGCTGTGAGCACGAGCCAAGGGTCCCCGGCCCTGCCGCTGGTATCTGTGGTTTTGCCCGCATACAACGCGGCAGACACCCTGCCTGCGGCCCTGCAAAGCCTACTCGACCAGCAGCCCGCCGCCAGCGCTCCCCTGCCGGATTTTGAAGTCGTTGTCGTCGACGACGGCTCCACTGACGACACCCGGCAGGTTTTGCGGCACTGGGGCTCGGCGCGCCTTCTGGGCCACCGCTTGCGCTCCCTGCACCTGCCCCACGGCGGCATTGTGGCAGCGCTCAACGCCGGGCTTGACGCCGCTCGCGGCGCATACATGGCGCGCATGGACGCGGACGATGCAGCGCATCCACAGCGGCTGGCCCTGCAGACGGCCCACCTGTTTGACAATCCCCGCGTTGACCTTTCCGCCACCTGCGTGGCTTTTGGCGGCGACCGGCAGTCGGCGTACGGCTTTGCGCACTTTGTGGACTGGCAGAACTCCCTCTTGAGCCATGAGCAGATCAGCCGCGCCCGCTTTCGAGATACGCCCGTGTGCCATCCTTCGGTCATGTTTCGCCGCCAGCGCGTGGATCAATGGGGCGCGTACCGCCACGGCAACTTTGCCGAAGACTGGGAAATATGGCTGCGCTGGCTCGACAGCGGCGCGGTAATGGACAAACTGCCGCAGCGGATGCTGGTGTGGAACGACACCCCCACCCGTGCGACCCGTGCCGACCAACGCTACGCACGCGCGGCCTGCGACAACCTGCGGGCCGTCTGGCTGGCCCGCTGGCTTGAGCGCAACAATCCCTTTCATCCCCGCGTATGGGTAATCGGCGCGGGGCGGGTAGCCCGCCAGCGCCTGGCCCCGCTGTGGCGGCTGGGCGTTGCGCCTGCGGCATACGTTGATATAGATCCGCGCAAGATCGGCAACACCGTGCAGGGCGTGCCCGTCAGGGGGCGCGACGCTCTGCCCCCGCCAGACCGCTGCCGCATTCTCAACGCCCTGACGGCTCACGGCGCGGCGGAAGAAGCCGCCCGGTGGCTCGCCCAGGCCGGGTACGACCCGGCCCATTCGATCATAGTGTGATTGGCAAACCAGAAATAATGCAGACCTGTTAAATCAGATTTTGCATTGCTTTGTGTCTTTCTTCTCAAACACATATTCCCTTCTGCCCTGCCCCCAGCACTGCAACACTGTAATTGCATTGCAGCTTACAACACAATTGGCTGCTTCACGCGCCGCCATTGTTGCCCCTGCTCTTTATTTGTTTGTTTAAACAGCCAACGCCAACGCATTTTTCCTGTGCGGTCGATGCAGTGCACGCCGACGAACATCGAGGCCGGCATTTTCCTCGACTCCCAAAAGCCGTGACAACGCGCGCGGGAAAAAAATTGCGGAGTTTGCGAAATTTGTCACCAATACCCTTTGACATAACAGGGGCAAGGGGCTATGTTGCAAGGGCTTTATGTATTTTCAACTCCTTCAATCCGCAATTCATATGGAGGATGCGGCATGCTGGACTTAAATGTCACCCTGCTTTTTCAGCTGGCGAATTTCTTTATCGCTATTTACGTGCTTAACATCCTCCTGATTCGCCCCATCCGCGAAATCATCAAAAAGCGCAACGGCGTCATGGATGACATGGCCGAAGAAGCCGGCTCTTTCGAGTATCAGGCTGGCGAACGGCTCACCAACTATGAGGCTGAACTGGCCCGCGCCCGTCAGGACGCAGGCAGCAACCGTGAGGACGGCCGCGCCGCTGGCGTGGTAGAACAGCAGAAGCTGGTGGGCGAAGCACAGCAGAGCGCCCGCAACATTCTGGCTGAAACCCGCGCCTCGCTGCAGGCACAGGCTGCGGAAACCCTTGACGCGCTGCGCAAGCAGGTGGGCGAATTTTCTTCCCGCCTTGCCGACCGGCTGATCAAGAGCTAGCAAGCGGCGCTGACTCAGGCCTTTGCGGGCCGTTCCGCAGCGCTGCGCGTTGCGGGCATCATTGGGAACTGTTTTGAATCGGCATATTATCGAACAGAGGGGGTGGGCTTTGAGCAGATGGAAACACGCGGGGTTTATCCTGCCGCTCGTTATTGCCTTTGCCGCGCTGGTGGCCATTCCTGCAGGAGCCATGGCTTCTGAGGGACATGCAGCGCCGCGTTGGGGCGACTTCGGCTGGCGCGTGCTCAACTTCGTGATTTTTGCCGGCATCCTCTGGCACTTCGTCGGCGATCTGGCCAAGCGTTTCTTTAAGAACCGCCGCGAAGGCATCAAGAATGCCCTGGACAATCTTGACGAACGTCGCAAGACGGCCAAGGAGCAGCTGGCTTCGGTAGAAGCCCGCATTGCTAACCTTAATGTTGAGCGCGAGGCCATTTTGGCCGAAAGCCGCCAGCAGGCCGAAGCCCTCAAGCAGGGCATTGTGGAAGAGGCTCACCGCCAGGCCGCTCAGATTGTGGAGCAGGCGCGCCTAACGGCGGAAAATGAAGGCCGCGCCATCTTCGCTGAAGTGCGCGCCTCCATTGCCGATGAAATCGTGAACGCCGCCGAGAAGGCCCTTGCCTCTAGGCTTAACGCGGCCGAGCACGACAAGCTTATCGCCAACTCCCTTAACAAGGTGGTGCTCCATTGATCGACACCGTGGTTGCACGCAGGTACGCCAACGCAATATTCGCGTTGGGCAAAAAGGAAGGGGAAGCAGCCCTGAGCTCGCACGGTGAATGCCTGGCAGCTCTTGGCAAGCTGCTTGCCACTGCGCCTGGGCTTGACCTTACCCTGAAAAGCCCTGTTATCGGCGTGGAAGAAAAAAAGGCAGTTCTCGACAAACTGCTGGGCAAGCTTAAGGCCGACACCACCATGCGCAATTTCTGCTTTCTGCTGGCAGATAAAGAAAGGCTTGCCTTTCTGAAAGGAATCGCAGCGTGGTACGGCAAACTGCTGGACGAGGCCAAGGGTATTATCCGCGGCCAATGTATAACCGCAGTACAACTTTCCGCAGACAAACAGTCTAAGCTCAAGGATACCCTCCAAAAGAAGGCGGGAACCGATATCGAGCTGACCTTTGCCGTGGACAAAGACATACTAGGGGGTATGGTGCTCAAAATGGGTGACCGGGTGCTGGACGCAAGTCTGCGCGCGCAGTTGGGAATCCTTCGGGAGACATTCAAGAGGGGTGAATAGCACATGCAGATCAAAGCGGAAGAGATTAGCAAGATCATTGAGGATCAAATCCAAAACTACGAGCAGCGCGTAGAAATGAGCGAAACCGGCACCGTGCTCTACGTCGGTGACGGTATCGCCCGTGTCTATGGGGTGCAGAACGCCATGTCCATGGAACTGCTGGAATTCCCCGGCGGCGTCATGGGTATGGTGCTCAACCTCGAAGAAGACAACGTCGGCGTGGCCCTGCTCGGTTCGGACGTGGGCATCAAGGAAGGCGACCCGGTCAAGCGTACCGGCAAGATCTTCTCCGTGCCCGTGGGCGACAGCGTTATGGGGCGCGTGCTCAACCCTCTGGGTGAGCCCATCGACGGCCTTGGACCCATCGACACCACGCAAGTGCGCCCGGTGGAAATCAAGGCCCCCGGCATCATCGCGCGTAAGAGCGTGCATGAGCCCATGCCCACTGGCCTTAAGGCCATCGACGCCATGACGCCTATCGGCCGCGGACAGCGCGAACTTATCATTGGCGACCGCCAGACTGGTAAGACCGCCGTTTGCCTTGACGCCATCCTGGCGCAGAAAGAAACGGACATTCACTGCTTCTACGTGGCCATCGGCCAAAAGAAGTCTTCCGTGGCTCTGGTGGCCGACACCTTGCGCCGTTACGGCGCACTGGAATACACCACCATCATTTCAGCCACGGCGTCCGATCCTGCGCCTTTGCAGTACATTGCGGCATACACCGGCTGCGCAATGGCCGAGTACTACCGCAACAACGGCAAGCACGCCCTCATCATTTACGACGACCTTTCCAAGCAGGCCGTGGCTTATCGCCAGATGTCGCTGCTGCTCCGTCGCCCCCCGGGACGTGAAGCTTTCCCCGGCGACGTGTTCTACCTCCACTCGCGTTTGCTTGAACGCGCCGCGAAGGTGAACGACAGCCTGGGTGCCGGTTCTTTGACGGCTCTGCCCATCATTGAAACCCAGGCAGGCGACGTTTCCGCGTACATCCCCACCAACGTGATCTCCATCACCGACGGTCAGGTGTACTTGGAACCCAACCTCTTCAACGCCGGTGTGCGTCCGGCCATTAACGTGGGCCTTTCCGTGTCCCGCGTGGGTGGCGCCGCGCAGATCAAGGCCATGAAGCAGGTCGCCGGCACCATGCGTCTCGACCTTGCTCAGTACCGTGAACTTGCGGCTTTTGCCCAGTTCGGTTCTGACCTGGACAAAACCACCAAGGCCAAGCTTGACCGTGGTGCACGTCTGGTGGAACTGCTCAAGCAGCCCCAGTACAAGCCCATGCCCTCGCATGAGCAGGTGGCTTCCATCTTTGCCGCTACCCGTGGCTTCATGGATGACGTGCCGGTGGACAGCATCCGCAAGTTTGAAGACGACATGCTCACCTTTATGCGAGATACGCGTAAGGATGTGTTTGACGCAATTAAAGATAAGAAAGTCATTGACGAGGCTGTGGAAAAAGCGCTCACCGAGGCCATTACCGCCTTCAAGCAGGGCTGGAAGGCCTAGGGGCCCCCTCCATACGGGAGATAAGCATGCCTTCACTCAAAGACGTAAAAATGAAGATCGTGGGGGTCGGTAAGACCAAGCAGATCACCAAGGCCATGAACATGGTGGCCTCGGCGAAACTGCGCGGCGCCCAGGCCCGCATCGAGCGCTTCAGGCCGTACGCGGCCAAATACCGCGACGTGCTCGCCGAACTGTCGAGCAAGGTGGAGGGCAACGCCCACCCCCTGCTGGCAGAGCATGAGGAAAAGAAGCACTGCGCCATCGTGCTGGTTACATCAGACCGTGGCCTGTGCGGCAGCTTTAACGGCAATATCATCGCCACCGCTCTGCGGCTGGCGAAGGAAAAGGCCGGGGCAGGAATGGAGATCAGCTTTGCCTGTGTAGGACGTAAGGGCCGCGACGCCATTCGTTCTGCCGGTCACACGATCTTCACCGCCTATGGCGACCGCATGGGTAGCATTGACTTCCCTCTGGCCAGCTCAGTGGCTCAGGAAGTCATACACGGCTACGAAACCTTCGCATTCGACGAAGTGTGGCTGATTTACGGCGAGTTTGTATCCATGGGCAGCCAGCCCCCGCGCACCCTTCGCCTTCTGCCGTTGCAAACGCCTGAAGCCGAAGAAGTTGCCGACACAGCTGGTACGCCCCACTGTGAATACGTGTACGAGCCGCAGGAAGAAAAGTTGTTGGCGGAGCTTTTGCCCCGCTATGTCAAAGTGCAGGTTTACCGTGGCATGTTGGACACCTCGGCCAGCGAGCACGCCGCCCGCATGGCCGCCATGGACAACGCCACCCGTAACTGCAACGAGATGATCAACATGCTGACGCGGCTCTATAACAAGACGCGGCAGGCTTCCATCACCAGCGACCTCATCGACATCGTCGGCGGCGCTGAAGCGCTGAAGGGTTAAGGAGCCAAACATGAGCAAAAACATCGGTAAAGTCGTTCAGGTTATCGGCGCCGTGGTGGACGTAGAGTTCAGCGACGGCAACCTGCCGAGTATCTTCACCGCCCTGGAGATAACCAACCCGAACAATAGCGATGCTCCCAGCCTCATCTGTGAGGTTGCGCAGCACCTGGGCGACAACGTCGTTCGTACCATCGCCATGGACGCCACCGAAGGTCTCGTCCGCGGCATGGACGCGGTCGACACCGGGAACCCCATCATGGTTCCCGTTGGCAAGGCCGCTGTTGGCCGTATCCTGAACGTCATCGGTCGCCCCGTTGACGAACTGGGTCCGGTTAACGCTGAAAAATACTATCCCATCCACCGTCCTGCTCCGGCCTTTACAGACCTGAACACCAAGGTGGAACTGCTTGAAACCGGCATCAAGGTCGTTGACCTGCTTGTTCCCTTCCCCAAGGGCGGCAAGATGGGCCTCTTCGGCGGCGCCGGCGTGGGCAAGACCGTTATTCTGATGGAGATGATCAACAACATCGCCAAGCAGCACGGCGGCTCGTCGGTTTTCGCGGGCGTGGGCGAACGCACCCGTGAAGGCAACGACTTGTACCACGAGCTCAAGGAAGCGGGCGTTCTGGAACGCGCCACACTTGTGTACGGCCAGATGAACGAACCTCCGGGAGCCCGTGCCCGCGTGGCCCTTACGGCCCTTGCCTGCGCGGAATACTTCCGTGATGAAGAACACCAGGACGTGCTGCTCTTCATCGACAACATCTTCCGTTTCACGCAGGCTGGTTCCGAAGTGTCCGCTCTGCTTGGCCGCATGCCCTCGGCCGTGGGTTACCAGCCCACCCTGGGTACTGACCTTGGCGCCTTGCAGGAACGCATCACCTCGACCAACAACGGTTCGATCACGTCGGTGCAGGCCGTTTACGTCCCTGCCGACGACTTGACCGACCCGGCCCCGGCCACCACGTTCTCGCACTTGGACGGCACGCTCGTGCTTTCCCGCCAGATCGCGGAACTGGGCATTTACCCCGCCGTGGACCCGCTCGACTCCACCTCGCGCATCCTCGACCCCAACGTTGTGGGCGAAGATCACTACCTGGTGGCCCGTCGTGTGCAGATGGTGCTGCAGAAGTACAAAGAACTGCAGGACATCATCGCCATCCTCGGTATGGACGAACTGTCTGACGAAGACAAGCTGACCGTGTCGCGCGCGCGCCGCATTCAGCGCTTCCTCTCGCAGCCCTTCCATGTGGCCGAAACCTTCACCGGCACCCCTGGCCAGTATGTGAAGCTTGAAGACACCATCAAGGGCTTCAAGGGCATCCTGGACGGCGAATACGACCACATGGCGGAAGGCGACTTCTACATGCTGGGCGGCATTGAACAGGCCGTTGCCAAGTACGAGCAGCGCAAGCTGCAGGAAGAAAAGTAAGGCGTTAACCGCAACGCTTTGAGGTTATGGGTCGCGCCGGTCAGGCGCGACCCAAACCTGGCCATCTGCGTATATCAGGAGCGAAGGAGTACCTATGGGCACGCTGCAACTTGAAGTGGTTACGCCGGACAAAACCGTGGTAAGCGGCGAAGTGGAAATGGCCGTCTGCCCTGGCATTGAGGGCGAATTCGGCGTGCTGCCCAAGCACGTTTCCCTGCTTTCCGCCCTGAAGATCGGTGGCCTGCGCTACCGCGCCGGCGGCAAGGATGAGCATGTTTTCATCTCTGGCGGTTTCGCCGATGTGAACAACGATGTGCTCACCGTGCTTGCCGAATCGGCAGAGCTGGCGGACAGCATTGACACCGCCCGTGCCATGGCTGCCAAGGAACGCGCCGAAAAGCGCATTACCAGTCATGACGAAAAGGTGGACATCACCCGCGCTGAAGCCGCTCTGCAACGCGCTCTTGTGCGTTTGCAGCTGGCCCAGCTTCGCTGAGCTACCAATTTTCAGATTTGTGGAGCCGCAGCCGCGTGGAATGCTTCCGCGCTGTTGCGGCTTTGCTTATTTCTTGCGGAGGTTCCAATGAACGGGAATGTAGACAGAAAATGGGCCGTCAGTTTTCTCATGACCCATTCCCTGGAGCTAGCAATCACGCCTAAAAATACAGTTTTTGCTAATGTAAACAGGGGTAAATCTGTTTGGTGGATGACGCCTGACAATAAAAAATTTTTGCAAGACCTCTTTATTGTTCTTAGCGATAGTAATAATAAACTACTTGTATTTTTTATTCCAGCAAATAGCATATCCACACCGGCATCTGTTTTTCACCAACGTAAAGACAACAGATCATCAATAGAAGTTTCTACCAAAGATCCAAGCTATACTGAAATACGCAAAAAGAAAATTACGTTCGATCTGTTTTTTCTCTGCTCCTTGCCCATTACCACCGACAGGTAGCTGCACGGGTTCCACCCAACAGCAAATAGACTTCCGCGCGAATCTTGGATATTGATTCAGGTTCAACGCGGAAAACAGCCGCCAACCCCATCCGGTTTTCCAGGACATGACCATGCCCAAGCAGGAAAATATCCGCAATTTTTGCATTATCGCCCACATCGACCATGGCAAATCCACCCTGGCCGACCGCATTCTTGAGCTGACCCAGGTTGTCAGCAAGCGGGAGGCGCGTCAGCAGTACCTAGACAAAATGGATCTGGAACGGGAGCGCGGCATCACCATCAAGGCCCAGACAGTGCGCATTCCCTACACCGCACAAAACGGGCAGGTGTACGAGCTTAACCTCATCGATACGCCCGGCCATGTGGACTTCAACTATGAAGTCTCGCGCTCTCTGGCAGCCTGCGAAGGCGCGCTGCTGGTGGTAGACGCCACGCAGGGCGTCGAGGCGCAGACACTGGCCAACGTGTATCTCGCTCTTGACCATGACCACGAAATCGTCCCCGTGCTCAACAAGATCGACCTGCCCAGCGCCGAAGTGGACCGCGTCAAGGCCGAGATTGAAGAAAGCATCGGTCTCGACTGCGCAGGAGCCTTGCCCGTCTCCGCCAAAACCGGCATGGGCGTGGACGCGGTGCTAGAAGCCATTGTGCACCGCCTGCCAGCGCCCCACGGCGACGAAAAAGCTCCGCTCAAGGCGCTTATTTTCGACTCCTGGTACGACAGCTATCAGGGCGTGGTGATTCTTTTCCGTGTTATGGACGGGGCCATCAAGCTTAACGAGATCGTGCGTCTCATGAGCACGGGCAAGGAATATGAAGTGCTGCGGCTGGGCGTTTTTTCGCCCGAGGCCACAGACGTCGACGCGCTGCATACGGGCGAGGTGGGCTTTATGTGCGGCTCCATCAAGGATCTGGGCGACGCCCGCGTGGGCGACACCATCACCCTTGCAGACAACCCGGCCTCATCGCCCGTGCCCGGCTTTACCGAAGTGAAGCCCATGGTTTTTTGCGGTCTGTACCCCACGGAATCCGACGAGTACGAGAACCTCAAAACCGCTCTGGAAAAGCTGCAGCTCAACGACGCGGCCTTTTCATTTGAGCCGGAAACCTCGCAGGCCCTGGGTTTTGGCTTTCGCTGCGGCTTTTTGGGCCTGCTGCATATGGAGATCATTCAGGAGCGGCTGGAACGCGAATTTGAGGTCAGCCTCATCGCCACCGCGCCTTCGGTGGTCTACAAGGTGGACACCAACGACGGCAAAAGCATGGACATCGACAACCCCAGCCACCTGCCAGACCCCACCAAGGTACGGGAGCTGTACGAGCCATACGTAACCATGGACATCCACGTGCCCAACGACTACGTGGGCAATGTCATGAAACTGTGCGAAGAAAAGCGCGGCACGCAAAAAAACCTGCACTATCTGGCAACCAACCGCGTTGTCGTGACCTATGAGCTGCCGTTTGCGGAAATTGTTTACGACTTTTTTGACCGGCTCAAGTCGGCCACGCGCGGCTACGCCTCCATGGACTACCACCCGCTGGACTACCGCGCCTCCGATCTCGTGCGGCTCGACATCATGCTCAACGGCGAAACCGTTGACGCCCTGGCGGTCATTGTGCACCGCGACCGCGCCTACACCTACGGGCGCGGGCTGGCGCTCAAGCTCAAGCGCAGCATCCCGCGCCAGCTGTTCCAGGTGGCCATTCAGGCGGCCATCGGGCAAAAGATCATCGCCCGCGAGACCGTCTCGGCCTTCCGCAAGGACGTCACGGCCAAGTGCTACGGCGGCGACATCACCCGTAAGCGCAAACTGCTGGAAAAGCAGAAGGAAGGCAAAAAACGCATGAAGCGCATGGGCAACGTCGAGTTGCCGCAGGAAGCGTTTTTGGCGGCGCTCAAAGTCGGGGACGAATAATCAGCGAATGCAAAAAAAGGGTGACTGAAAAGTCACCCTTTTTTTATATGCGCAGCAGTACCTGCCCGTTTCAAGACATTGGCAAATTTGGAGCAGAAACGGCCTTCCCGGCGTCATCTCCCGCAACGACTACTACGAAGCCGTAAAATTTAAAAAAGGCCTTGTAGCGCCGCCAGAGACGCCCGGTTGACCGCTAGCCGATAGCGTCATGCCTCGTCGGGCAATTTGCCAGCCGCCGTGCACGGCGCGGCCGTTTACGGCAGCCGGAGTCTGCGCATCTGTTCATCGCTTATCTCAAACCGCCGCATGCACATATTGTAATAGGATCGCCAGGGAAAATAACTGGTGTCGCCGCGCCACTCGTTGTTCATCTGCGTGGCTTCGGCCCTGCACTGCCTGTTGGCAGCCAGCGCCTGCTGGTCGTCAAACGAGAGAGGCTGCCGTTGCTGCTGGGCACAGCCCCCAAGCCAGAGTCCAGCCGTCAGGCACAGCAGCAACAGGCGGACAAAGCGCGCGTAATTGTACATCCCGGGGCCTCCTTTTGCCCAGCACGGCGGCGGCCTTACATGTCAATTCTGCTGATGACCCCGTGTACGGCGTGCACCGGCATTTTGTAAAACTGCACAAACGACGGGGCCAGCTTTTTGATCAGGGCGTAAATACGCCACAGCGGGGAGCTGGTGAGGATGTCCTCCACGCCGTAAAAGATGACTCGCGGCTTTATGCCCGCCTCGGACATGATGTGGTCGATGTCCACAACTTCCATATAGCCAGCGGAAACTTCAAAAACGCGGATACCTTCCGCCGGGTCTTCGGCAAAGCGCCAGATCACGCCCGTGGGTTCATAGGTACGCGCCATGCACAGCATGATGTTTTGCTCATAAATGATGCCGTTGCTGAACATGGTTTTGACAATGTAGGGCGAAACCTTGTCCAGATTGCGCAAAAAAAAGATAGCAGTGCCCCGTATGGTGTGTCCCTGGGCTTTTTCTTCGGCAAATTTCTTTAAAAACTGCTCTTTGCCCATGGGGCGCATGCGCTGGTAGGCGGCCTTCTGCCCCTGCGTGTACACAAGGATAACCGAAAGCGGGATAAGCGAAATAAGTATGGACCAGTAGCCGCCGTGCGGGAACTTATAGAAGTTCGCCAGCAGATAGACAAAATCAAGAGCGCAGACAAAGGCCGCAATCACGGCTTTAAAGTTTCTGCCCTGCAGGTGGAATATCCACACCATAAAAATACCGGTGATGGTCATAGTGCCCGTAACCGCCAGACCATAGGCGGCAGCCAGCTTGTGCGATTCGCCAAAGCCGCAGATCACAAGCACCACCGCGATAAACAGGCCCCAGTTCACCGAATTGATGTAGATCTGCGAATGCAGCTCCTTGGAGGTGTAATCGACCTTAAACAGCGGCATGATATGGGTGGCCATGCTCTGATACATGATAGAAAACAGCCCGCTGATGAGCGCCTGAGAGGCAATGACTGTCGCCATCAGGCTGAGCGCAAGAAAGGGGACGTAGAGATAGTGCGCCTGGCTGTTGATCATTTCAAACAGCACGTTTTCCGCGCCGGGGTTGCGAATCAGAAACGAAGTCTGCCCCATGTAGCTGGCAATCAGGGCCAAAAGCACAATGCCCCAGGCGGCAATGATGGGCTTGCGCCCCATGT
Organism: Desulfovibrio desulfuricans; assembly: GCF_004801255.1. Classification (NCBI taxonomy): domain Bacteria; kingdom Pseudomonadati; phylum Thermodesulfobacteriota; class Desulfovibrionia; order Desulfovibrionales; family Desulfovibrionaceae; genus Desulfovibrio; species Desulfovibrio desulfuricans. The sequence continues at coordinate 86,414 of NZ_CP036295.1, read as the reverse complement.
GGCCCATATCCGCATACAGAGCCTCGCCGCCGGTTGCGCACAGTATGACCTCTGAAAGCACAAAAAAGCTCACCAGACCGTTGTGGATCATAAAATCAATGGCGTACCAGGGGTTCAGGGCCTTGATCACCTGCGGAGTCTGCACAATGGAGACCCCGCCAGAAAAAGCCAGCACCACGAACCACAGGGCCATGACAGGTCCAAAAACAACGGAGACAGCACCGCTGCCCCTACGCTGCACGGCAAACAGCACTACAGTAATTGCCAGAGCCAGCCCCACAATAACGCCCTTGGACGTATCTTCCAGTCCGGGCACAAGGGTCAGGCCTTCCACGGCGGAGAGAATGGAAATGGCGGGTGTGATGACCCCGTCGCCGATGAGCAGCGAAACGCCCACAAAGGCCAGCACCGAAGCAACGCCGAGCTTTTTGGACGATTTGAGCAGCGGCCGCAAAATGGAAAGCAGCACAATGGTTCCACCCTCGCCGCCCTTGCTCAGGCTCATGGCGAGCCACGCGTAGCCCACCGTCACAAGCAGCAGCAAGGTCCAGATTATCAGCGACAAAATGCCGATAAAATGGGCCTCCGTGCGTTCTGTGAGTAAAAATATGACGGCCAGCGTGTAGATGGGGCTTGTGCCGATATCGCCAAACACAAGGCCCAGCGATTTGATGATAGTAGAAAAAGAGACCTGCTGCGAATCCATTTACTCCTCCAAGCATTGCAGCGCACCATAAAGCACGCAAGCCCGGCTGGCAAGACTGGCCAAAATGCTTGCCCGGCAAGGCCTTGCGAGAGACCGGTTTTGACGCGGGGCCCTATCCCTGCATACGCCGCAAAAACGCAAAAACGCCGCCCCTTGCGGGGCGGCGTCGCATTACGGAAGGTAAACCACGTTTACGGCAGCATCCACTTAAGCGGGTACGCCTGAAGCAAGGTGATAATGCAGACAACCAAGGTCATGGCCAGAGAATGGAAGACCGTGAAGCGGAAGAGGTTGCCTTCCTGGCCTACCATACCGGTAGCCGAAGTCGCCACAGAGATGGACTGGGGCGAAATCATCTTGCCCGTAACGCCGCCGGAAGAGTTGGAGGCGACGGTCAGGTAGGGGTCCACGCCCACCTGGTTGGCCGTTGTGGCCTGCAGGTTGGCGAACAGGGCGTTGGACGAAGTGTCCGAACCGGTCAGGAACACGCCCAACCAGCCCAGCAGAGGAGCAAAGAAGGGGTACAGGGCGCCGGTCATGGTAAAGGCCAGACCCAACGTACCGCTCATGCCGGAGGCGTTCATGATTTCGGCCAGGCCCAGAATCATGGCGATGGTCGCGATGGGGTAACGCAGCTGGAATATGGTGCGCACAAAGCACGCAAAACCGCGGCCGATGTTATACCCGGGCATCACAAAGGCGGAAATAACGCCAGCAATGAAGATGGCCGTGCCGCCCGAGGTGATGAAGTTGAAGCTATACGTAGCCGCATATACCGAGGCCGCCTTGACGAGCGGGGGCATTTTTTCGATGGCGCCATGCAAACCGGGCCACGGAATGTTCAGCGCCCAGCCTTCAAAAGGCTTCATCGCGGCCTTGAAGTCAGGCAGGCCCCAAACGGTAACAAGAGCGGCAAGAATGATGTAAGGCATCCAGGCGCGAATAACTTGACCACCGGGATAGTTGGACTTAACTGGACCTTCCGACACTTTTTCGTCGGGGAAGTGGAAGATGTTCTTGGGCTTCCAGACGCGCAGCAGAAGGATAAGACCAATAATGGTCACCATGGCGGACAAAATGTCCGGCAGGTAAGGTCCAAGGTGGTTAGAAGTCCAGAACTGGGTACCGGCAAAGCACACGCCAGCAACCACCAGGGCGGGCAGCACCTCAAGGGAACGCTTGAAACCGCACATGGTGACGGAAACCCAGCAAGGCACGATTATGGACAGGAAAGGAAGCTGGCGGCCCACGATCTGGCTGATGTGGTGCACGGCTTCACCGTTGGCGTTGGGCAGACCGGAGGCCGCGCCGGCCACAAGGATCGGCACGCCGATAGCGCCAAAGGCAACGGGCGCGGTGTTGGCGATAAGACAGATACCAGCAGCGTAAAGCGGATTAAAGCCAAGACCCACCAGCATGGCGGCGGTGATGGCCACAGGGGTGCCGAAACCGGCGGTGCCTTCAATGAAGGAACCGAAGGCGAAGGCGATGAAAATCGCCTGCAGGCGGCGGTCATCCGTCATGCTGGCCAGTGAATTTTTGATGATCTCAAATTCACCGGATTCCACCGTCATATTGTAAATCCAAACGGCGGTGATGATAATCCAGACGATGGGGAACAGACCGAAGGCAGCGCCTTTGACTGTAGCGTTGACAGCCAGACCCACAGGCATGTGCCAGGCAACAATAGCCAGCAAAACAGCTGCGAGCGTGCCGCAGAAAGCGGCTTTGTGCCCGGCAGCCCGCTTTACTGCCAGCATGTAAAAGAGAATGTACAGGGGGATGGCTGCCACTAGGGCAGACAAGAGGTAACCAGAAGAGCCCAGCATTTTTTCCAATGGATCATACACTTGTGTCCAAACCATATAACAGACCCTCAACTGTTATGTGTTACTAGGGGGCATATGGCAGTGCGGAGTCCCTTCCGTGCGACCCTGTAATACTACCTTGTCCCCCTCTAAGACCATTGAGAGCGAATATAATCTTTTAGCCAAAAAAACAACACGTTTTTCCTATATTGACGACACAAAACTTAGCGCTATTGTCGCAAATTGGCGGGTAGAGCGAAATAGAGGCGGGCGGCCATGTCAAAAAAAACTCCAGGCAGGTAACTGGCCCACCAAAAAATCTTGAACTTGAGCCCGCTGTACCGCCAGGGCTTTATAGCCTCGCGGGCGGCGCTGTTGTGTCCCTCGCGCCACAGCGCCACTGCTTTCTGAAAACCCGCCCTGCGGGTCATCATTGCTACAAGCTCCGAATATTCCTGATCATATCCGGGATAAAGCATCCGGTGCTTTTCAAGTATGCGCAGGGTTTCATCGGCAAATTGCCCAAATTTTCTGAACGTGGTGTTGTTGCCGTGCACCCGCCACATGGTCAGGGGCTCATCCACAAAGTCCAGCTCCCAGTCGTGGGCAATGCGATAAAAAACGTCGGCCTCTTCGCAGACGTTGAGGCTCTGGTCAAACCAGCCCCCGTTGCTGCCCTGCCCGGAGGGAATTTTATCCGCCGAAAGGCTCGTCAGCGCCTCGCGGCTGACCATGGCCGACGACATGGATATCCACTGCCGCTGCATCAGCGCGGCAAAGGCCATGCCTCTTGCGGGCGAGGTTTCGGCAAACAGCCGTTTGAGCACCCGCCTGCCGTCAAATATCTCCGTATCGGTGCATACCAGCCCCACGCGGGGGTTGGCTTCAAACAGGGCGACCTGGCGCTCCAGCTTGGTGGGTTTCCACACGTCGTCGCAGTCGAGAAAGGCCAGATAGCGCCCGCGCGCCTGGGCCAGCGCCAGGTTGCGCCCCTCGCCCAGCGGCACGATGGTCTCGCCGCGAAAATAGCGCACCCTGTCGCCGTAACTCCGGGCAATGGCGGGGCTCCCGTCAGTGGAGCAATTGTCCCAAAAAATGACTTCAAAATCCGCAAAGGTCTGGGCCATGAGGCTGTCCATGGCTTCGCGCAGATCGCGGGAACTGTTCAGGCAGTTCATGATAACCGAAACAGCTGGGGCATTCATGCGTTATCCTTGTTGCGGGCAGGGCCGGAGTCGGCCGAAGGTTGCGGAGGCGTCTGCCTTGCTCCGACCGGGGCAAACGACGCCTGCTTTTTGAATACCCAGACTTTGCACAGCATATAGACCATAACCGGCACAAGCAATACGGCTATGGGCATGGCCCAGGCATAGGGGACGCCCATTTGCATGAGCAGCCAGATAATGGCTGAATTCAGACCCAGGCCCACGGCCTGGGTAGCCGCATAGCGCGGCAGCATGGAGCGGTGGGTGGCAATGCCCGCGCCCGCATCCGCCGCGCGGAACGTCCACAGGCATTGCCCAAGATAGGATACGATAAAACTGAGCGCAAAGGCCAGGGCATTGCCCGCCAGCGTAGGTAGCTGCAGCACGTTGACAAACAGCAACCCCAGCAAAAAGTAGCTCGCCGAAGCCGCGCCGCCCACAATGCCAAAGCGCACCCAGCGCCGGGCCAAAAGCCCGCGCGCCAGCGCCGCAAGCCGGGAGCAGCCAGGCAGTCTTTGCCAGCCGCTAGCCACGGCGGGCCACCCTTGCGGATGCGGTTACTTCAGTGCCGCAACAAGCGCTTCGCACACGCTCTCCACATCTTCGACGCTGAGGCCGGGGTGCAGGGGCAGGGTTACCAGCTCGGCATAGAGCTGCTCTGTTACGGGCAGCGACTGGGCTCCCCCGCCAAAGCAGCTCAACAGGTGGTTGGGCTTGTAGTGCACGCCGGTGGGGATGTCCCGCGCGGCCAAAAATTCCTTGACCGCGTCCTTGCGGCCGTCAAGCACACGCACGGGCATGATGTGGCGCACAACAAAATCCTGCGGGTCAGTGGCCAGCAACGCCAGACCGTCCACCCCGGCGAGCCGTTCTTCATAAATGGCTGTAAGCGCCCGCCTGGCCGGTATGAATTCCGCCTCAAGGCGTCCAAGCTGTACGCGGCCAATGGCGGCCATGATGTTGCTCATATGGTAGCGCCAGCCCTGCCGCTTGACGTCCGGATCCCACGAGCGCCCGCCCGTAAAGCGCTTTTGCGCATCGTTGGCCACAGAGAGCAGGCGGGCGTCCGAAGCCAGCTGCCCGGCCTCTTCGTCAAAGGCCACCAGACAGCCGCCTTCGCCGCAGGTGATATTTTTTATGCCGTCAAAGCTGAAGCAGACCATGTCGCCAAAGCTGCCGATCATGCGCCCGTGGCTTTTGCAGCCAAAGGCATGGGCGGCGTCTTCCACAACGCGCAGGCCCCTGTCGCGGGCAAAACTGTACACGGCATCGAGATGCCAGGGGTTGCTGGCATAGTGCACTGGCATGATGGCAATGGTGCGGGGGGTCACGCGGCGCTCGGCATCGGCAAGATCAATGGTGCCGGTTTCTGCCAGCACATCGCAGGCCACAGGCACGCAGCCTGCGGCGGCGATGGCCTGAAAAGACGCCACAAAGGTAAGCGATGGAACGAGGACTTCGGGTTTGCCGTCTACGCGGCACTGCGCGGCAACGGCGTCCACAGCCAGATGCAGGGCCGCTGTGCCCGTATTGACCGTGATAACCTGACTGGGCTTGACGCCAATGTAGCGCGCCACTTCTTCTTCAAAAAGGCGCACCTCGTTGCCCATGCCGAGGTAGCCATCTTCAGTGATGACGCGGCTGACTGCGCGGGCTTCTGCTTCACCCACAATGGAACGGGAAAGACGCATGGACATAAGGCCTCCTGCTGCGGCGGCATGACCGTAGCGGCTGGGCCGCTCCGGCTGGCTTTGGCTTCAGGCTGCGCGTCGTTCACTCAAAAAAGCGCAGGCAGCCGGGCTTCAACAGACCCGCCGTCCGTGCAGATTCAGGTGTGCGCGCCTGGCCGCCATGCTAACCCGCATCGGCGTTCATGTCGCTCAATAACGTGTCGAGGTCAAGCAGAATGAGCAGTCGGTCTTCGAGCTTGCCCACCCCGCGTATGTACTCCGAGCCGATGCCGCACACTACCGGGGGCGCGGGTTCGACGGTTGAGACGGGGATGCGCAGCACTTCGGACACGCCGTCAACCAGAAAACCCACGATCTTCTGGTTGAATTCCATCACCACAATGCGCGTGTTGGCGTCATGCTCCACCGCAGGCAGGCTGAACCGGGTGCGCATGTTGATGACGGGAATAACCTTGCCGCGCAGGTTGATGACGCCTTCGATAAACGCTGCGGCATGGGGCACCATGGTAATCTGCATGAGCCGGATGATTTCCTGAACAGAAAGGATATCAACCCCGAATTCTTCTTCGCCAATGCGAAAGGTGACGAGCTGGAGCAGGTCGCCGTCGTGTTCCTGGTCAGAGTCCTGCGCCTCCAGCCTCGGCGCTTGCGCCGCGTCCATTGTATCCGTCATGGGATGGCCTCCATGGTATAAGCGGGCGTTTTCGGCCCTTGAACCGCCGCAACCGCTGCGGCCAGGCCTGTTACGCGCCGTTGCCGACTGCGTTAATTGGGTTTTTTAAGGCCCGGTTTTCATTCTTATCGGTCAATGCGCAAAATACTTCAGAGGTCAGAACAAATCCAGACCGTCCACCCGGCTGGCCGCGCATCCTGACGCAACACCGGTTTCAGGCCCAGCTCTGCACAAGCGCACGCTCCTGCGAGGTCAGGTATTCCATCCAGCGCTCACGCATGTAGGGGTAATGGTTGATGCGCAGGTCGGCCAGCTCGGGCCTGTTGTGCTCCCATGGTTTTGGCCCGTGAAAATGCACTATCCGTGCCGCATCCCTGCATTCCTCCCGGTACGGCGGGCAGTTCCAGCAGTCGTCCAGCCGGGTGATGCGCTTGCCGAAAAAATAATTGATCAGCGACTGGTCAAGGTTGCCGATGCGAGATTCGTTCTCTTTGCAAAAGGCCATGAAGTGCCCGATAAAATCGCGCTTGCGCAGCCTGTCCAGATTAAACAGGGCCACGCCGCTCGAATATGTCCAGATGGGGAACGGCAGGGGCACCGTGTAGCTGGCGCCCCTGTATTCGTACGACAGCTGCTGGTACTGGTGAAAAAAGGGCGCCGTGTATTCCCTGGCCATGCCCACATACGTCGGCTGCTGCGCAAAAAGTTCATCAAGCGGACGGTAAAACAGCACGTCCGTATCGCAGTAAAGCACGCGGTCGTCCTGCGCAAGCTCGGGCACAAGCGCCAGCTCGAGCTTGAGAAAACACCCGGCGCAGGCCTGCCCCAACGGGGTAAAGCCGCTGGGGTCAAGACGCGGAGCATACCGCGCCACGGGGATGTTCTCGGCCTCAAGCTCGGCCAGCAGGGCCGCGTCGCTGCCCGCATACACGCACAGGCAGGGGGCTTCGCTGCCCTGCACCGCGCGCAGGGAGCGCACAGCCACCTTGAGCAGCGTCAGGTACTGGATCTTGTCGTCGAGGCAAAATACGGTTTTCACGCTCGATCACCCAGCAGGCGGATTTGCAGGGCGGCCGCCTGCCCCTGCAACGCCCCGTTGTCAAAGTCCTTTACCGAAGCAAGGATGGCGGCCAGATCTTCCGCATACGGCGTGCCGTCCACAAAGGGCACAAAGCTTTCCAGCGTGCTTTCCGCATTGCCCCAGTCAACTTCCATCAGTTCCGGCAGCTCCGCCATCAGGGCCGTCAGGGCCTCGCGGTGCTCGCCGTCCAGGTGCAGCGTGCCGGTGGTGGTCATGGCGTTTGCGCCCTCAAGGCAACGTACGCGCATGAGCACTTCATCCATGCTCTTTTCAAATTCATCCATCAGGCTTTCGCCGGGCGGGTTCAGCGGCAGGGAGCTTTCCATGCGCCGCGTGAGGCGGCAGACGCGCTCCACGCCCAGATTGGCGGCAACGCCCTTGACCGTATGCGCCAGCCGCGCCGCTCCCCGCAAGTCGCCGCAGGCCAGCATCCCGCGCAGCTCTCTGGCGCTTTCGCCATAGTGGTCGACAAAACGCAGCAAAAGCTCGCGGTACAGGTCGCGGTTGCCGCCCACGGTGGCAAGCCCCGCCTCCACGTTGACGGCCAGCCCCTCCGGCTCAGCCACGGCGGCATCCGCTGAACGCATAACGTCCAGCCCCTGCCCTGCGCTCTCCTCCACCGTTGCCACGCATGGGACGCCGCCCTGGGTCAGCGGGTTGAATTCAAGCCCGCCCGGCAGCCATTTTTCAAGCGCCGCGTACAGGGCTGCCGGATCCACCGGCTTGGTGAGGTAGTCGTTCATCCCCACATTTTTTCCGTCCATGCGCGAGGCTGCGTCGGCATGCGCCGTCATGGCCAAAATCGGCAGAATCTCCGGCGTATAGCCCAGTTCGCGTATGCGCGTAGTGGCTTCGAGGCCGTCCATCACCGGCATCTGCACGTCCATGAGCACCAGGTCAACGCCTCCACGGCGCACTTCTTCCACCGCCGCCAGGCCATTGGAGGCCACACGCACTGCCAGCCGGGCCTGAGCAAGCAGCTCGCTGGCGATCTGGGCGTTGATGTCGTTGTCTTCCACTACCAGCACGGTCTGCTGCTGCACATCGGCGGGGGTAAAAATGCTCTCTACGGCGGCGAGCGCCTCCTCCTGGGCGGAGAGGGATTCCGGCGCTTCGCCATGTTGCACCCGGCCAAACGAAAGCTCAAAGAAAAAGCGGCTGCCCTTGCCCAGCGAGCTTGCCACAGACAGCTCGCCGCCCAGCAGGTTGACCAGCTGACGGGCCAGCGCCAGCCCGAGGCCGAGGCCGCTGGTCGAGCGGGTCATCGATTCGTCGCCCAGAGCAAAGGGCTCAAAAAGTTTTTCCTTAAGGGTCGAATCCATGCCGGGACCGGTGTCCGCCACCACAAAAAGCAGGCGGCAGGCATCGTCCTGCCCGCCGTCGCGCGCGTATTGCACGCTGCACTCCACAGAACCCGTGCGGGTGTACTTGACCGCGTTGTCCAAAAGGATGCGCAGCGCTTCTTCAAGATGGCGCTCGTCGCCCTCTATAACTTTGGGCACGTCAGAATCAAGGGTAAAATGGAGTTCCAGATGCTTATCAAGGGCGCTGCCCGCAACACTTTGCCGCAGCAGCTCCAGCAGCCGGGGCAGCAGAAAAGCGCGGCTTTCACGCCGCAGCAAGCCCTCGTTGACGCTGGAAAAATCGAGGATGCGGTTGACCATGTCCAGCAGCACGCTGCCGGACGTGTTGATCTGCGACATGTAATCGCGCTGCACGCCGCTGAGGCCCGTCTGCAGGCTGAGATAGCTCATGCCGATAATGGCGTTGAGGGGCGTGCGTATTTCGTGGCTCATACGCCGCAAAAAGTCTTCCTGCACATGCGAGGCCTTTTGGGCAAGCTCCAGCGAGGTCAGGGCCTGCGCCCGGGCAAGCACGGCCTGCTGCTTGCTTTTACGCGCCCAGCGTTCGGCCTCCTTGAGCTCGCGTATACGCGTAAACAGGGTTCCCTTCATGCGCTGCAGCGAGCCAAACATGCCCGAAAGCTCGTCCCTGTATCTGAGCTTGACCGGCTGGGGATCCTCGCCCGCAGCCACGCCCTCGGCGTACAGGCTGACCTCGTCCAGCGGCTGCGCAACCCTTTTTTGAAAAATATAGATGTTGGCAAGCGCGCTGGCGGCCAGGGCCAGCAAGGCGATACCCATGGCCCAGACCATCTGCACGAGCGGCTCTTCCTGCATGCTTACCTGGTCGAGAAAACTGCGGTACTGCACCTCGCGCAGGGTCTGGGCGCTGAACAGCATCTGCTGCACCTCGCTGTCCAGGTTTACCCTGTCGGCCCAGTTTTGCGCGCCGCGCAAATCAAGGCTGTCCCTGTCCCAGTGCGGGGGGCCGCTGCTGCCCACGGCCATGCTGACGGCGGTATCCAGCAGATTGTCCAGGTGTTTGCGCCGGGCAAGCAGCGACTGCACCTGCACCTGCAGGCTCGTGGACAGGTTGAGATTGCGCGCCGTGTCCTCAAAAGACACGCCGTGCATGGCGGAATCCTGCTGCGCCCCCGCTCTGGCCTGGCTCAGTATCTGCCAGTTGGCGTACCTTTCAGGACTGCCGGTAAACATGAAGGCATTGGCTTCTTCATAGCTCTGGCGGGTGTTGGTTTCCACATCCACCAGCAGGGAATCGAGCCTGTAATAGTTTTCGAGCGTCCGCCTGCTTTCGTGCAGCCCGCGCCCAAAGGATACAAGGCAAAGCCCCAGCAGCAAAAGAAGCAGCAACTGCGCGAGATTGGAAGTTTTGATGATGGTTTTGATGCTCATGCTTCGTGCTCCCGCAGGCAATGTTGCCTCCGCCAAACCGCAAACCGTCAGGCAATGCCCCGCGCAATCAACTGGTACAGCTGAACCTTGAAGTATTGGGCTTCTTACCATAGGCTGCAGCAAAAATCATCCGCGACCAGTCTGGAGAAACCGAAAAACCGCCATGCCCCCCACCGCTCCCAATCTGCTGCCCCATCTGGCACTGCTGACCGCCATGGCTTTTTGGGGGTCCACCTTTGTCGTGCTGCGCATTGCCCTGACCACCCTGAGCCCCCTGCAAACCATGGCAGGGCGCATGCTCGTGGCCTGCATTGTTTTTTTGCCCCTATGGCCGAGGCTGTGGCGCGAACTGAAAACGCACGGGCATCTGGGCACGCTCACGCTCATGGCCCTGTGCGAACCCTGTCTTTTTTTTCTTTTTGAAACCAACGCCCTGCGGCTTACCACCGCCTCGCAGGCAGGCATGATCACTTCCATGCTGCCGCTGCTGGTGGCCGTAACCGCCTTTGCCACGCTGCGCGAACACGCCGGCCTGCGCATGTGGCTGGGTTTTTTGCTGGCGGTATGCGGCGTCACCTGGCTGACCCTGACCGCCGTGCCGGACGAAAAAGCGGCCAACCCCCTGCTGGGCAACATCCTTGAAGGCGTCGCCATGTGTTGCGCCGCCGGGTACACCGTGCTGGCCCGCCACCTTTCGGCCCAGTACAGCGCACTGTGCATCACGGCCGTGCAGGCCTTTGTGGGCATGGTCTTTTTTTGCCTGCTGGCCGCGACCATTCCTGAATCCGCCGCGCTTGTCAGCCTTGGCAGAACCTTTCCCGCCTGGGCGCCCTGGGCCTGTCTGCTCTATCTTGGCGGCATCGTTACCTTTGCCGGATACGGCCTGTACAATTTTGGCGTCAAGCGCCTTAACGCCGGGCGGGCCGCCGCCTACACCAACCTTATCCCTGTTTTTGCCCTGCTGTTCGGCATTGCCCTGCTGGACGAAAAACTGCTCCCCGCCCAATACGGCGGGGCTGCCCTCATAGTGCTCGGCGTACTGCTGAGCCAGTGGCGGGGCAAGGCTGCGGCAAACCCCGCGAGCTAGCTGGCGGGCCCAGGCTTCAGTCCAGCCCCATCAGCCTGAGTATGGCGGGCATGTCCAGCGCCGACTCCACAGCGTCCGCCAGCCTGTCCAGCTCCGGGCCAAGGCTGTACACGGTCTTCGGTCCGGACGGCAGACCGGCCTCGTGCCGCAGGCCCTGTAAAAACGCGTGGCGAAAGGCATCCGCGTCAAAAAGCCCGTGCAGATAACTGCCCCACACCCGGGCGCGGCCCCGCGCATCGCACAAGCCCCAGCCCAGAGGCTGCCCCTCGCTGTCCGCCATTACCACCTGCACTGGGGCGCACGCCCATTGCGCCAGGCCGTCGGGACGCTGGCGGGCCACAGTGGTCACAGGCGAGGTCTGCCCATGGTGAATTTCGTAACCCCAGACCTGTTGCCGCCCCTGCCCGGTCAGGCATGCCTGCGCCCACCCGTTTGAGCGGCACAGCCGCTTGGCCGCCTGCAGGCTTGTGCCGAGCGGCAGCAGACCAAGCCCCGCCTCGCGGCCGCCTTCTTCAAGCCCCAGGGGATCGACGATTTCCGCCCCCAGCATCTGCAGGCCCCCGCAAACGCCCACCAGCGCGCCGCGCCCGTGCCGCAGGCACTGGTCGGCAAAATCAAGCACGCAGGCCGCCAGACCTGTGCGCCGCAAAAAGCGCAGATCGTCTACGGTATTGCGGCTTCCCGGCAGGATAACCGCATGCGGCGCGCCCCACTGGTCGGCGTTGCGCGCAATGCGCAGCCGCACCCCTGGTTCGTCGCGCAGAGCGTCAAGGTCGGTGGCGTTGCTCAGATGCGGCAGGTCGGGCACGACAATATCCAGCACGTCTGCCGTACCGTCTGCCGCGCCCGAGTGCAGGCCCGGCGTCAGCCCTTCCTTGAGGCTGACCGAATCTTCTTCGGGCAGGCGCAGGTCTTCCAGCATGGGCACCACCCCCCAAAAGGGTTTGCCTGTGCGCTTTTGCAGCATGGTCAGGGCCGGATCCAGCAGGCTTGCGTCGCCCCGGAATTTGTTGAGAATAAATCCTCCCACCCGCGCCCTTTCAGCGCGGGTGAGCAGGGCCATGGTTCCCGCCAGCGCGGCAAAGGCGCCGCCGCGATCGATGTCGGCCACCAGCGCCACGTGCGCCCTGGCATAACGGGCCATGCGCATGTTGACGATGTCGTGCGCCTTGAGGTTGATCTCCGCCGGGCTGCCTGCCCCCTCAAGCACCATGACGTCCATGCCCGCCGACAGGCTGCGATACGCCTGGCGCACATGCTGCCAGGCCGTGGGTTTATAGCGCAGGTACTCGCCCACGCGCATCTGCCCCACGGGCTGCCCCAGCACGATGACCTGCGAGCCGGTGTTGGATGTGGGCTTGAGCAAAACCGGGTTCATGCGCACGTCGGGGGCAAGACCGCAGGCCGCCGCCTGCAGCACCTGGGCGCGTCCCATTTCCTTGCCGTCGCTGGTGACAAAGGAGTTGAGGGCCATGTTTTGCGCCTTGAAGGGCGCCACGCGCAGGCCGCGCCGGGCCAGCAGACGGCACAGGGCGGCCGCGAGCAGGCTTTTGCCTGCATTGGAGCAGGTTCCCTGAACCATCAGGGCTGGTGGCAGGGCCGAGGGCGCGCCGCCCCCCCGCCTGGTTGTTGTCTGGATGGTTTTGCCCGCCATGTTGATACGTCCTCCCTGCACCTGCGGCCCAGGCCGTATGGAGCGCCGAGCATTATGCGTCTTTTTTTGGCAATATATGGATTGCAAGGGCTGACCGCAACTACGACCGCACAGGGATGCACAGCAACAAACCCGCCTTTTCTTCGCCTTGCGCTGCTCGCGGGCTTTTCGTATAAGAGAAACAGTGGTCATATCCATACCCCGCTGCCCACAAGGCACGGACGGCTAACGCGGCCTTCTGGCCGCGCGACGCCTGCGGAGTTTCAATGAAGCGTGTTTTTTTATGGATTATGGGCGGCATTGCCCTGCTGGCAGGGGCGGCGTTTGTTCTGGTCAGTCGCGTGGACACGGGCTTTGTGGTGCGGCAGATCGCTGACGCCACGGCCAAAGCCACAGGCCAGCCCCTGCAGTTCGACACCCCGCCCGGAATTTCCTTTTTCCCCCCTGGCGTCCACTTTGGTCAAGCTCACTGGGGCAATGCAAGCGACGGACAGGGCGTGTCCATCGCGGTCAAGAGCGGCATGGCCCAGCTGGAACTCAGCCCGCTGCTGGCGGGCAATGTGGTTGTGCGCGAAATCCGGTTGGACAGCCCTGCCATCGAAGTGCGCGAGGGCAAATCCGTCGCCGCCGGCTCGCCCAAAACCGACCAGCCCGCCGCCGAAAACGCGCCCAAGGCCGGCGCGGAACCCGTAGCCCTGCCCATTGAACTGAAACGCCTGGTCCTGCGCCAGGGTTCGGTTGTCTATATGGCCGCTAGCGGCCAGACCCTGAGCATCAACGACGTGAATCTTTCGGTCGAAAACCTGCGCGTGGGGCAAGAGGCCGTGGTGCAGTGCGACTTTACCTTTGTCCTTGGCGGCAAAACCGCCGCCGCGTCTGAGGCTGGCAGCATGACAGGAACGCTGGCCTTTTCATCCCGTCTGCGCTACGCGCCGCCGCAGCTGCTTTTTCGGCAGACCGCGCTGACCGTCACCCCACTGACAGGGTTGCTGCCCAAGGAGGCAGGCCCTCTGCAGCTGACCTGCGAGGGTTCGCTACGGCTCAGCGACCTGCACCTGCAGCTGAACAAGGCCGTGCTCAACATGCCGCAGGCGCGTCTGAACATTTCCGGCGAGGCGGCCCTTGGCGCGCCGTCGTTTAACGGCTCACTGGAGATCGAAGGCTCGCCCCACAAGCTGGCGGCGCTGGCGGGCCAAAAAATCAAGGCCGTCGCAGGCAAGGACGAGTTGCGGTTCAGAACCATGCTGCGTTACACGTCCGATGCCCTCAACTTCAGCCAGATGCAGCTGCAGCTGGACGATATTGCCCTGCGCGGCGGGCTGCGCCTCGACCTGCCTGCTGATGCCCCTATGGGCATAACAGCGGACGTACAGGCGGGCATGATCAATCTCGACCCCTATCTGCCTGCCCCCGAGGCTCCCGCCAAGGGTGCGGAGGCCAAGGCCCAAGCCAGCGACGGCGGCCCGGCCCACGCCAAACGCACCGCCAAACCAGATGCTGCGGCAATGCGCAAGATGCCCGCCCTGGACATCCGCGCCAAGGTGGGCGGCATCAGCAAGGACGGCCTGCAGGTCAAGGACATTATACTGGCCCTCAAGGGCGAAAAAGGCCGCTACAACCTGACCTCGCTGACGGCCAGCCTTGGCAGCGGCGGAGCCGTCAAGGCCACGGGCAGCATGGACATGGCCGCGCAGACCTGCGCCGTCAAGGCCCATGCCGCCGATGTGGAACTTGGCCCGCTTATGGTGGCCCTTGGCAAGAGCCGTATGGTGGACGGTACAGCCCTGTTCGACGCGGACCTGACCATGGGCTGCGGCTCAGCGGCAGACATGCGGCAAAGCCTCGCCGGGCGAGGGCTGGTTGAAATACGCCAGCTGCACGTGCCCGCCATGGCCGAGCTTTCAAAAAGCCTGCCCATGCTCGCGGGCAAGGGCGGCCCCCTGCCCGACCGGTTTGATCTGGCCCGCGCGCCCTTTACGGCCAAGGACGGCGAAATAAACGCAGCGCCCATAACCGTGACCTCGCCCAGCCTCAACGCCCTTGGCAAGGCCCGCATCAGCCTGCCCAGGCAGCACCTCGACGCCGCAATGGACATCAAGACCCTAGGGCTGACCATACCTGTGACGGCTAAGGGACCTTTGAGTGACATTTCGTACGGCGTTGACCCCAAATTTGCCCTGGATATGGCCAAAAGTCTGCCCGGCACGCTGGTAAACACGGGCAAACAGGCCGGAGGCGTCACCAAGGACGCGACCAAGGGCGCGGGCGGCCTGTTGCGCGGCATTTTGGGCAAGTAACGCCCGGCAAACGGGCAGCCCCATGAACAGGCTGTCCGCAACATCGCGGAGCCAGCGAATTTGAACCAGGGCTTGCCTTTTCAGCGCCTTGGGCTAAAGCTATTAGCATTGCGGGCGTTAAGCATACAAGAAGGCCTGACAGTGCGACGACATGCGCACGTGATTTATGGGTACGAAATCCCGTTCATCGGGCTAGTACGCGTTTTTTCAGGGCGGCGACGCCCCTGGCAGGTGACCGAACGACACGGACAGCATTGAGAGAACAGGCGGCGGTATGTACTTACTTATAGGACTGGTCATTGTTGCGGCTTCTGTCGGCACGGGCTACACCATGGCCCACGGCGACTGGGGCGTTCTTTTTCAGCCCGCCGAGTTCATCATCATTCTGGGTTGCGGTCTTGGGGCTTTTTTTGGTTCGCAGACCAAGTACACCTTTGGCCTGGTTGTCAAAAGCCTCAAGCACCTCTTTGCCGACCCGGGTTCCAGCAAGGGACACTACCTCGAAACGCTGGCCCTGCTTTACGCGCTTTTTTCCAAGATGCACCGCGAAGGCGTCATCAGTATTGAAAGCGATGTGGAAAAGCCCGAATCCAGCCCCATTTTCAGCAAGTATCCCAACATTTCCAAAGACGCCACAGTGGTCAACTTTGTGGGCGACACGTTGCGCGTGTACCTGACCACCGGCGACCCCGCCGACATTGACAGCCTTATGGACGTGGATATCGAGACCATGCGCGAAGAAGGCATCTTGCCGGCGCATGCCGTATCGCACATGGCCGAATCGCTGCCGGGCATGGGTATTGTGGCCTGCGTGCTGGGCGTCGTGCTTGCCATGGGCAAGATCAACGAACCGCCGGAAGTTCTGGGCCACTACATCGCGGCAGCACTTGTAGGCACGTTTTTTGGTATTCTTGCCTGCTATGGCCTCTTTGGCCCCATGGGCGCAAAGCTTGAAAACTATGTGGCTGAAGAACATTTTTATTTCAACTCCATCAAGGAAGCCGTGGCGGCGGCTATTCGCGGCTCTACCCCGCTTATCGCCGTTGAATACGGACGCAGGGCCATACCCTATCCCTTCCGGCCTTCGTTTGCCGAAATGGAAGAACGCCTCAAGAGCGGCTAACAGGCCCATGCGGGGCTGGCTGCCCCCCCGGCGGGGGCGTGAACGTGCTGATATTTTGCCCTTGCGCAAAAACCTGATATGGATTGGAGGCAAGGGCGCTGAAGGCCAGCTTTTGCTGGCCCCGGCAGTATGAGCACGGCCCGGCGCAAAATACTACAGAAAGGAGAAAGCCTATGGGCGGCGGCGCATGGAAAGTGGCCTATGCCGACTTTGTTACGGCCATGATGGCCTTCTTTCTTCTGCTGTGGATCCTCAGCATGGTTCCGCCGGATACCAAGGCGGGTCTTGCCGCCTATTTTAGCGGCGACAGAAACTTCGATTCCAGTTCCACATCCCCCATTTCCAACAATCCGTTTATCCAGAATACGGACAAGATCGACGCGCGCGACCTCAAGATCAACGAGGTTGAAAAGTCGCACTACGCCATCGCGCAAAAAATCAAGCAGATGCTCATGGCTGACGCCGTGCCGCAAAATTCGTCGGGCATCAGCGCCGACGACGTGGGCGTGCAGCTGCGCGTCAACTCGGACGTCATGTTCAAGCCCGGCAGCATCGACCTGCTGCCCGAGGGCACAAAAGTGCTCGAAGCGGTGCTCAAACTCATGAACGAGTATAACCTGTACCTCGTGGTGCGGGGACATGCGGATTCGTCCGAGGCCAGGCCGCCTTTTGCCTCTGCGTGGGAGCTTTCCGGCGCGCGCGCCTCGGCCATGGTGCACTATCTCGCCAACAAGGGCATCAAGCCCACGCGCATGCGCGCTGTAAGCTACGGCGACACCCGCCCCCTCAAGCCCGGCATTGACGAACAAAGCCGCGCCATGAACCGGCGGGTAGAGTTTTTCTTCCACAGGCCCGAGGTCATGTCGTACAGCGTGGTGTACTAACCCCCGGCTTGCACAGATAAAAAATAAAGCGGCCCCCGTGAGCGATCACAGGGGCCGTTTGTATTCTGGCCATGGCCGGTACACCCAGCTGGGGCGCCCCGCCAACTATATCTTGCGCACTTCCGTATACCAGGCGGCGGCTTCCTCAAGCAGTTTGCCCGTGCGTGCGGCCAGCGCCTGCGGGTCCTTGAGGTAACCGTCCAGCAGCAGGCTGGAGTCAAACAGGCAGCCCGTCATGTCGGCAAGGATCCTGTCGTCGGCGTCGGCCTTAAAGATGCGCAGCATGCTGCGCAGCAGCGGGTGGTCGCGGTTGACCTCCAGCACTTTTACGGGGATGGAGTCGTCCTTCTGCATGACCTTGAGCAGTTTTTCCATGGAAGAGGACATGCCCCCGTCGGGCGAAACCAGCACAGCCGGGCTGTCGGCCAGGCGATGCGACACACGCACGTCGGTGACCTTTTCTCCCAGAATCTCTTTCATTTTTGCCAACAGGGCGTCAAAGCTCGCCGTATCGTCTTCCGAAAGCGGCGCTGCCGCTTCGTGTTCCGGCTGCTCCTTGTCGGCAAAATCCTTCAGGGCGTCGTCCGCCGCTGTTTCCACCGACTTGAATTCCCAGTCCTTGTACTTGGCAAGGCTGTCCATGACAAATTCGTCAACCGGCTCGTAGAGCCACAGCACCTCCACACCCTTGCGCCGGAAGCGCTCCATGTGCGGGTTGAGGCGGGCGGCCTCGCGGTTGGGCGCGGCCACGTACCAGATGATCTTTTGCGTCTCGGGGGCGCGGGCCATGTACTCGTCAAGGCTCGTGAGCGCATCTGCGTCTGCCAGCGCCGAGGAGTTAAAACGCAACAGGGCGCAGATGCGCTCGCGGTTGGCGTAATCGTGGTAGCCCAGCTTGAAGACCTTGCCGTGCAGCTGCCAGAAGCGGCTGTACTTTTCCGCGTCGTTGCCAGCCAGCTTTTCAAGATGCCCAAGGGCCTGCTTTACCAGTACCTGGCTGATCTTGCGCAGCACCACGTTTTCCTGCAGCGTTTCGCGCGAGATGTTCAGCGGCAGGTCTTCGGTGTCCACCACGCCCTTAAGGAAGGCCAGATACTCCGGCACAAGCTCCTTGTTGCGGTGCTGGATCAGCACGCGCCGGGCATAGAGATCAAGCCCCCAGTATTCACGGTCAGCGCCAAAAAAGTCCTGCGCCGAATCGGGCGTGAACAGCAGGGCGTTAAACTGCACGGGCGCGTCCACCGAAAGATGCAAGGTATCCAGCGGATCCTTGGCGTCATACGTCAGCGCCTTGTAAAAGGAGTCGTACTGCTCCTTGGTGACCGAAAACTTGGGCTCGCGCCACAGGGCGGGTTGGGTGTTTACGCGCTCGCCGTCCACCAGCACGGGAAAGGGCACAAAGGCCGAGTGCTTGCGGATGACCGATTCCACGCGGAATTTTTCTGCAAACTCGGCGGCGTCGTCCTTGAGCCAGGCCTTGATGACCGTACCGCGCCTGGGGGCGTCGCCAGTGGCGGGGTCAATGGTAAACGTGCCCAGGCCGTCGCTCACCCACACGCTGGCTTCGGCGTTGTCGCCAAAAGCCGGACGCGAGGTAACCTCGACCTTGCTGGCCACCATAAAGACGGAATAAAAGCCCACGCCAAAGCGTCCGATGATGTTGGCTGCATCCGCGGGCCGGGCATCCGCGCCTTCTTCACCAGGTGCGGCTTCGGCTGCTGGGTCTGTTGCCTTGGCGGCATTGTCCGCAGCCACGTCCGCCAAAAACTGTTCCGAACCGGACCGGGCGATGGTGCCCAGGTTTTCGGCCAGCTCGTCTGCGGTCATGCCAACGCCTGTATCGGCAATGGTCAGCACCTTGGCGTCCTTGTCCAGGGTGATGCTGATTTCGAGCGGAAGATCATGCAAGCTCGGGCTCTCGCCCCGGTTCATGCGATAACGCAATTTATCCAGCGCGTCCGATGCGTTGGAAACAAGTTCCCGCAAAAAAATTTCGCGATTAGTGTAGAGTGAATTGGTGAGGATATGCAGGACCTTGCGCACCTCAGCGCGGAATTGGCGGGAATTATTACCAGCCTCTGCCATGACAAACCTCCTGAAAAACGATATGGTTTAAAATAATATCCCTTACCGAATTTTCAAGGGGAGGCACGTAAAAAAAGCACCTGTTTTTTGCGTGGACTTTGCCGCAACGCAGCAGAAAGACTGGCTGCGGCGGTAAAATTTTGGCCCAAAAATATGAAATCATATTTCAAAAATAAGGGGGATAAATAATAATACCCGCGCCATTAAAGGAATGCGAGGTAAAACGATATTCGTAACTACTTGCCATTTGATGGGAAAAAAGCTATCTCGCCTGAAGGATATTCAAGGAGGGCCTGCATGGACGCTGTAATGCTTTCGCGTTTGCAATTCGCTGTGGCCGTTTTTTTCCATTTCATATTCGTGCCGCTCACGCTCGGTCTTTCCATCATTCTTGCATGGATGGAAACCCGATATGTCCGCACCGGTGACGAATTCTGGAAAAAACAAGCCAAATTCTGGGGAAAACTTTTTCTCATCAACTTTACCCTGGGCGTGGTGACTGGCATCACGCTGGAATTTCAGTTTGGCACAAACTGGTCGCGCTACTCGGAGTACGTGGGCGATATTTTTGGTTCACTGCTGGCCATTGAAGCCACGGTGGCCTTTTTTCTGGAATCCACATTTCTTGCCGTCTGGCACTTTGGCTGGAAGCGGGTCAGCAAAAAAATGCACCTCGCGTCCATCTACATTGTGGCCTTTGCGGGCAACCTTTCCGCGCTCTGGATCATCCTTGCCAACGGCTTTATGCAGAACCCCGTGGGTTATACCATCAATGAAACCATGGGGCGCGCCGAACTTGCCAACTTCTGGCAGGTGGTGACCAACGGTTACGCCTGGGGCATGTACGCCCACACAGTGCTGGCATCGTGGGCGCTTGGCGGTTTTTTTGTGCTGGGCGTTTCGGCCTGGCACCTGCTGCGCAAGAGCAACGTGGAATTTTTCCGCGCATCGTTCAAGATGTCCGCTGGGTTTACGCTGGCGCTTGTGCTGCTGCTGGGCCTGTCTGGCGACCAGCAGGGCAAAACCGTGGCCCAGGTGCAGCCTACCAAGCTGGCTGCGCTTGAATCGCACTGGGAAACGGGGCGCAACGTGCCCTTCTACCTGCTGGCCTGGCCCGATGAAGCCAACGAGGGCAACAAGGTGCAGGCCATTGGCCTGCCCGGCATGCTGAGCTGGATTGCCTATGGCAACGCCGATGCCGAAGTGAAGGGCCTCAAAGACTTTGCCAAGGAAGACCGACCCCCGGTTATGCCCACCTTCCTGAGCTTCCGCGGCATGATCGCCATGGCGGGAATATTTGTGCTGCTGGCGGTTGGCGCCTTTTTGCAGCGCAAAAAGGACGAACCCTGCCCGCTGCTGCTCAAGGCGTTGGTATGGAACATTCCCCTGCCCTACATTGCCATCATGCTGGGCTGGGCAGTGGCCGAAATTGGCCGTCAGCCCTGGATTGTCTACGGTCTCATGCGCACTTCCGACGCGGTATCGCCGGTACCCGCAGAGAATATCGCCATTTCGCTTGGCGGTTTTATTGTGGTGTATTCACTGCTGGGCCTGCTGGACATTTACTTGCTGCGTAAATACGCCATCAAGGGCCCCGACGCCCAGGAGGTATAGCCATGTTGGAAACCATCTGGTTTGTGCTGTGGGCGCTGTTGTGGGCCGTGTACTTTGTTCTGGACGGCTTTGACCTTGGCCTTGGCGCTTTGCTGCCCTTTTTGGGCAAAAACGAGTCTGAGCGCCGCATCATGTACAATGCTGCCGGGCCCTTCTGGGACGGTAACGAAGTGTGGCTTATTTCCGCCGGCGGCGTGACCTTTGCGGCTTTTCCCAAGGCCTATGCGGTCATGTTCAGCGCGCTGTACGCGCCCCTGCTGCTGCTGCTTTTTGCCCTTATTTTCCGGGCTGTTTCCTTTGAGTTTCGCAACAAGGTCGAGCACGACAGCTGGCGCGCCCTGTGGGACTGCGTGCACTTTATCTCCAACCTTGTGCCCTGCGTGCTGCTCGGCGTTGCCTTTGCCAACCTGTTTATGGGCATTCCTGTTGACGCCAGGGGCGTGTACCACGGCAACCTGCTTGGCCTGCTGAGCATTTACGGCCTTGCGGGCGGCGTGTTCTTTCTCTGCATGTTTTTGCTGCACGGCTCGCTGTGGCTGGCCATCAAGAGCACAGGCAGCCTGCAGACCCGCGCTGTGGCTTCGGCTACCTTCCTGTGGCCCCTCATGCTGTTGCTGCTGGTGGTGTTTCTGGTGCTTACGGGCATCTACACCAAGCTCTACGCCAACTTTTTTGCCTCGCCAGTGCTGTTTGCTCTGCCTTTGCTGGCTCTGGCCGGCCTTGTGGGCGCGCGCGTCATGCTTGGCGCGGGCAAGCTCTGGCTGGCCTGGGCCTGCAGCGCCTTGTTCATCCTGGGAGTTACCTTCTTTGGCGTGGCGGGCATGTTCCCCGGCATGATCATTTCTTCCATTGATCCTGCCGCCACTGTCACCGCCTTCAACGGCGCTTCGAGCCAGCTGACCCTCAAGATCATGCTGGGCGTGGCCCTGGTGATGGTTCCCATTGTGCTTGCCTACCAGTTCTGGCTGTACAAGACATTCTCCGCGCCGGTCACCAACGACGACCTCAAGGACGAGCACGCCTACTAGCCTGCTCTGCCGGTTGATTGACAAAACGTCCCGCGCTGCCTTGCAGTGCGGGACGTTTTTATTGATCAAGGCAATTCCGGCGCAGAACCGCAAACAGCATAAAAAAACTGCAGGCGTAGACAGATATATTTTACCACGCACGGCCGCAGCAGCGCTTGCGCTTGCGCGCGACGCCGCGCGGGCGGGCATTTCGCCGATTCATACGCGGCCACTCGCCTGGCACGCCGCACGAGCTGGCAATGCGCGCAAAAAACCGCACCGGGGCGTAAAAAGCGCCATGCCGGTGCGGCCCAATGTCTGCTTTAGTTCAGCTAGCCCGGCAGGCTCAGTCGGTGGATTCGACCTCGCGCACGCAGTAGCCCTGCTGGTGCAGGGGCGTAAAATAGTTGGTTCCCCAGGTTACGGCCAGCACAAACACGGCGGCAAAAATACCGATGGCCGGGCTCCACAGCGGCGTGGCCGAAAGGGCCAGCCGCATGAGCAATGTGCCGATAACAAAGCCGGAATTGCGAAACACCGCATGAAAGGCGGGCATGTACCGCTGCGCTATGAGCACCATGGCAATATCGGCAAAAATCAGCACCGTGTAGAGCGTCTCAAAAAAATTATGTTCCTCGCCGGTTTGCACAAAAAGGACAAGATCCCTGAGGCCCGTGAAAAGAAAAATGCCGAACAAGGCCAGCGCCAGCATTTTTTTGCTCATGACATAGCGCATGCGCAGATCGGCGGAGGCGATAAAGTGCAGATGCTGCCTGGCAATACGCTTGTACAGCCCCAGGCACAGATACACGGCCAGCGCTCCCGCCCCGGAAACCGCAATGTTGAGAACCGGCAACAGGTCGTTGACCACGCTCACGGGTTCGGGCAGGTGGGCCAGCTCCTTAAAAGCGTTGCGCAACAGTATGAGGGTGAGAATTTCAAACTGCTTGCCCATGGATTGCGAAAGTGAACTGGGTATCACCAAGATGAGGCTCATGACCTCAAGCCCGAGAATCAACGTAAATGCCAGATGGATCGCATAAAAATGGCTGCGCGGCGTGATTGCCGCCAACCAGGGCGGAAAAATGCTCAGCCTGTTCAGCTCCACCCCAAGCAGCGAGAGCAAGTATACCCACAGGATGCACAGGGCCACCCTCCGCTGGGTTGTGGCCCGCTCCCAGGCAGAATGCAGCCAGTCAAAAACATCCGTAATAGGCTGTAATTTTACAATAAACATCAAAGATAACTCCGTAGATAAAAGCGGAAACTCCCAAGGGGGCCTGCCGTCAGGCAGAGAATATCCACAGCCCGCCAAATGTCAAAGACTACTATTCCTGTTATCGCGTATTACTGGCCTGATCGTGGCGCGGGGCCTGCCCTGCGCACTTGCCAACCGCCCATATAGAACGTAGATAAAAGGCTTCCCCGCGCAAGAGACCATCGGCGTACCCGGTGGTTTTAAAAATTGCCAGCCGCCTGCGGCCTGACAAGCGCGCGAGCTGTTACCCATTTACCATGCCGCCCGACCCCGCACAAATACGGGCTTCGGTTCGGCATGGTTGGCTATTGGCGGCGCAACGCATGGCAGGTGAGGGTTACGGCAAGATGCGGGGCACAAACGGCGACGGGTTGCGCATACCCGCCCTGTCTTCATTGGATTTGACCGGCGGCAACGCCGCAAGAGCTTCATGAGGTAGAACGTCATGCCCCACAAGGGTCCGCATATCTCCATTTCTCCTGACTATGTGGTGAACAGGATTCTGCGTATCAACATCGACGACTTCGCAGAATGGCCCGAATCTGTCCGCAGCCTGGCCATCGCCATAGCCGAAGAGCTTTTTCTGGTGGCCTACAACCCCTTTATCAATGCGGAAACCGTGCGCACCAGCGTGCGCGAGAGCTTTGACAAGGAATCGGTTTCGCTGGCGCACTACTACGCCACCGCCATCAGCGAAGGCCTTACCATGTTCTGGTCGGCCCACGAGGCCGAGACGGCCTTTCGCACCAAACTGGTGGACGCGCTGCACCGCATCCTGCCCGATGAGTGCATCCTCACCAACCCTGCCGCCATGGTCGAATCGGCCACCGACGCCACAGACCTGCGCATGGAACTGCCGCTGCTGGTCGTCGAGCCAGACAATACCGAGCAGGTGGCCGAGCTGGTCAAGCTTGCCAACGACATGAAGTTTGCGCTTATCCCGCGCGGCGGCGGCTCGGGCATGACCGGCGGCGCTGTGCCCGCGCGCAAGCGCACGGTCATTGTCAGCCTTACGCGCCTTACGCGCATAGGCCCCGTCGACCTTGAAGCCATGACCGTCACCTGTCAGGCGGGGGTCATCACGCAGGCTGTCATCAATGCGGTGGACGCCAAGGGCGCGCTTTTTTCCGTCGACCCGGCCTCCAAACAGGCCTCGACCATCGGCGGCAACGTCTCTGAAAACGCAGGCGGCCCCAGCGCCTTCGAATACGGCACCACCCTCGACAACCTGCTGTGGTGGCGCATGGTTACCCCTACGGGCGAAATAATCACCGTCGAGCGCGAAAACCACCCCCGCCACAAGATTCTGCCCGACGAAACCGCCGTTTTTGTGGTCAAGGACGTGAGCGGCGGCGTGCGCAACGTGGTGCACCTGCGCGGCGACGAGATACGCCTGCCCGGCCTTGGCAAGGACGTGACCAACAAGGTTCTGGGCGGCCTGCCCGGCATGCAGAAGGAAGGCGTGGACGGCATCATCACCGAGGCCTGTTTTATCATCCACCCCAAGCCCAAGTACAGCCGCGTCATGGTGCTTGAATTTTTTGGCCGCTCCATGCACCCCGCAGCCGTGGTGGTGCGCGAGCTGGTGGCCCTGCGCAACCGCATCCGCCAGGAGGGCGACTACGCCCACCTTTCGGCCATGGAAGAATTTAACGCCAAGTACGTGCAGGCCATCGAATACAAGCGCAAGTCCGAAAAATACGAGGGCTCGCCCATTTCGGTCATCATCCTGCAGGTGGACGGCGACGACCCCTACCTGCTCGACAAGTGCGTGGCCGACATCGTGGGCGTTGTCGAACAGCAGGACAACGTGGATATTATCGTTGCCGCCGACGACAAGGAAGGCGAGCGCTTCTGGGAAGACCGGCACAGGCTCTCGGCCATCGCCAAACGCACCTCGGGCTTTAAAATGAACGAGGACGTGGTTATCCCCATGGACCGCATCCCCGACTTTGCGCTGTTCCTTGAGCAGATCAACCTTGAATGCACGGCAGCGGCCTACCGCCACGCCCTGCAGGAAGTGGGACGCCTGCCGGGCTTTCCCATGGAAGACAAAGACTTTAACCGCGAGTTTTCGCAGGCCTCCAAGGCCGCCTCGGGCGACGTGGCAGCCGCCGAAGTTTCGGACATGGAGCTGGCCGCCAGGGCGGAAGACTTCCTTGCCAAGCTCAAGGAAAAATATCCCCATCTTGCCAAAAAAATCGACAAGATCAGGGAATACATGGACGCCAGCCGCATTGTGGTGGCCAGCCACATGCACGCGGGCGACGGCAACTGCCATGTGAACATCCCCGTCAACTCCAACGACGCCCATATGCTGGAAGAAGCGGAAGAAACCGCAGCCCGCATCATGGCCGAATGTCAGGAGATGGGCGGCGAGGTCTCGGGCGAGCACGGCATAGGCATCACCAAGATCGCCTTTTTTGGCAAGGACAAGATGGACGCGCTACGCGCCTTTAAAGAGCGCGTTGACCCCCGCGACGTCATGAACCCGGCCAAGCTGGTGTTTCGCGAGCTGCCGGTCAGGCCCTTCACCTTTTCGTTCAACAGGCTCATCCGCGATATCCGCGAGAGCGGCCTGCCCGATAAGGAAAAGCTCATCAGCCTGCTCACTTCCATTCAGGTTTGCACCCGCTGCGGCAAGTGCAAGCAGGTCTGCTCCATGTGCTACCCCGAGCGCTCCATGCAGTATCACCCCCGCAACAAAAACATGGTGCTGGGCATGCTGCTTGAGGCTGTCTACTACAGCCAGGTCAACAAGGGGCGCATTGACGAAAGCCTGCACAAGGCGCTGCGCGACATTGTGGAGCACTGCACGGCCTGCGGGCGTTGCATGGCCAACTGCCCGGTCAAGATTCCCTCGGGCGAGGTGGCCCTTACCCTGCGCGCCCTGCTGGAGCACGAGGGCGCGGGCGGCCACCCCATCAAGGGGCATGCCCTCGAGTGGCTCTCGGGCGATATTCAGCACCGTGTGCCCAAGGCGGCCAAAATGGCCTCGCTGGGCCAAAAGATGCAAAACAAGTTTCTTGGTTTCGTACCCGAAATGTGGAAGCGGCGCATGAAAAGCCCGCTGTTTTCCGGGCGCGGCCCCAAGATGGGCTATACCAACCTGTACGAGGCCCTCAAGCTGCACAAGGGTTCCATCTTTGCACCTGCCGAACCCGCGCCGGGCATGCCCTGCGTGCTGTACTTCCCCGGTTGCGGCGGCGCGTTGTTTCATGACCGCATCGGCATTTCATCCGTCATGCTGCTGCTCAAGGCGGGCTTTGCCGTTGCCGTGCCGCCCAGGCATCTGTGCTGCGGCTTTCCTCTGCTGGCGGCGGGCATGGATACGGCCTTTGAAGACAACATGGCCCAAAACCGCCAGTATCTGGCCTCCATGCTGCGCAACCTCGCCAAGCAGGGCTTTGACTGCAAGCATCTGGTCACGGCCTGCGGCTCGTGCCGCGACGGCCTTGAGCGCCTGCACATGGAAACGCAGTTTCCCCAGCTTACCCTGCGCGACGTGGGCCAGCTTACCCTGCCCCTGCTCGACAAAAAGGATCTCAGGGGGCCCCTGCCCGAGGGATCGCAGGTCGTCTACCACGGCGCCTGCCACTGCGAATGGGCCGACGTGCACAAGATCAAGGGGCAAAAGCAGATCGTCAAGGCGCTGGGCGACTTCAGCGGAGCCAAAATCTCCCTCAACCCCGGCTGCTGCGGCGAATCTGGCATGGGCGCCATGACCTCGCCCGAAATTTACAACCTGCTGCGCTCGCGCAAGCAGCAACGCCTTGGCGACGCCTTTGAAGAAGCCAGTGATGCGCCGGTCATTGTGGGCTGCCCCTCGTGCAAGATCGGCATTGGCCGCTGCCTTATCAATATGCACGACAAGCGCCCGGTCATGCATGTGGTCGAGTGGCTGGCCGGACAGGTCGACGGCGAGGACCGCCGCCAGACCTTCCGCAAAAAGGCCAACGAAGCGCGGGGCGAAGTGCGCATCGTCGACGTAAAATAACGTGCAGCTCAAACGGCGGCCCTGTCAGACAGCACCGCCCGCCGCCTGCCAACCGGGCGGCATCTCTGCAAAAGATAACGCGCGGGGGGTTCCGGATCACGGGGCCTCCCGCGCAAACACAAGGTCTGTCAGCACATGGCGCAGCCTGCCAATTTTGCCGCGTCACAAGACGGCGCATCCCCGGCCTTACCGTCTCCCTCCCGTCTGATTCTGCCAGCCCCCGGCTGGGGTTGGTGGGCTCTGCTGCTGGCTCTGCTGCTGCCTTTTGCCTACGCCTGCTGTTTCCTGTTTCCGCGCGGGGACGACTTTGACGAGGTCACCAGGGCCATGTTTCCCTTTGACCTGCCCGGCGGGCTGTATGAGATCGTGCGCGAGTGGCTTACCTGGAGTGGTCGCTACACCTATCACTTTCTTGCGGTATTTCTGGGCAAGGCGGCAGAGCTGCGCCCTCTTTACGGTCTTGTGTGCGCAGGCGTGGCGGCGCTGTACGGCCTGGGGCTGTACGGCCTTGCGCGCGTGGTGCGGCTGCGGCGCGGGCCTGCCGCCTTTTGCGGCCTGCTGGCCGTGCTGACGGTGCTGGCCTGCCACCAGAGTCTGCCCAACCTCTACCTTCTTACAGACAGCCTGACCATGGGCCTTTTGCAGGCCATGACGCTGGTGTACCTGTGGGTGCTGTGCCGCCTGTGGACCGCGCCCGCTGCACAGGCGCGCTCGGCGCGCAGGCACGCCGTCATTGTGGGCGTGCTGACCGTGGGCGTGTTTGAGCATTCCGCCTTGGCGGCGCTGACCGCCAGCACTGTTACGGTTTTGCTGGCCCTTGCCGACCGCTTTGACGCCCGTGAAACAGAGCCCGACGCCGCGCAGACGGCCCGCATGCGGTTTCGCCATATGTGCGTTGTATGGCTATGGATTTTTGGCGCGCTGCTTGTTTCGTTTCTTGCGCCGGGCAACCAGATGCGCAGAGCCACCCGCCATATTGATACGGCCACGCAACTGCGGCAGCTGGCTGCGGCGTTTGACGAATGGCGTCATGCGGCCTTCTGGTTTTTTGACGGGCTGTGGCCGTGGGCGGTGCTGCTGCTTGTGCTTGTACTGCGAGGCCTGCGGGGGCAGCCTCCGTTGCGCCCTTCCGCCGGCGCGGCCCGTTCGGGCCTGCTGCTGGCGGCGCTCGCCGTAGCGGCCTACATGGGCCTTTCGGGCCTTATCACCGTGCTGCACGCCTTAAGCGACGTGACCGTCAGCTCTTCAAGCAAATTGCCCTCCGGGCTGGCCATTTTTTCTGCCTACGCCTTTGGCTTTGCCCTGTGGGGAATACTTGAAGCCATGCCTGCTCTGGAGCGCGCGCTGGCGCGGTTGCCCCGGCAGGCACTGATGCCTGCCCTGCTTGTTCTGCTGCTGGGATTGCTGGCTGGCAGCGCCAACTGGCGCACTACGGCTGTCAACACGGTCAACGGCAGCATGCTGCAGCTTGGCCTGCAGCTGCAGCAACGCTACGACGCCCTGCAAGCCATTGGACAGGCCGCGCAAGGACAAAATACCTCTCCGCGCTTTGGACTGCTGGGCGAAATTTACCGTCCCGGAGCACGCAAGCGGGCCATTGACCCCAGCCAGCCCCAGCCTGCGGTGCAGCGCAGTATCCCGGATGAAATTTTTCCTGTGCAGACGGGCGAGGCCCTGCCCGCGCAGCCGGAAACGTGGCCCAACCTTTGGGTGGCCTGGATGTTCGGGCTTGGCAGCGTGCACAGCGCCCAACCCCTCGCCAGTGCCGCCGTTGGCGCGCTGACGGCGCGGGCCGAGCTTGCGGCGCAAAAACCGCTGGCGCTGACGCTGACGCAGGACCTGGGCACGCATGGCATCGACGGCGCATGGCTGGTGCGCGCCAACGGCGCGCCCGCTGGCGTAGAAGCCCTCTCCGCCTCTGCCACCTTCAGCAATCTGTGGCTGGTACTGCACGGGCAGGACATGACCCGGATTGAACGCATTGCGGTTTTGCGCGTCAGCAAGCCTGACTGGCGCAGGCTGTTGCCGCTGTTTGTACAGCAGCAGGCAGCAGAGATGCTGCTTGCGCGGCCATCCGTCAAGTCCGTCGCCGCGCCTCTGGCGGAAGACCCTGCCCAGATTGCCGTTGCCCTGGCTGGCGAATACCTGCCCTTTGCCGCAGACGCCTGGAAAACCGGCCAGTATCTGGCCGTGCCGGTCTGCCCGGCCGCCAGCACGCCTCTGGGGCTTTTTGTGGGGATAAACAACGGAGCGCTGGTCAGGCTTGACCTGGCAAATCGCTGACTTTGGCGGCCACGCCCTGCGGCGTAAGCTACCTTGCCCAAGGCACGGACTGAAGATGGTTGTAGCGGAACGAAAAAACGCCTGAGCCTCAGCCGTGGACACCTGCTCAGGCAACGAATGCCGCTCGCGGTGCCAGGGCAGTGTATGCCGCAAGTCAGCCTGCAAAAAATCCCGCCCCGGTCACAGCACGTCCTGCGGGCGCGTTTGGGTGCGGTTCTCGCCATGGGCGCAGGGTTGGCCGTACACAATATACCGAAGTCCATGGGGCGCACGGGCTACACGGCGCAGCACCTGCCGCGCAAAATAGGGCACGTAGCTCCAAGCACGGCCTTTTGGCCACGAAACATCGCGCAGGCCGCTGACAGCGCCGCATATTCATGCGGCAAGGCCTCCTGCTGCACAAACAGACGCAAACCCTCAATTTCCAGCGGCGTTATCGGGATAGACTGCGTGCCGCAATAGTCGACGCCAGCCCCGCAGCGGGTTTTTGCCCCCTGTGGTCAATGGCCCTCGCCATGCCGCAATCAACCGGAGCATAAGCGTCCAGCAACAGATCCATGCCGGGCAGCATGCGCTCCATACGCCGGTTGTGGTACCTGCAGCTTACGGCGTCTTTTGCGGCACAGCCAGCCATTGAAGTTCCTTTTGCACATTTCAGCCCCGCAGCGCATTGCGGATGGGCAACGCCACGGGGCCGCAAGAGCGGGTTATTTAAGCCGCAGCGTCCAGTCGGCCATGGCCTGCATAAGCGCCGCCACCTGTTGGGCAAGGGCCTCGTCCTGCACGTCGCCGTTGTCGGCAAACGCAGGGGTAAAGGCATTGGAGAACAGCTCGGGCTTGTTCAGCAGGTGCAGGTTCAGATACACGCACACCTGGCGCAGATGGTACTGCGCGCGCGAAGTGCCCATACCGCCGCCCGCGCCCACAATGCAGGCCGTCTTGCCCGCCAGCGGGGCAAGATCAGGCTCGCGCGAAAGCCAGTCCAGCGCATTTTTGAGCGCCGGGGCCAACGAATAGTTGTATTCCGGGCAGGCCAGCACCAAACCGTCCGCAGCGCTGACCAGATCAATCAGCTGCTGCGCTGCCTCGGGTTTTTCCATATCCGCATTATACAGCGGCAGGGACGAAATATCTGCAATCCGCAGGCTTACGCCCTGTGGAAGATGCGCAGCGCAGCAGCGCAAAAGCCCGGTATTGCGCGAGGCCTTGCGCAGGCTGCCCGATATGCCGACAAAAGTAAGATTCTGCATATAAAAACTCCTTGTATTGCACAGACCCTAGCAGATTACTGCGTTTTGACGCAAAAGCCCACAACAACAGCCAACGGCAGGATGGCCCCCGCGCCGTAACGATTCGACTTCTGGCCCCTACTGTTTATCCTGTTGGCTAATCCTTGGGCTGCCCCTTGGCCCTGGTGCGCGCCTCAAACTTTTCCCTGTTCACCACCACGCGCTCGTGCGTGCCCTCGCCAATAAGCCCGGCCTCGTCGTGGGCGGCAACCTTAAAGCTCAGACCCTTGCCGTTGGCGGAGACAGCCGTCAGCTCTGCGGTAAAGCGCACCTTCATGCCCAGCGGTGTTGCAGCCACATGGGTCACGCTTATGCCGGTCCCTACAGTAGTTTGCCCCTGCTCAAGGCAGGCTTGGGCCACATCCACGGCTGTCGCTTCCATCCAGGCCACCATCATGGCGGTTGAAAACACGTCGACCTTGCCGCTGCCCACGCTGCTTGCCAGCATGGATTCCGTGACCGTGGTTTCCAGAGTGCCTGTCATACCTGGCTGTAGTGTCGTGCTCATCTTGCCTCACTGCCGTATAATGTTTGATTGCATAACTTGTTGCCAGCCATTTTGATGGGAGCATATTTATGGTGCATGATAAAGCACATGCCCACCCCTTTCAACGTGGCGTCAAACCAATTTTCTCCACAGCCTGCCACGCAACACCCCAAAAAAATCTGTACCATTCTGCGTAAGTCTGGCATAAATAAAGAAATACTCATTCGCGATCTTTATACCGAGGGTACCTTTCAGCGGCAACGCCCGGCCACAAGCCCCGCTGCAAAACCTGCTGGCGTCCATCGGCCCACAAGGCTGCCAAAGATCCCGTTATTACGGCAGAGCCGCCAATGCTGCGAAGGATTGGCGCTCATACATGTTGCCCGCGCATGTATGGCAAGGTCTTGTTTGTTACCCTTTTGATGAGGAGATTGTGAATATGAAAGGCTTTATGCGTTGGACATGGGGCGTTGTGTTCGTGTGCCTGCTGTCAGCCGGGGCATTGCTTGCTTTATCGCAGAAGGCTGAGGCGGCCTACAAGGCAGAGTACAAACTCAGCGTTGTTCCTGGCGCCACCTCTGGCTGGGGCCTCACAGCTGCCCGTTTTGCCGAACTGGTCAACGAGCGCACCAATGGCCGCATAAACATCAAGGTCTATCCCTCCAGCCAGCTGCTGGCAGGCAAACAGACCTCTGAATTTCTTATGCTGCGCAACGGCGCCATTGATTTTGCGCTGGCTTCGCCCATCAACTGGTCGCCCCAGATCAAGGAGCTGAACCTCACGGCGCTGCCCTTTTTCATGGCCGTGCAGCCAGACCGCTACAAGGCAATCGATGCGGTCACCGCTGGCAAGTCGGGCGCAATGCTGATCGCCGCTGTTGAGCATAAGGGCGTTAAATTTCTGGGCTGGGGCGAAAACGGCTACCGCGAAATGACCACAAGCAAAGGCCCCATCACCAAACCCGAAGACATGCAGGGCCTCAAGATCCGCGTGGTTGGCAGCCCAATTTTTATTGATACTTTTCGTGCGCTTGGGGCAAACCCCGTCAACATGAACTGGGCAGAAGCCACAACGGGCTTTCAGCAGGGCGTTGTGGACGGGCAGGAAAACCCCACCAATGGCATCAATATTCCCCTGAAAATATGGGATTTCCACAAATTTCTCTGCGATTGGCACTACGTCATTGACCCGCTGATGCTCGGCATCAATCCCGCTGTATGGTCACAGTTTACGCCCGAAGACCAGCAGATTCTGCTTGCCTGCGCCAAAGAAATGGAAGCCTACAGCAAGGCCCTCTCCCGCCTTGGCATGGACGATGGCGCTTCGAAGGCCTATCTGGAAAAAATCGGCAAACTCCCCGAAATCAACGACCCCTATGCCTGCCTTGAACAGCACGGCATGACCGTTTCGCGCCTTACACCCGAGCAGATTGCGCAGTTCCATAAGGCCACCAAGGCCGTGCGCGATGACTGGGCAGCAAAAATCGGGCCCGATCTGGTCAAGGCAGCTGAGCAGGATATGGCCGCAGCAAAATAGCATCACCCCCCTCATGACGCCACGGGCGTTCGAGGGGGGTTTTTCAGGGATGGGTACAATGATGTGGAGTCTGTTGGACAAACGGTTTGAGGATCTGCTGGGAGCATTCATACTGGCTGCAATGGCTGTCATCGCATTTATCAACGTGATAGTACGTTACTGCACTTCTTTTTCTTTTGCATGGACAGAAGAAATTACCATCAATTTCTTTGTCTGGATAACTATGCTGGGCACGGCCCGCGCCTTTCGCGAGGGTGGGCATCTGGGCATGACCGCGTTGTACGATTCACTGCCGCTGCGCTATCGGCGCATCTGCTACTGGGGCTCTGTACTGCTTGGCGTGTGTTTTTTTGGCGCACTGTGCTGGACTGGCTTCACAGAGGTCGTGGACGAAATTGATCTTGACGCGACCTCTGAGGCCCTGGGGATTCCTGTATGGTGGTACACAATTGCCACCCCGCTGTTTTCCCTGCTTATTATTTTCCGCATTGCGCAAAGGGCTTTTGAAGACCAGCGCACCAACAACTTTTAGGCGGGGGATACTATGGACGCACTGCTTCACGATCCCGCCTTCTGGTTGTTGACGCTTTTTCTTGTTCCCCTGCTTTTTCGCGTGCCCATTGCCCTCGCGCTGGGCTTTTCCGCCCTTTTTGTGGTGTGGAAGTGGGATATGGGCGTCAGCATGCTTTCCTACAATTTCTTTGCAGGAATTGCCAAGTTTCCACTGCTTGCCATACCCTTCTTTATTCTCGCGGGATACATCATGGAGCGGGCAGGCATAGCCGCCCGCATTGTGGCGCTTATGGAGGCCCTGGTGGGTTCCATGACCGGCGGGCTGGCCGTGGCCACTGTGGCCGTGGCCACATTTTGGGGTGCTGTCAGCGGCTCCGGGCCTGCCACAGTGGCTGCCCTGGGCCTCATACTTATTCCCGGCATGGCCAAGGCTGGCTATGACAAGGCATTTGCCACGGCGACAGTTTCTGTCACGTCTGGCCTTGCCATTGTCATACCCCCCAGCATAGCCTTCATTGTGTATGGCGGTGTTGCGGATGTATCGGTACCGGCCCTGTTTGCAGCGGGTTTTGTACCAGGCATTGTTGTGGCTTTTTTTATCATGGGTGCGGTGCTGCTTATCTCGCGCAAACGCGGATACAAGGGCAAGCCACGTCAGCAACCCGTCGGCAAGGCGCTGCGCGAAGCATTTTGGGGCATCATGACCCCCGTGGTTATTCTTGGCGGCATTTATGGCGGTGTTTTCACACCCACAGAAGCTGCCGCTGTGGCCATATTCTATGGGCTTTTTGTGGGCGTATTTATTTATCGCACAATCAACAGCCTTGAAATTATTATCGAAATTTTGACAGAAACTGCCAAGGCAACTGCGATAGTAATGATTGTGGTCACCTGTGCAGGCCTGTATTCGTGGGTTGGCTCAGCCGTTGGGCTGGTTGAAAAATGTTCTGGCGTCTTGCTTGGCATGTCCAATACCCCATGGATAGTGCTGCTGATGATCAACATAATCCTGCTGATTGCAGGCATGTTGCTGGACGCCATTTCCATCTACTATGTATTTCTGCCCTTCATGTTGCCCATTGTCAGCCACTTTCAGTGGGATCCTGTCTGGTTTGGCATCATGATGACAATCAACCTTGCCGTGGGCCAGGTTACGCCGCCTGTGGCCGTAAACCTCTATGTTGGCGCCAAGATCAGCGGCCTCACCATGGAGCAGATCAGCAAGGAGGCATTGCCGCTTATTGGGGCAGCCCTGCTTGCGCTGGCCGTCATAACGGCCTTCCCCTCCATCACAACCTTTGTTCCAAAATTTCTTGGCCTGTACTGATTGATCACCGCAGCCCGGCCGCAACTGTTGCGGTCGGGCTGCGTGAAAACAATGCGCCGTCCTGCAATATTCCATAATGTCTGTAGCTCAAAATGAAAAAGCCCTCTCAGAGAGAGGGCCGTTTCATGTGGAGGTTGCGTTTGCCCGCGCGTGAGCGCCAGCAGCGGCTATATGGAAATATCAGGCGTTGGCGGCCTTGAGCATTTCTTCAACCATGGAGAGCGAGGGAGTAGAGCCGGATTCGAGTCCGCACAGGCCACGCACGGCCAGCATAAGCATCTCAAACTGCAGGGCCATTTCGGTAACGCCGTTGTGGATAATGCACACATCGCCGCGCATGAAAAGCTTGTAGGCGTGGCGGCTGCGTTCCTGACCGCTGGAACGCACAATGTAATACACCTGCTCGTTGCTTTCGGTCACATAGAGCTTTTGGCGGGTCAGCGTGCCCTGCGATTCATCATACCATGAGCATTCTGAAAAAAGACGACCGCTAAAGGCAAAGTCGCAGCCATTGTCCTGTTTCAGACAGATGTCTTCCATGGTTTTCTGCGCGTTCATTCATTATCCTCCGCAGGGTCAGACCATCAAGCAACGGTCACAACAAATACCCAAACAACGTTGGGGAAAACTAGCACTGCAGCAGAAGAGTTGTCAATAAAGCGCAGCAAGCGAACAACAAAATCGCATGCTTAAACAGCACGTATTTTTTGTAATATACTAAATTTTTTACTTAAAAAAGATACTTTTCTTTTGCGGTTTACTCCTTTTTGTCGGCAAAGGCTGCCGCTGCGCCCATCCCTGCCCGGCCCTGCCCCTTGCGCCAACCCCGCCTGGCAGGGCGGACGCATTGCGGTTGCGGCAGAGCCGCGCGGGCGATAGCGCCAGCCAGTCTCAGCCCCGCTGGCGCACAAAGCGCGCGTAAGCCCGCGCCACCGGCGAGCTGGGGTCCATGGCTTCAAGATACAGCCCGTGGGCGTTAGGCGGTTCCGGCCTTTTTGGTCGGGGGGCGCTACCTGCAGGCGCGGCTTTACTGGCTGCGGTTTTGTCCAGACCGGCCTTGCCCATGAGCAGGGTCACCTTGATGGCAGTAAAGAATGGCTGCTCCATAAAGGCGTTGACCCTCTCAAGCATCTCGCCCGCCAGCAGGTGCAGCTCTTGCGCCAGCATGGCGTCCTCAGCCCCAATGAGCAAAAGGTCGCGGTGGTGGCCCATGGGTCGCGCCAGCGGCGCGAGCTCCGGCCCCATCACCATTGCCCAGTTGAGCCAGAGCTGCTGCAGCCGCGCGCGGGTTTCCCCCTGACCGGGGGCTGCGCCAAGCCCGGCCAGCACAGAGGCCATAACCTCCATGGCGGGTACGGGTTGCGTGTCTTTTTGACGTTTGCGAAAGGCTGCCATCACTGCTCCATAACTCCGGTCCGGGCTAACCCGGATTACCCCAGGCGCGGAATATTTATCTGTTCCGGCCAGTTTTGCCCTGCTGCCGTGAGCGCTCAACACGGGCGCGGCTTGAGCGCATTGACTATATCCAGATATATTGATACTTGTATCAATCAAATTTGATTTATAGGAAAGCCATGGCACTTTTATATTTCAAGGCCCTTTCGGACGAGACGCGCCTGCGCCTTGTGCACATCTTGCTGCATTACGAACTCTCGGTCAACGAACTGGTCAGCATCCTTGATATGGGGCAGTCGCGCGTTTCGCGCCACCTCAAGATACTTACCGAAGCGGGGTTGCTTACCTCGCGGCGGGACGGCCTGTGGGTATTTTACGCAACTCCTCACTCCGGCGAGGAACGCGAATTTTTGCGTGCCCTTACCCCCTTTGTGCATCCTGATGCGGCCATGCGCGCCGACATCAACATGGCCGCCCAGATGCTTGAGGAGCGCGCACTCAAAACCCGCCAGTTCTTTAACGCCATTGCGGAAGACTGGGACGAGCTTAACCGCGAAGTACTTGGTTCGTTTGATCTTTCTGAAGCAGTTTGCGAGGCCGTACCCGCTGGCTGCGGCACCGCAGTGGATCTTGGTTGCGGTACGGGCGCGGTGCTGGCCCGCATGCTGCCCAAGGCGCACGGCCTCATCGGCGTGGACGGCTCTGCCCGCATGCTCGAGATCTGCCGCCGCCGCTTTGCCCCAGAAGCTCTGGCCGAAGGCCGGGTATCGCTGCGCATTGGCGAACTCAGCCACTTGCCCCTGCGTGACCACGAGGCTGACTTTGCCTGCATCAACCTTGTGCTGCACCACCTCTCCGACCCGGCCGAAGGCCTGCGCGAGATACGCCGCATCATGGCCTCGGGCGGCAGGCTTTTTGTGGCCGACTTTCAGCGCCACGCTGACGAAACCATGCGTATCCGCTATGGCGACCGCTGGCTCGGCTTTGACGAACAGCAGCTCGGCGTGGACCTTGCCTCGGCGGGGTTCAGGGTTTTGCAGTGCAGGCACATGCCCGTTGACAGGGACATGACCCTGCTGTTGCTGAGCGCCGAGGCCTGTTAGCTGACACCACAAGTAGTTACTTTTTTTAGTAATATATCGCAAACGACCACAACAGAATTACGGATAGGAGACCCCCATGATCAAACCCCTTGACCTGACCCTTGACCACAAAGTGGCCGACATGTCGCTGGCAGACTTTGGCAAAAAAGAAATGCAGCTTTCCGAGCGCGAAATGCCCGGGCTCATGGAATGCATCAAAAAATACGGCCCCACCAAGCCGCTCAAGGGCCTCAAGGTTACGGGCTCGCTGCACATGACCATCCAGACGGCCATGCTCATCAAGACCCTGCACGCCCTTGGCGCGGACATCCGCTGGGCATCGTGCAACATTTTTTCCACCCAGGACCACGCCGCCGCCGCCATTGCCGAAATGGGCTTGGCCAAGGTTTTTGCCTGGAAGGGCGAAAATCTTGAAGATTACTGGTGGTGCACCGAGATGGCCCTCACCTGGCCCGACGGCAGCGGACCCGACCTTATTGTGGACGACGGCGGCGACGCCACCCTGCTCATCCACAAAGGCGTGGAGGCCGAAGCCAACCCCGCCATCCTTGACCAGCCGACCGACAACAAGGAATTTCAGTGCATCCTTGACCGCCTCAAGCTGCGACTCAAAGAAGACCCGCAGCACTGGCACAAGGTTGCAGCCAAGGTAAAGGGTGTATCGGAAGAAACCACCACCGGCGTGCACCGACTCTATCAGCTTGAAGCGGCCGGAACGCTGCTGTTCCCCGCCATCAACGTCAACGACTCGGTCACCAAGTCCAAGTTCGACAACCTGTACGGCTGCCGCGAGTCGCTGGCCGACGGCATCAAGCGCGCCACCGACATCATGGTGGCTGGCAAGGTAGTTGTGGTTGTGGGCTACGGCGACGTGGGCAAGGGCTGCGCCCAGTCCATGCGCGGCTTTGGCGCGCGCGTGCTTGTGACGGAAATCGACCCCATCTGCGCACTGCAGGCCGCCATGGAGGGCTTTGAAGTCACTACGGTCGAAAACGCCCTGCCTCAGGGCGACATCTACGTGACCTGCACCGGCAACTACCACGTTATCACCGCCGCGCACATGGAAGGAATGAAGGACGAGGCCATTGTCTGCAACATCGGCCACTTCGACAGCGAGATCGAGATGTCCTATCTCGAAAACACCCCCGGCATCACCCGCCTGAACATCAAGCCGCAGGTGGACAAATGGACACTCAAGTCCGGCCGCAGCATCATCGTGCTGGCCGAGGGCCGTCTGGTCAACCTTGGCTGCGCCACGGGGCACGCCAGCTTTGTCATGTCCAACAGCTTTACCAACCAGACCCTGGCTCAGCTCAAGCTGGCTTCTGAAAAGCTTGGAAAAAAAGTGTACACCCTGCCCAAGGAGCTGGACGAAGAAGTTGCCCGCCTGCACCTTGCCCGCCTGGGCGTCAAGCTGACCAAGCTTACCCCCGAACAGGCCGACTACATCGGCGTAAAGGTCGAGGGCCCCTACAAGCCCAACCTCTACCGCTACTAGACCAACAGGTACAAACTCAAAAGGCCGGGGCTTGATATGCCCCGGCCTTTTTTAGTTGAGAAGCGGGTTGCCTTCTCACTGGGCGCATTGCCCAGCGGTGCGTTGCCGTGTATGCTGTCTCCTCGCCGAAACAGCTTCGGCGGGAACAAGCGCAAAGGACGCCAATGCAAAAAGTGACCATTCATACCGACGGCTCGTGCCTGGGCAACCCCGGCCCCGGAGGCTGGGCAGCAGTGCTCAAACTTGACGGGCAGGATTACCGCAAGGAATTTGCCGGAGGCTACAAGCTTACCACCAACAACCGCATGGAAATTCTGGCGGTGGTGGAGGCTCTGGGCCAGCTGCAAAACCCCTGCGAGGTTGAGCTGTACACCGACTCCAAGTACGTGTGCGACAGTGTGGAAAAACGCTGGGTATGGGGCTGGCAAAAAAAAGGCTGGATCAAGAGCGACAAAAAGCCCGCCCTCAATGTCGACCTGTGGCAGCGGCTGCTGCCCATGCTTTCCACACACAAAGTACGCATGCACTGGCTCAAGGGGCATGCCGGGCATCCGGAAAACGAGCGTTGCGACGTACTGGCCCGCGCCGAGGCCAGCCGCAGGGATCTGCCCCCCGACACAGGCTATAAGCCTTAGGCCTGACAAGGCCCGCCACTTTGCCCTTGCGGGGCTGCCCGCAGGGGCGCGCACCCCCCAGCTTTTGCCAATTTCCGTTTTTCAGGCCAGTTGCCGACATAACCAGTATGACACCAACCACCCCCGACACCGCACTTTCGCTCGCCGCACTCTGGCATTCACTTGGCTGGCCGTTGGTCCGCCTGCTCATGGGGCTGGCTGTTGGCCTTCTGGTGGCAAACCTGCTCGAGGCGCTGCGCTGGACGCGCCATCTGGCGCGCCTTGCCGCACCTCTGGCCCGCGCCGCCCATCTGCGCGACGTGGCCGGGGCCAGCTTTTCACTGGCCTTTGTGTCGCCTGCCGCCGCCAACGGACTTTTGTCCGACAGCCACAACCTGGGCGAGCTCTCCAGCAACGAGCTGATGCTGGCAAACCTTTTCAACAGCCTGCCCGCCTATCTTGTGCATACGCCCACCATCTTTCTGCTCACATGGCCTGTGCTGGGTACTCCGGCCCTTGTGTATGTGGCCCTGACCCTTGTGGCCGCCGTAGGGCGCACGGGCTTTACAGTTGTGCTTTCGCGCTGGCTGCTGCCCTCGCCGCCGCACGGCTGCATCGCCTGCCAGAGCCTCAAGGAGCAGGACACCTCGTGGGCCGACGCCCTACGCAAGGCCTGGCGGCGCTTTTTGCGCCGTCTGCCCAAGCTCGTCTACTTCACCGCGCCCATATATGTGCTTATGTTCCTTTTGCAGCGCTACGGATACTTTGCGCTGGCCGAGGCATGGCTGGCCGACCACATGGGCTGGCTGTCGTTTTTGAAACCCCAGGCCATGGGCATCATTGTGCTGCATCTGGCCGCGGAGCTTGGGGCCGCCCTCGGCGCGGCGGGCAGCGTGCTGCAGACTGGCGGGCTTTCGCCGCGCGACGTGGTGCTGGCCCTTATGGTGGGCAATATCCTTTCCACCCCCATGCGCGCCATACGGCACCAGTTTCCGTCGTACGCCGGTTTTTTTCGCCCGGCGCTGGCCCTGCGGCTTATTTTGGCCAACCAGGGTCTACGAGCCGCCAGCATGACCGTGGTTACCCTTGCCTATTATTTTTGCACAAAGGACATGTAGGATGAACGGGCTGCCTGAACTGGACGAAGTACAGGAAAATTTCAACATGGGCATTATCTGCGCCCAGCAGGTGCTGACCCACTTTGCCGACCGACTTGGCCTGCCGGAAGAAACCGCCCTGCGCGTGGCCTCCGCCTTTGGTTCAGGCATGGGGCGGGCAGAAGTGTGCGGCTGCGTCTCCGGCTCGCTCATGGTGCTGGGCATGCTGCACGGGCCAAACGGCCCCTGCGCCCGCCCGCAAAAAGAAGCCTTTTACGCCCGGCGCGACGCCTTTACCGAAGCCTTTGCCAAGGCGCACGGCAGCCTGCTGTGCCGGGGCGTGCTGGGCCACGACCTTACAACGCCTGAAGGAATGGCCGCCGCGCGTAAGGGCAACCTGTTCATAAAAACCTGTTCCCCCCTGGTTTGCGCCACCTGCGCGCTGCTGGAAGAATACCTGTAGGAGCATCCATGACCGATACCGCCACTCCGGCCAGCCCGGCCGCTGTCAACGAATCCACCCCTGCGGCGCAAGATCCGCGCGTCCATGTGGTCAAGCCCGAGCACACCGGCGCGCGCGTAGCCGTGCTGCTGCAGCCGGAAGAAAAGCACCTCTCCCTGCCCCGCCCCAAAACCTCGCGCCAGCTGCTTGAGGCCTTGGGTCTTGCGGAAGAAACCGCCCTCGTGGCCCGCGACGGGCAGCTGCTGACCCCTGACCGCCGTATCTGGCCCGAAGACAATCTGCTGGTGCGCAAGGTGGCCTCGTCCGGCTAGGCCGACCTTGCCGCGCCAAGAGGAAAATGGTAACCGCAACATATGCTGAACCTAGATATATCTCAGGTGCTGAGCACCCTGGCTGTGGCCGCTGTTCCAGCATTTCTGGGCATCATCCTGCATGAGGTGGCCCACGGCTGGGCAGCCTCGCGCTGCGGCGACCCGACCGCCAAGTTTATGGGTCGCCTGACCCTTAACCCCCTGCCGCATATTGATCCCATGGGCCTGCTGGCCTTTGTGCTCACGAGCCTTTCCGGCTCCTTTGTCTTTGGCTGGGCAAAGCCCGTGCCGGTAGATCCCCGCAACTTCCGCAATCCCGCAAAGGATATGATGCTGGTAGCTCTTGCCGGGCCGCTGACAAACTTTATTCTGGCAACGCTTTTTGGCCTTTTGCTGTGGGTGGTGATCCTCCTCTTTCCCCCGCAGCAATGGCTGCAGAGTTCAAGCTACGTGTTTGCGCTCAAGACCATCCAGTCCGGCGTAATCATTAATTTTGGTCTGGGCTGGCTGAATCTGATCCCCATTCCTCCGCTGGACGGCAGCAAGGTTGTGGCCTATTTTTTGCCTGCAACTACCGCATATCGTTACCTGAGTATCGAGCGTTACGGATTTGTCATTCTTTTGTTGTTGCTGTTTACCGGGGCGCTGGGCCTGGTGCTGGGGCCGCTGGTCAGCGGCAGCGCCGTGGGCCTGTTGTCGCTGTTGGGCATCATTTAGGCTGCTCACACCCGCTCAGACAGATATTGCGGACGGTTACCGTTCAACACGCGCAACTTGCGCAGCATGAGGCTTGCAGTGAAATTCGTTGGCGTAGACTACGGCCTGGCCCGCACCGGGCTTGCCGTATCCGACCCGGAGGGACGGTTGGCCTTTCCTCTCGAGACCCTGCGGCTTGCGGACTTTGCCGACCGCAAGGTCTTTCTGGCCGCGCTGGCGGAGCGCATCATGCAGGCTGGCGCAGAGGCGGTGGTGATGGGCCTGCCGCTCACGCTTGATGGCGAGGAAAGCCTGACCACGCGCCAGATACGCAATGTCACCGAACGCCTCAAGCGCAGGGTGCCGCTGCCTTTTTTCTTTATGATGGAAGCGCTGAGCTCTGCGGAAGCATGGTCGGACCTGCGCGAGGCGGGGCTCAAACTGAGCAAACGCAAGGCTGTGCTTGACCAGCAGGCCGCCGTGCGCATCCTTTCCTCCTTTCTTTCGCTGGCGCCCCAGGAGCGGAGACAAGCATGAAAATACTGTTGCGCGCGCTTGGGCTGCTGTTGTTGCTGGCCCTGGCAGGCGGAGGATGGGTGGCCTACGAGGCGCACACCTTCCTTACCACTGCGCCCGAAACACCGGGCCGCGATGTTTTTTTTGACGTCCCCACGGGGGCGCGCCTGGCGCAGGTGAGCGCCGGGCTTGCCAAGCTGGGCGTTGTTACCGACGCGCGCAAGCTTGACCTTTTGGCCCGCTACAAAAAATGGGAAAACCGCCTGCAGGCTGGCCGCTTTGCCCTCAATACCGGCTGGCTGCCCGAAAAAGTGCTGGATGAACTGGTCAACGGGCACCCGGTGCTGTACCGCGTCACCATTCCCGAAGGGCTTTCTTGGTGGCAGACGGGGCGCCTGCTGGAAGAAGCGGGGCTTGTGGTTTTTGAAGATTTTCGCAAGGTTTTGACAGATCCGGACTTTTTGCGTCACTACGGCATCCCCTTTGCCACGGCTGAGGGCTTTTTGATGCCCGACACCTATCTGCTCAAGAAAAACGAAACCGTCGATCTTGCCCAGGCACGGGCCGTTGCCGGACGCATGGTGGACAACTTCTGGCGCAAGACGGCCCAGGTCTGGCCCGACGGCAAAAAACCGGGACCGGCCCAGGCCGACCAGCTCAAGACCTGGATTATCCTTGCCTCCATTGTGGAAAAGGAAACCGCCATAGATGCGGAGCGCGCCCGCGTGGCCGGGGTGTACCAAAACCGCATGGACAAGGGCATGCTGCTGCAGGCAGACCCCACTGTCATTTACGGCCTTGGCCCGGCCTTTGACGGCAACCTGCGCCGCCGCGACCTGGACGATGCCAACAACCTGTACAACACCTATCAGCGCCCCGGTCTGCCGCCCGGCCCGATATGCTCGTTCGGGGCAGCCGCCCTTAGCGCAGCCGTGCATCCAGAGGCGCACAACTATCTGTATTTTGTGGCTAAATACGATGGTGGGGAACACGTCTTTTCCACCAACCTCAACGACCACAACAAGGCCGTGCGGCAATATCTGCAAAACCGCCGCAGTGCCAAGCCCACCGCGCCCGACGCGCGCTGAGGAGGCTCCTGTGAAGTACCTCATCGTTGAAGATTTTTCCGGCCAGGCCGTGCCCTTTATCTTTCCCCGTCGCGTGGATCACAGCGACATGCGCGAGCAGTTGCCTTACAGCCGCGTGGTTTCAGCCGGTTTTGTGGAGCTGGGGCCCGATGGCTTTGCCTGCACCGGCGGCAACCCCGAGCTGCAGCTCAAGGCCCGACCGCAGGAAGACGCGGCCATCATTGCCGAGGCGCTGCGGCAGCGCTGACCGCGCCAGCCGCAAGGCCACACCCCACCTGCCGCCGCACGGAGCGCTCACATGCCCAAGCCGCAGCCGAGCATACCCGGCCTTGTCATAGGCGGCACGGGCAGCAATTCCGGCAAGACAACTCTTACGCTGGCCCTGCTCTGCGCTCTGCACAAACGGGGTCTTGCGGCGCGGGCGGCCAAGACCGGGCCGGACTATATCGACGCTGCCTTTCACGCCGACCTTACCGGCCAGCCTGCCGCAAACCTCGATACATGGATGTGCCGTGAATCCGCGCCGTCGCCCGGCTCGCAGTCCCTACGCGCCAGCGGCGGCCTGCCCAAAGGATTGCTGCGCGTTTTTGAACGCATGCGCCTGCCTGATCGGCAGACGGCAGGCGTCCTGACCACTGCCGCGCCTTGCCCGCCAGATCTGCTGGTGGTGGAAGGAGCCATGGGTATTTTTGACGGCGGGCACAATGGGGCGGGCAGCACGGCCCATCTGGGTTCGCTGCTGGGCCTCCCCATCCTGCTGGTGCTCAACGCGGGAGGCATGGGCCAGTCGGTGACCGCCATGGCTGAGGGTTTTTTGCACCACCGGCCAGCCTGGGCCAAGGGACGGGCACTA
The DNA here is from genome assembly GCF_004801255.1 of Desulfovibrio desulfuricans. NCBI lineage: Bacteria > Pseudomonadati > Thermodesulfobacteriota > Desulfovibrionia > Desulfovibrionales > Desulfovibrionaceae > Desulfovibrio > Desulfovibrio desulfuricans. Next base: position 42,418 of record NZ_CP036295.1, on the reverse strand, counting down.
CGCTTTTTGGGCATGGTCTGCACCCATGTGGGCAGCGCCCGGCACGCCGACCTGCTGCGGCAATCGCTGGCCCCGCTGGGCAAAAGCGAGGGAGTGCCGCTGCTGGGCCTTTTGCCCCGACAGGGAGCGCCCGCGCTGGCCGCGCGTCACCTGGGGCTGGTGGAGGCGCACGAGGCACTGCCCGCCGTGGACCGGCAAGCTCTGGCCCAATGGGCCGAAGACCACTGCGACCTTGACCTGCTGCTCCGCCTTGCAGGGGTACGCTCGTCCTTGCACCCGGCCAGCATGGCTGCCCGCATGGAAGCTCCCGCGCAGGGGCAAACCCCTGCGGGTGCAACCCCGGCATGCCTCAGGCCAGACTGCGCCGCGCAGCCGGCAGACGAGCCAGAAAACAGACGCGACACCCCGCACGGGCACAAGTGCACTGTTGACTCCGACAGCAGGCAAGGCCCTGCGCAAGCCATGGAGTCTGAATCAGCAGCAATGCCGCTGCCAGCAAGCCGTTTTTTCGTCGCTGCTGCAACCGCCTGCCGGGGCAGAAGCAAACTGGTGGTGGGGCTGGCCTGGGACGAAGCCTTCAGTTTTTGCTACGCGGACCTGCCCGCAGTGCTGCGCGAACTCAGGGCAGAGGTGGTCGCCTTTTCGCCGTTGCGCGACGCCGCCCCTCCCACGCAGTGCAGCGGCCTGTACTTTCCCGGCGGCTATCCAGAGCTGCACGCGGCGGGCCTTACGGCCAACACGCCCATGCGCGAGGCCCTGCACCGGCTTGCGGCCCAGGGCATGCCCATGTACGGCGAATGCGGGGGCTACATGTACCTTATGCGCTCGCTGCAGCTGAACGGACGGCAGTACGCCATGAGCGGCCTCTTGCCGCGCAGCTGCGCCCTGGGGGCAACCAGGGCCGCTCTTGGGTACCGGGCGGCGACGGCCGCGCCGGGGTTTTTACCGAGCGCGCGGGCAAACGCCCAAGGCAACACCTCCGGCAACCGCCCCTTGTGGGTGCGCGGGCACGAATTTCATTACGCGCAGGAGCAGAACGACCCCCTGCCGCCCCAATGCAGCCCCCTGTGGAAGCTGTACGACAGCCAGGGCCTTTTTTTACGCGATGACGGCTGCCGCCTTGGCTCTGTGGCCGGGGCATGGCTGCACTGCTACCCGGAAGGCTCCCGCCGCTTCTGGCGTGCATGGCTGGGCCTCTGCGCGGCATACAACAAAGATCAACGCTCGTAAGGACGCCATGACATCCCGCACCCCCATCACGACAGAGCTTGACCCGGCCTGCACACCGGCAGAGATAGAAAACCGTTCTTTTGCCATCATAGATGCCGAAATTCCCCAACCGCGCACCTTTGAGGGCCCTCTGTGGCAGGTGGCCCGCCGCTGCGTCCATACCCTCGGCGATACGGATATTGTGGCGGATCTGCGCCTCTCCGCTACTGGGATGGAGGCTGGCGTGAACGCCCTGCTGGCGGGCTGTACGGTGTACACCGACACCCGCATGGCCGCTGCGGGGCTGCCCATGCGTCGCCTTGAACCGCTGGGCGTCACGGTAACGCCGCTTATGGCCCTGCCCGGCCTTGCGGAGCTTGCGCGCCGCCGGGGCACCACGCGCTCCCGCGCCGGGCTTGAGAGCATTGCGCAAAACATGGGCGGCAACATCGTTGTTATCGGCAACGCTCCCACTGCCCTGCTGGGGCTGCTGGAAGTGCTGGCGCAGGGCGCGCAGCCCCCGGCTCTGATTGTGGGCATGCCCGTGGGCTTTGTGAACGCCGCCCAGTCAAAGGAGCTGCTGCGGCAAAGCCCGTGGCCGCACTTTACCCTGCTGGGCCGCAAGGGCGGCTCAGCCGTGGCCGCCGCCTGCATCAACGCCCTGGCAGATATGGCGCTGGCCAGGCGCGGCCTTACGCAGGTCGCGGCGTTGTGAACACACCGCTTGCAAGCGCCCTCTCCAATATTTGACAGGCTATCCGCACAAAAGGCTGCGACGCCGACAACGCAAGACGGCCTGACCAAAGCAGCCAGTCCCTCCGCCCCGTTCAGCCAGGTAAAAAGGTTCAGGCTGGGTTGCGCTCCGGGTGCCCTTGCTATTTTTTTAATAGCGCGCTATTTAATCCATAGCGATCGCGGCAAACACCCATACGCGCCCGCAGCCTCGCCGTTTGGCATGAGGCGCAGACGCAGACAACAAGGAGAAACCCCATGCCTGTCATTACCATAGCTCTGCACAGCACCACTGAAGAAGTGAAAAGGAATCTGATTGAAGGCCTGACCGCTGCCGCCGTGGCGGCAACGCAGGTTCCGCAGGAAAAATTTGTGGTATTTGTCGAGGAATACGGCACCGATGCCATCGGCCTTGGCGGCCGCACGCTCAAGGCGATCAAGGCAGCGCAGCAATAGGCTGCGCACGGTCTGTCGGCCTGAAGCCCGCAAGCAGAACAGCAAACCCCGGGGGAGGCGCTAGGCAAGCCTCTTGCTGAGCAGTTCGCTCCAGCGTTCAGCTTCCTCCGGGGCCACTTCCATGGCCCAGGCAATGGCCCAGGTTCCAAACGGTTCAAGCAAACGGCCCAATTCAACCCCCATATCCGTCAGGGCATAGCCCTCGTCGGTGGCGCACACCAGCCGGGCCTCGCGCAGTTCTTTAAGACGGCTGTTGAGCACCGCCGGGGATATGGATTCGCACACCGCCTGCAAGCCCCTGAAAGTGGCAGGCCCCCTGCGCAGCTGCCAGATAACGCCCATGGCCCAGCGCTTGCCCAAAAGGTCAAAAAGCGCCATAAGCGGCACGCCGCTTCGCGAGCCGCGGACAGGTGTGCCTGGTTTGGGTATGCTCATTTTTTGCCCCAGGTTATCCGACCCGATCGGTATTCTGTCAGTTTAGCCCTGCTGGCCGGGCTTTTGCGCCTGATCGGCGGCGTCCCCGGCTGCGGCTTTACGGCCCGCCCCGTCCGGGCTTGCCGCATCGTCCAAATGCGTCTGGTCGTCCGAAGGGGCCGCGCCAGCCGCTGGCGTGGCGGCATCGGGGCTGATGATCTCCGCATCGGTCACATCGTCGTCGTGCCCGGCAGGAGCGCTGCAACCTGCGCCATTGCCCGACGCGTTGCGGGCATCCAGCACCGGCGGCAGGGCCTTGGCCTCCACCACCTGCCCGCCAAGGGCCAGGCGCTGCATTTCGTTTTGCGGCAGGGGTATGCAGCCTTTGTCTACCAGCACAATGCCCGTGCGCTCCAGCACTTCGCGCCGATACTCATATTCCTGCTGCATGCGGTGGTGCCGGTAAACAAACCAGCGGTGCACCAGATAGCACATGGCGATAAGCGCGGCCAGACTGCCCGCGATCCAGGGGATATAGTCGGTCAGGGCGCCGCCCAGCCGCACAATGGCCGAAAAAGCCCCGTCCACAAAAAACAGCCCAGCGCCCAGCAGCATGATGCCCAGCAACAGGGCCACAGTCGGCGCATTGCGGATAATGGCGTAAAACCGGCGCAGACGTTCGGGAACCTGATCGTCGTCCGCTCCGTGCCCTGCGCCGCCCTGAGCGTCTGCCTGCTGGGCGTCCTCCCTGCCGAGGTAGCGCGAAACATACGTGCCCGAAAGGTGCACTATCAGCATCAGCCCCACAGGCGCGAGCACGGCGGCCACGGCCCAGCCCAACCAGGGAAAGCGCGCCAGCGGCGGCCCGCCGGGCACTTCCGGCGCGGAGTGCATGACGCCGTAAAAAAATGAGATGCCGCCTACCACCAGTTCCACAAAAAATATGGCGACCATAAGATATATGAGCGCATCCTTGTACGGACCGGCGTACCAGGCGGCGCTACCGGCGCTGCGGCTTTTGCCCGCTGCTGCGGCGGGCTGCCCCTGCGCTTCGGTGCTGTTTTTCTCTGCTTTCTGCATTCGTTACCTCGGTTCCCAAAACATACGATGCGCCGCTTTTTCCCGCAAGCCCCACGACCCCGAAACAAGGATTTCACGCCTTCGCGCCGCCCTTGCCCAGAAGGCGCATCTGGCTTACCTTGCCTGCATGCACTCTGGGAGGTTCTCATGCATGTTCTTGTGACCGGCGCGGCGGGTTTTATAGGCTACCATCTTTGCAGGCGGCTTTTGGCCGACGGGCACAGCGTTGTGGGCGTTGATAATTGCAACGACTATTACGATGTGCAACTAAAAAAAGACCGTCTGGCCCAACTTGCCGCCATGCCCGAAGCTCACCGGTTCCGGTTTGAGCATCTGGACCTGGCCGACGGCCCGGCGATGGCCGCCCTGTTTGCCCGCGAGGGTTTTACCCATGTGGTCAACCTTGCGGCGCAGGCCGGCGTGCGCTACAGCCTGCAGAACCCGGAATCGTACCTTAACGCAAACCTGCTGGGCTTTGGGCATATACTTGAAGGCTGCCGCCAAAACAAGGTCGGCCACCTGCTTTTTGCCTCATCGTCCTCTGTTTACGGCATGAACACGGCCCGGCCCTACAGCGTGCAGCACAACGTCGATCACCCGGTGAGCCTGTACGCCGCCACCAAAAAAAGCAACGAACTCATGGCCCACGCCTACAGCCATCTGTTCCGCATTCCCTGCACGGGCCTGCGCTTTTTTACGGTTTACGGCCCCTGGGGCAGGCCCGACATGGCCCTGCACCTGTTTACCACCGCCATTGTGCACGGCAAACCCATCAAGGTTTTTAACGAGGGGCGCATGCGCCGCGACTTTACCTATATCGACGACATCATCGAAGGCGTGGTGCGCCTGCTGCCGCTGGCCCCGCAGGCCGACCCCGACTTTGACCCCGAAAACCCCAACCCCGCCAGCAGCTCCGCGCCCTGGCGCATTTACAACATCGGCAACAACAATACGGTGGAACTCAACGACTTTATCAGCGCTCTTGAAGACGCCTTGGGCATGAAGGCCAGCAAGGAACTGCTGCCCATGCAACCGGGCGACGTTGAGTCCACCTGGGCCAATATTGACGACCTCACCGCCGCCACCGGCTTTGCCCCGTCCACGCCGCTCAGCGAGGGTATAGCCCGCTTTGTGGCCTGGTACAAAGAGTATTATAAAATATGAACGACACATTTTCCCCCTCTGCGGACAACGCAACCCTGACCGCACCCACGCCCGCCCGGCCCGAAATTCTGGCTCCGGCGGGCGACGCGCCTTCATTTCTGGCTGCGCTTGCCGCCGGGGCCGATGCCATCTATCTGGGCCTCAAGCATTTTTCGGCCCGCATGCAGGCAGAAAATTTTGGCCTAACCGAGCTTTCGCGCCTTACCGATCTGGCCCATGCCGAAAACGCTCGCGTCTATGTGGCCATGAATACCCTCATAAAGCCGGGCGAGACCTCGCAGTCATACCGGCTGGCGGCCCGCCTTGCCCGTCAGGTACGCCCCGACGGGCTTATCGTGCAGGATCTGGCCATGCTTGATCTTGCCCGTCAGGCAGGTTTTGAGGGCGGCCTTTTTCTTTCGACCCTGGCCAACCTCACCCACCCCGAAAGCCTGTTGCAGGCCAAAAAACTTGGCGCAAACCGCGTTATCCTGCCGCGCGAGCTTTCCATTGACGAGATACGCACCATGGGCGAGGCCTGCCCCGAAGGCCTTGACCTCGAGTGCTTTGTGCACGGCGCGTTGTGCTACTGCGTTTCCGGCCGCTGCTACTGGTCGAGCTACATGGGCGGCAAAAGCGGTCTGCGCGGGCGTTGCGTGCAGCCCTGCCGCCGCGTGTACCGTCAGGGCGGCCCTGCGGCCATTGCCCTGATCCGCAATGCGGAACGCGAGGAGCAGGACCGCCTGCGCAGCGAACAGTCGCGCATGGACATTGCCCGCAAAAACCGTACCGGGCGCGACGGACGCGATGGACGCGGCAGGCCCGACGACCGGGACAAATCCGACGACCGCAGAAACGAATCGTTTGACGCGCCCCGACGCCAGACCACGCGCGGACAGGTGCGCGGCAAGGAGCACAACGGGCGCTGGTTCTCCTGCCTTGACCTTTCGCTGGATGTGCTGGCCAAAACCCTGATGAACATCCCGCATCTGGTGTCGTGGAAGATCGAAGGCCGCAAAAAAGGCCCGCACTACGTGTACCATGTGGTGACAGCCTACCGCATGCTGCGCGACAACCCCGGCGACGCCCAGGCCCGCAAGACTGCGGAAGAAATACTGCAGATGGCTCTGGGGCGGCCCGTGACCCGCGCGCGCTTTTTGCCGCAAAAGGATCACACCATCCCCATCGCGCCGGACGGCCAGACCAGCTCCGGCCTGCTGGCGGGCAAGATACGCATCGAGCCCGAAGGCGGCGTGACGCTCAAGCCCTTTTTTGAGCTGTTGCCGCAGGACTACCTGCGCGTGGGCGTGGAGGACGAGCGCTGGCACGCCACCCTGCCCGTAACCCGGCGCATCCCCAAGGGCGGCAGCCTTGCCCTGCGCCTGCCCAAGCACAAGACGCCCAAGGCAGGCACGCCGGTTTTTCTTATTGACCGGCGTGAACCGGAGCTTATGCGCATCATCAAGAGCTGGCAGGCACGCCTTGAGGCCATGCCCTCGCGCCCCAGCAAACCGGTAGAAACCGACCCGCGTCTGCCCAAGCCCATCAAGGCCAAGCCCCGGCCAGACGTGTACGTGCGCTCAAGCGTGCCCCACGGCAAGGAGACCCGCACAAGCCGCAGCCAGTTGCAGGGCCTCTGGCTATCGGCGCGCAGCGCGGAGCTCTCGCGCACGGTGGCCCCGCGCATGTGCTGGTGGCTACCGCCTGTTATCTGGCCGGATGAAGAGGAAACCCTGCGCCGTTCCATAGGCAGGCTGTGGCGCGACGGCGCACGGCATTTTGTCTGCAACGCGCCGTGGCAGCGAGGCCTTTTCCCCGAGCAGCTGGACGAAAACGCCGACCTGCTGGCAGGGCCGTTCTGCAATGCGGCCAATGCCTCAGCCCTTGGCGTGCTGGCGCAAATGGGCTTTGCAGGTGCATTTGTGAGCCCCGAGCTGGCGCAGGAAGACATGCTCGCCCTGCCCGCGCAAAGCCCCCTGCCGCTGGGCGCGGTGCTTTCCGGCTACTGGCCCGTGGGCATCAGCCGTTTTGGCCTGCTGGGCGTCAAGCCCAACGAGCCCTTCCTCAGCCCCATGGGCGAACCCTTCTGGGCGCGGCAGTACGGCGGCAATATCTGGATTTATCCTGGCTGGCCGCTGGACATCACCAGCAAACGGCAGGAGCTCTCGGCGGCTGGATACGGCTTTTTTGCGCATATGCAGGAAAACCCGCCCGCCTCTGTGCCCGACATGCGGCGCAAAAGCCTGTTCAACTGGGAGGGGGCGCTGCTGTAGCCCCCATGCAGGCCGCCCGGCGGCATGCACAGCACGACATATCACGGGCCGCCAGCAGGGATACCATTTCTGTCGGCGGCCCTTTCTCCTGCGCAGGAAACGCCATGGACACCCAAGCCACCATCCACAAAGCCCGTGCGCTTTTCCCGCGCGGGCTTCAGCAGCCGCAAGGCAGCTTGCGCTTTGGCGCGGACGCTCTGCTGCTGGCGGCTTTTGCCGCACGGCAGGTGGAAGGCCTAAGCCCGGCCCGGCGCAACGCCCTTGCCGCTGCGGAGCTTGGCTGCGGCTGCGGGGCGGCCCTGCTGGGGCTGGCCCTGCGTTGCGACACGCTCAAAGGCCTTGGGCTGGACAGGGAAGCGCCCCTTGTGCAGGCCGCTACTGCCAATGCGCAGCTTCTTGGCCTTGCGGACAGGCTGCACTTTGCCCAGGCCGACCTGGCTGACCTGCGCCAGCTTGGGCGGCTGCCCGAGCCCGCCGGCGGCAAGCCCGCCAGCTTTGACCTGGTACTGGCAAACCCGCCCTATGACGTGGCGGGCCGTCCCTCGCCTAGCCGGATGCGCGAGCGGGCCCTGCGCGCAGCGCAGGGAGAGAGTGCGCGCAAGAACACTGGGGCTGATGCGCCTGAGGTCTCGCTGACGGTGTTTTGCCGCGCCGCCGCAAACCTGCTGCGGCATCTGGGATATTTTTGCTGTATTTACGACGCTGCAGCACTGCCCCGGCTGTGCGCCGCCCTGGATGACGCGGGGCTTGGCCTGCGCGGCATTGTGCCCGTGCGGGCCTACGCCTCAAGGCCCGCCATGCGCGTTCTTGCGCTGGCCCGCAAAAATGCGGCGCACCAGTGCGTGCTTGAAGCGCCCCTGACGCTGCACAGCGCGCAGACCGCAACCGACGGTGCCCACTGGTCCGCGCGGGCGCTGCGATTTTGCCCCTGGCTGGCTTAACGGGCCGCCTTTGCCGCGGCACGACATTTTATACACCACCACCGCAGGGTGAACCATGAATTTTATAGCTGATCTGCACATCCATTCCCGGTTTTCGCGCGCCACAAGCAAGGCGCTCAATCCCCGTCATCTGGCCGCCTGGGCGCGTTGCAAGGGCATCAACGTACTGGGCACGGGCGACTTTACCCACCCCCAGTGGCGGGCGGAACTGGCGGAACAGCTCGTGCTCGACGAGAATTCCGGCCTCTACCGTCTGGCGGTGGAGCCGGAAACGCTGGACTTCATGGACCCGACGGCAAGCCCCGGCTTGCGTGCGTCCGAAGCTCCGCTGTTCATGCTGCAGACCGAGATCAGCTCCATCTACAAGCGCGGCGGTCAGGTGCGCAAGGTCCACAACCTCGTGTTTGTTCCCACGCTTGAGGATGCGGAGCGGCTTTCGCTGCGCCTGGCCCAGATAGGCAACCTCAACGCCGACGGACGGCCCATTCTGGGGCTGGACTCTCGCGATCTGCTTGAAATCATGCTGGAATGCGCGCCCGGTTCGGTGATGATTCCTGCCCATGTGTGGACGCCCTGGTTTGCGCTTTTTGGTTCCAAATCCGGCTTTGACAGGCTGGAGGACTGCTACGGCGACCTTTCGGAGCACATCTTTGCTCTTGAGACCGGCCTGTCGTCCGACCCGGCCATGAACCGCCTTATCAGCAGGCTTGACGGGTACGCCCTCGTATCCAACTCGGACGCGCATTCCGGGCCCAACCTGGGGCGCGAGGCCAATCTTTTTGCGGGTCAGCCGAGCTATGCGGGCGTGTTTGCGGCCTTGCGCGCTTCTGCCCGGCGAGAGGACCAGAGCGGCCTCGACTGCCGTTTTTTGGGCACAATGGAATTCTACCCCGACGAAGGCAAGTACCACCTCGATGGACACCGCGCCTGCAACGTGGTGCTGGAACCCAAAGATTCGCTGGCCCTTGGCAATATCTGCCCCGTCTGCGGCAAACCGCTGACCGTGGGCGTGCTGCACCGCGTGCTTGAGCTGGCCGACCGCGACACCCCGGCGCAGCTCCTGCACGAGCCCGAGGTGCGCCCGCTGATACCGCTGGCCGAGGTGGTGGGCGAAATTCTGGGTGTCGGCCCCTCCTCGCGCCGGGTGCAGGAACGCTACAGCCGTCTTTTGCGTGAGCTTGGGCCGGAGCTGGATATTCTCTGCCGTCTGCCGGAGGCCGACATCCGCGCCCACTGGGAACCGCTGGGCGAGGCCGTGGCCCGCATGCGGCGCGGGCAGGTCTACCGTCAGGGCGGCTATGACGGCGAGTACGGCATTGTGCGGGTTTTTGCCCCAGAGGAGCTGGCAGACGCGCGCGGAGCACTGCCGGGTGTAAAAGCTCCGGCCAGGCGTGGACGCAAAAAGGCCGGTGCAGCAGCGGACGACGCATCCGCTCAAGGTTCGGTACGGGTACGCCGCGCGTCTCTGCCCCTTGCGGACGGAACGGTGGATGCCGCCAATTTATTGGCTGTGCGGGCCGCCGCCAAACCGGACTGCCCGGCGCGGGTGTTTGCCTATTCCGCCGAGCAGCAGGCGGCCCTTACCAGCGGCCCCGCGCCAGTGCTTGTGCTGGCTGGCCCCGGCGCGGGCAAAACCCGCGTACTGGTGGGACGCCTGCAGTGGCTGGCCGGGCAAGGCGTGGACATGCGCAGGGTGCTGGCCGTCACCTTTACCCGGCGTGCCGCTGACGAGCTGCGCGAGAGATTGAGCGGAGCTTTTTGGGCAGCGGATCAAAGCACCCTGCCGCAGTGCGACACCCTGCACGGCATGGCCTGGGCCGCCATGCGCGAGACCTGCGAAGGCATCCCCCCGCTGCTGCTGGGCGAGGATGCCGCGCTCAACCTGTTTCGGCTGGCAAACCCCGCGCTGGAAGCCCGCGAGGCCCGCGACCTGTGGGATCAACTGGCCTTGGCCCGCGAGCGGGCAAGCCTTGCCGACGCACAGACCAACAGCCCGCTGGCCCGTGCCGCAACCAACTATGCGGCCCGCAAAAACGCTGGCCAACGCTATGTGGACTATGCCGACCTGCTGGACTGGTGGCTTGCGCACGCCCGCGCTCAGGCCGCAAACCCTCTGGACGCAAACGCCCGCCCCCTGCATGTGCTTGTGGACGAGGTGCAGGATCTCTCCGCTGTGCAGCTCGCCATTGTACGCGCCCTGCTGCCCGCGGACGGCACGGGTTTTTTTGGCATCGGCGACCCTGATCAGGCAATTTACGGCTTTCGCGGCGTTACGGGGCAAAGCGAAGCCAGTCTGCGCGCCTGTTGGCCGGGCCTCGACGTGCACAGGCTCGGGCAGAGCTTTCGCTCCAGCCAGAGCGTGCTGGACATGGCCCGCAGCCTTTTGCTCCAAAAGGGGCAGTGCGGCCCGTTGCAGGCTGCGCAGCAGCTCACGGCCGACCTGAGGCTTTTTTCCGCCCCTGACGAGCATGCCGAAGCCCGCTGGGTTGCCGAGCGCGTGCGGCGTCTGCTTGGTGCCACCGCCCACACGCTCATGGACAGGCAAGACCCGGACGACCTGCACGGCCTGGCCGGAACCCTTGCACCCGGCGATGTTGCGGTTCTGGTGCGCCTCAAGGCGCAGATCGCCCCCTTGCGCGCTGCCCTTGAACAGGCGGGCATCCCATGCGCAGCGCCATCGCAGGATGCTTTTTGGCAGGATCCCGCTTGCGCCCGCCTGCTGGACATGCTGGCGGTAGCTTGCGGTTTTGCGCAATTTTTTGCCGAATCGCAGGATCAGACCTACCGCCTGCCAGAACACTGGGCAGCCCAGACCATGCCTGCGCCCGAGGGTATGGTTGCATGGCTTGCAAGCCAGCCCTGGGCGGGGGAACTCTTTACCAGCGGGCACAGCTGGCGGCAATTGTGCCGGGTATGGAAGCAGAGCGGCAGCTGGCCTGCATTCTTTGAGCAGCTGGCCTGGCTACGCGAGGCCGAACTTGTGCGCGGAAAAGCCGAGCACGTGCAAATTTTGACCTTGCACGCCTCCAAGGGGCTTGAATTTCAGGCGGTATTTATTCCTGGGCTGGAAGACGGCCTGCTACCGTTGCGGCGCGAGCGGCTCTTCCCCACAGAGGGGACATCCTGCGGGGAAAGCCAACAAAACGAAGCTGAGGAGCGTCGGCTGCTCTATGTGGGCCTGACGCGTGCCGCCCGTGCGCTGTTTCTCAGCCACTGCGCCCAGCGCAGCCTTTATGGCCGCACGCTGCAGCTGCAGCCTTCGCCCTTTATAGGCCAGATACGCGAATTTTGCCGACACAGCGCCCTTGCCGAGCACACCCGCAAGGCGCAAAAGCAGATCAGCCTTTTTTAGCGGCCGTGGGCCAAAAACAAAAAAACGCCAAGGGCGCTTGCGAATGCTGGGACAAAAAAGAGCGCGGGCTTTGCCGGGGAGCAGGCCACCACGCGGCGCGGTCTTTAACAGATGGATATTTGCATTGGCGCGCGGGACACGCAGGCTGCCGACCAGTGCAGTCAACTGATGGACAGACAAAAGCTGCGTCGCGCCTGCGGGCGCAACAGCGTGCACGCACCGGACTTTCCGGTTTGGCAGGCGCCATATCCGGCAACAAACGCTAAGGGATGCACCACCTGGGCGATGCGGCGGGAGGCTATTCTTCCAGCCAGGAGTCGTCTTCAAGCACCTTGTAGCCCCGCACGGTGAGGTACATAACGCCGTCGGCCTCTTCCATCAGGCCCGAGACCTCGACGGGCACGCTGACTTCATCGTCCAGATCAACCCCGGCGCCGCGCGGCATAATGCGGTACTCCACATCATCCTGCACAACCGCAACACGGGCCTGGCGCGGGTCCACAGAGCGCGGCACTGCCGCAACATAGCCTCTGACAGTAATGGGACTCTTGTTCATAATCTCTAACATTGCCTTTCAATGCCGGTTTTTCTCGCCTATAGCTCCTTTTATTTTTTGACGCAAGCATCCTTGGGCAAATGTCGTGTTTTTCTGCCTTGCTGCGCCCACCCGAGACAAAAACACCCTGCTACAACCCAATTTTTTTCATCAGTTCATACCAGTGTCCGCGTGAAATACCTGCAACTTCCGCAGCCTTGCGCACGTCCTCGCCGCTCATATCCCACACCTGCCGCACGTAGGCTTTTTCCGCTTGCGATTTCCATTCTCGCAGGCTGGGCTGCGTATTGTCGGCCCCAGCTGACAGCGTATGCCCTGCGGCCCCGTTTGCGACGGGCGTGGCATCCGTAGCCAGCAGCATTTCGTTTGCCCGCTCTGGTTCAGCGAGCCCCTGCCGCAGACGACGACGCACGCTGGCGACCCTCATGCGGGTGGGCAGATGCGCGGGCAGCAGCAGATCACTTTTGCCCGCCGCCAGACAGGCGCGCTCAAGGCAGTGGTTCAGCTCGCGCACATTGCCGGGCCAGGCGTATTCCAGCAGCATATTCAGGGCTTCGTTGGAGAGACTTTTTTCAGGCTGGTCGCTGGCAAGACAAAAACGGGCTATGCCCTGCCGGGCGAGAGCCGGTATTTCGTCCAGCCTTTCACGCAGAGGAGGGATGACAATGGTTATGCCCTGCAACCGGTACAGCAGGTCTGCCCGAAAGTTGTTTTCCCTGGCCATTTGCTCCAGGTTTTTATTGGTGGCCGCCACCAGCCTGAAGTCGCTGCTCACCTCGCGCACCTCGCCCACAGGCCGAAAGCGGCGCTGCTCCAGCGCACGCAAAAACACCCCCTGCATGGGCTGCGGCAAGTCGCCCACCTCGTCAAGAAACAGCGTGCCCTTGTCGGCAGCCAGCAGCAAGCCGTCCCGCGCCCTGTCGGCGCCAGTAAAGGCCCCCCGGCTGTGGCCAAACAAATGGCTCTCCACCAAGGTTTCGGGCAGCGAGGCGCAGTCTACCGTTATAAAGGGCTTGGCGGCACGCCCGCTGTTGCGAAACAGCGCCCGCGCAAACAACTCCTTGCCTACGCCTGTTTCACCCAGCAAAAGTACGTTTACTTCGCTTTTTGCCGCCTGCGCCAGCAACTTGAGCGCGCGGCTCATGCCAGGCCCGGCCCCCAGAACATGGCCGCTGTCCACCACCAGCGATTCCGCCGCTGGAGAGCGGTTTTGCCTGAACTGCAGCACCTGCCGCAGACACTGCTCGATGTCGCGCATCTGCAGGGGTTTGGTCAAAAACTCCCACGCGCCAGAGCGCAGCGCGGCCTCGGCATTGTCGCCGTCGCCGTTGCCCGTAATGACCACCACATCGGGGCCGCCGGGCAGATGCGCAAAATCTGCCTGATATTCCAGACCATTGCCGTCAGGAAGCCAGACGTCAAGCAGCACCACGTCCACTGGCTCCACCGCCATGCGCAGGGCGTCCTGAATGCAGCCTGCCAGCAGCGTCTCGTGCCCCATACGGTTGCAAACCACCTGCACCATGGTGCGCATGAGACCTTCGTCATCCACCACGAGGACTCTGGCCATCTGCTCCCCTCCCCATATCCGCGCAGGCGCTGCGCGGGGTTTACCGCCGCAAGTTGTTCTGTTGTCGCCTGCAGCGCCGCGGGGCGCTGTTTGCACACCGCGACCGGCCGCAGGGCGTGGCCCTGTTATTTCGCCGCGTCGGCGGCGAGCGCCTGCCTGGCCTCAAGTATGGCCTGCCTGAGCGTTTGCGCGGCTGGCGCAATGCTGTCGCCTGACGCGCTCTCAGCCGCGCTGGCTGCCGCTCGCAGCTGATCAAGCCGCATGATGCCCGCCGAATTTTTACAGGCATGCGCCGTGCGGCGCACCTGCTCGGCATTACCGTCGGCAAGGGCCGCGTCCAGTGCGGCGAGCCGCTCTGTCAGCTCGTGCGCCAGCACATCCACAAGGTTTTGCAGTACAGCCTCGTCATTGTCGAGGTCTGCAAGCGCCGCGTTGCGGTTCCATACCACGTTACCACTTTGAATGGCTTCATCTCGCTGCAATGCAGAACTATTCACAGCGCCATTGTTTATTGCGTTTTTGTCGTCCGCAGGCTGCGAGGCAGGCCCGTGCCGGGCATAATCCCTTTCTGCGACAATTCTTTCCAGCTGGCTGCGCAATTGCTCAAAACTCAGTGGCTTCAAAAATACGCCATCCGCCCCCAGCTTTCTGCAGGTCTGCACAAATTCGCTGCTGCTGGTAGCAGTATAGATGACGGCAAGCATTTGACGTTGGGCCAGGGTTTCGCCCTGGCGAATGGCGCTCAGTACTTCCAGGCCGCTCAAGCCGGGCAACCGGCTGTCGAGGATGACCATATCCCACGGCCCCTGCCTTGGATCGGCAAGTGTTTGCAGCGCGCTTTCACCGCTTGCGACGGCCAGCGGTTCGGCCCCCATGCCCAGCAGCATCTGCCTGAGGGCGTAGGCAATGGACGTGGTGTCCTCGGCCACCAGCACTTTTTTGCCCTGCAGGGGCGCGCGTTGATTCTGCCCTGCGGCGTCTTCCTGCCTGTCCGCCTCGCTGTTCTGACTTTGGGTGCACTGCTGCAGCAGAACCTCCAGCGTAAAACAGGCTCCCTGCCCGGGGCGTGAGACCAGATGCACATCCCCGCCCATGAGCCTTGCCAGCGTACGCGCGATGTTCAGGCCCAGGCCTGTGCCTGGCGTGTGGGCGCTGTCGCGCCCCCGCTGAAAGCTCTCGAACACGCGGGCCTGATCCTCCTGTGCGAGGCCAGGGCCGGTATCCGTCACTGCTATGGCCAGCCGCAGCTGCGCGGGGGTATTTTCAATGCCTGTCGCAAACACCCGTACAGAGCCTGTCTGCGTAAATTTCACCGCATTGCTGATGATATTGCCGAGCGCCTGTCGCAGGCGAAAACTGTCGCCCACGGCGCAGGTGGGCAGGTTTTTGTCCAGCCCCAGCGTAAGAGTTATTGATTTGTTTTCCGAGATGGGCCGGTAGAGCTCCACGCAGTCGGCCAGGCACTGACGCAGGTTGAACGGAGCCGCCTGCAGGGACGGCGCGCCCTGCTCAAGCGCAGCGTGGTCCATGATGTCGCCTACCATTTCGTGCAGGGCCTCAGCAGCCTGTACCAGATAATTGAGGGCGCGGTTGCGCTCCTGCTCGGGCAGATTCTTTTTTTGGGCCAGCTCGCTCATGCCCACTATGGCCGTGAGGGGCGTACGCATGTCGTGGCTCAGGTGCCCCATAAATGCGCTCTTCATGCGGCTGGCTTCTTCGGCCAGCCAGCGCCTGCGCGTGAGGTTGAGGGTGATGCCGCCAATGGCGAGGACGCCAGTAACGGCAAGCAACCCGTACAACAGGCGCATGTTGTGACGCTGTTTTTCCAGGCTTTTCTGAAACTGGGTCGCGTCCTGGCTCACGCTGATGGCGCCCAGCACATCCCCCACCTTTCTGCCAGCATGGCAGCGCAGGCAGCTTTGCTGGGCCATGAGCACGCTCAAGAGCCGCAGGCTTTGCCCGTCGCCCTGCCGGGGCGGCGTAAAGACTTCGGGTGTTTCGTCGGCGCAACGGGCCAATGCTGAGCGCTCCCAGACATCGGCCATATTTTCGGGCCGCAGCGGGGCGTTGCTGATGATGCTGATGCTCACGCCTTCGCGCGAGCTGCGTTCCGCCAGCTGGCGGCTCATATAGGCGGGGTTGACCAGCACAAGGCTGCGGCCATCCTGGGTTTTGACCGTGCGCTCCGACTCGGGCAGCCACGGGTTGGGCTGGCCGTACTCGCTTTGCGCCACATAGACGCCGCCGTGTGCGGCATTCCAGTTTCTGGCGTCCATTAATTGCTGCGCCATCGTTGAGAGTCGTGTATGCTCAAGTTCAAGACTGTGTTCGGCATTGACCTGCACGGCCTGTCTGTACAGCACCCCGGTCAGCACAAGCCAGGCAAGACTGGCCGCAATGGCCAGCCACGGCATTTTTTTTGACTTCTTTAATGATTCGCGCAGCATTGCTTACCTTCTGGTGCGAGTTGTCATATTTTTATGAATTTGTCTTATTTATCTGATTTTTTCTGTGACCATAATCACTGTTTTTGCCTTAGTTTTACTTAATATGCCAATTTATATACTCATTATTTTTTTAATTTATTTACACTTTTTGGTACGGTTCTTGTTCTTTTAAGGGTGTTGCCGCCATTGGGGCGGCACGCAAGGAGCGAGTTAAGGAGGCTCTATGGGAACACCCCGCAATGGACCATGGCTTAAGGTGCTGTTGGGCGGCGTTGCGGCGGGAATGGTGCTTTTGGGTGTGCTTGCGTACGCCATGACGACAACTGACCAGAGACCGTTTTGCGCCAGTTGTCACATAATGCAGGAAGCGGCCGTAACCCAAAAAATGGGTTCGCATGCCAAGCTTTCGTGCAACGAGTGCCATGCCCCGCACAATCTGCTGGTCAAGCTGCCGTTCAAGGGCCAGGAAGGCTTACGTGACTTTATCGGCAATGTTTCAGGCCACGACATTCCGCGCCCTCTGAGCGTGCGCACCAAGGATGTGGTTAATGCCAACTGCATGGCCTGCCATAGCCAGACCAATGTCAATGTGGCCAGCATGGACGCCAAACCCTACTGTGTGGATTGCCACCGGGGTATGGCCCATATGCGCATGATGCCTATAAGCACAAGGACGGTAGCCAATGACTAAGAGCAATATACACAAGGCCCTGGGAGCGGTGGCCCTGCTTGGCGTGGTTTTGCTTACGGGCTGTCAGGATGTTTCCACTGACCTCAAGGCCCCCAAGTACAAAACCGGTATTCCTGAAAACGAAACCCGTATTTCTGCTTTCAAAAAGGAATTTCCCCAGCAGTACGCCTCGTACATGAAGAACAACGAAACCTCGGTCATGACCGAGTACAAGGGGTCCATACCCTACCACAAGAACGACAACGTCAACCCCCTGCCCACCGGCTTCAAGCACGCACAGCCCTATCTGAAAAACCTGTGGCTGGGCTATCCCTTTATGTACGAGTATAATGAAGCCCGAGGTCACACCTACGCCATAGAGGACTTTGTCAATATTGACCGCATCAACCGCTTTGCCGCAGACGGCAAGGGCGGCCTGCCCGCCACCTGCTGGAACTGCAAAACCCCCAAGATGATGGAGTGGGTCAAACAGTACGGCGACAGCTTCTGGTCCAAAGACGTCAACGAATTTCGCAGCAAGGACAAAATCGACGGCATGGACGAAACCATCGGTTGCGCCAACTGCCACGACCCGGCAACCATGGAGCTGCGCCCGTACTCCGAACCGCTCAAAGACTGGCTGAAGCGCAGCGGGCAAGACTGGGCCAAGCTTTCACGCAACCAGAAACGCAGCCTCGTGTGCGCCCAGTGTCATGTGGAATACTACTTTACCCACAAGGACAACGGCCCCGCCGCCAAACCCGTGTTCCCCTGGGACAACGGCTTCAACCCCGAGGATATGTACCAGTACTACAAGGGTCACGGCGCCAAGGGCCCCGACGGCAAGCCTGGTCCTTTTGTCGACTGGACGCACGCGGCCTCCAAGGTCGGCATGATCAAGATGCAGCATCCTGACTACGAGATGTTCCAGGACGGCCCGCACGGAGCTGCCGGCGTCGCCTGCGCCGACTGCCACATGCCCTACATGCGCGAAGGCGGCAAAAAGGTT
Source organism: Desulfovibrio desulfuricans (assembly GCF_004801255.1). Classification (NCBI taxonomy): domain Bacteria; kingdom Pseudomonadati; phylum Thermodesulfobacteriota; class Desulfovibrionia; order Desulfovibrionales; family Desulfovibrionaceae; genus Desulfovibrio; species Desulfovibrio desulfuricans. The sequence continues at coordinate 24,566 of NZ_CP036295.1, read as the reverse complement.
TCCAGCCACTGGATGACCTCGCCCCTCAAGGATCCCGAGCTGCGCGCCTGCAGGCAGTGCCATGCGGACAAGACGGCCGACTACTTGCGCGGCCGTGTGGAATACACGCAGAAAAAGGCCTACGAGCAGCTGCTCAAAGCTCAGGAAATCTCGGTCAAGGCGCACGAGGCCGTACGGCTCGCCAATGGCTATGAGGGCAAGCGCTCGCCCGATTACGATGCCCTGATGACCGAAGCCCGTGAAATGGTTCGCAAGGGTCAGCTGTTCTGGGACTACGTCTCGGCTGAAAACAGCGTTGGCTTCCATAACCCTGCAAAAACCCTCGATACCCTCATGACCTCCATGGAATGCAGCCAGAAGGCCGTGGATCTGGCCAACAAGGCCACGGAATTCGGCATTGCCGAACCGCTTTCCAGGGACATCAAGGAAACCGTGCCGCCGATCCTCGAGATGAGCCGCAAGCTGCAGCAGGATCCGGAATTCCTCAAAAAGAACCCCTGGACCAAGCTGCTGCCCGCTCTGCCCAAGGCTGACCAGGTCTGGAACGGCCAGACCCGCGTCACGCCCGAGGCAAAGCCCGCCCAATAAAACAGCACATGCCTGGTGGGAGCGGCTCCGGCCGCTCCCCTTGCACAGCCAATACCACAGCCCCGTTTATGCGGGGCTTTTTTTTGCTGTCGAGCAACATGCACCGTTTGTTCCTGATTGCCTGTGCGCGTTTTATTGCGCCAATCAGCAAAATAATTACAGCTCCCGCTCCCCTGCACACACACAAGGCACGCTATTTGCTACTCTTGATGCAGCGAGCATGGTGTTATATTTTTGACTTTTGCAAATTTATTTGCAAACACAGCAGGTTGCAGCATGGAAGCAGCAATGCGCACACTCAATTGGCGCCTCTGGCGCAATATGGCCTTACTGCTTGTCTGCGCCGTACTTCTGACGGCCTGCGGCGCTTTTCGGTCTGCTCCCGACGGTGGCCCTGCGCCCGAATCGGCCCAGAAGGTCGTTAAGACGGCGTACACGCAGATGGGCAATAAGTACCGCGCTGGCGGAGCATCCCCCCAAAAAGGCTTTGACTGCTCCGGCCTTATCTGGTGGGCGTACCGGCAAAACGGCCTGAAGGTTCCACGTATCACGTCTGATCAGGCCAGCGCGGGGCAAAAGGTGTCCCTTTCCTCGGCGCGGCAGGGCGACATTCTCGTTTTCCGCACGGGTTCCGGCCCGCGCGGCCTGCACACCGGCATATACGCCGGGGGCAATTCATTTATCCACAGCCCGCGACGGGGCGAAAACGTGCGCGTGGAAAGCTTGGACGTTCCCTATTGGCGCAACAGCCTTGTGGCGGTACGCAGGGTGGTTTACTGATTCGCATAAGCGCCAAAGCGCAACAGCGTAATTGTCTCAATGCGGCGGTATCGGCTTTGTCTGTACCGTCTTTTCTGTTTGCTGACTTGCTATTAAATTTTGTTTGGAGTATTTCAAACAAGAATTATATCGGAATCACCTTGTTGCTGAGTTCCGATTCTGCCCACTCCCCTCATTTTATTCAATTTGCCGGGCTGTACGTTGCTCAGATTGCATAACAAAGCTTTTTTTCCGGCACGGGAGGAAACATGGCACGCAAGGCAGCTGTAGCTGAAAGCCTGTTAAGTATTGCGGATATTTCGCGCCATTTTTCTTTGCCGGAATCTACAACACGCTATTATTGCAAACGTTTTGCGCAGTTTATACCCAGCGTTGGCGATGGACGCAGACGCCGTTACCGTCGCGAAACTCTAGAGGTCATATCCGCAATACTTGAGCAAATGCAAAAATCACGTACGGCGGCTGCGGTCGAGGACGCCCTGACGGCACGTTTTCCCCGCAACGCGGTGGCGGTTGCGGACACTGCCGCTGCTGGCGAAGTTGCCGATCTTGCAGTAAGTAATGAGTATTTTCCTTCTGCCGCCCTGCAGATTCTTGAGCGGCAAACCAGCGCCATTGAGGGCATCGCGCACCTGCTGCAGCTTGTGGTGCAGCGCTTGCCAGCCCCCGTCGGCTCGCCTGCGCCAGAGGTGGGTCAGTTGCGTCAGGAGGTTGCCACCCTGCGCACGCTGCTTGATGCCTCCGAAAAAACGCAACAGGCTGATCTTGACCAGTTGCGCTCATGGATGACCAAGGTTATCCGCAATCGCGGCAACGCAGATTAGCCCTGCCTGCCCGCCTGGGCCTGTTTTGCGACTGGCGCATGGCGCTTTTGCTCCCATTCTTCCTTTTTACAGCGTATTTCTTTTGTGCGTTATTGCTCTTTGTGCACCGCTCCGCACGCCATCAATCTGCGGGGTTGCGCAAGGGTTCTTTGCATTGGCCTATCTGGATGCTTTTCGGGGTGTTGGCTTTCCGTAACAACTCGGCAATACCGTACTGCATGTTTTTTGTGCCCGGCCATCAACGCAAAAAGCAGGTCGCTCTCGACCTGCTTTTTGCGTTTTTACTCTTGCGTTTTGACAGCGCAACCATGCCTGATTCCGCAACCTGATAAAAAACAATTCTGCCTGGGCTGGCCTGCGCACCGTTGGGGCATGCAAAAAGTACCCGCTTCAACTGACCAGGTCATGCGGCAGAGCTCTACACCGTCTTGAAGTTGCTGTCCTCGCCGGCATTGCTGGTTGCGGTTTTTTCCAGCCAGATCAGCTCAACGCCGGATGCGGTCAGAGTCCTTTTAAAAGGTCGAAATCCTAAGCGCTGGTACAACCGCAAATTGCGCTCGCTTTGCGAGCTTGTAAACAGCTCGTATCTGCTGGCTGTAGTTGCGGCCATAATTGCCTGCAACAAGGCTGAACCATAGCCCCTGCCCCGCCATTGGGGCAAAACCGCGAGCCTGCCGATATGCATACCGAGGCCTGCGGTTAGCGCCCGCACTGTCCCCACAAGCTCATTGCGCTCGTTCAGCGCTTTGAGCATAACGCCCTTGCGTAAGTCCTCGGCAAGTTCGCTCAGCGTTTGCGTCAGCGGCGGAATGCTCCAATCGCCGACCAGCCGGGCTTCATCTGCAAACGCTGTTTTTTGCAGGGCCAGAATTGCTGGCAGATCTGCTTCGCAGACCGGCAGTACGCGCATGGCTATTTGCTGTTTTTCAGCGCCATGTCCACAGCGCTTTTAAACAGGTCAAGCGGCAGCGCACCGCGCACCACAAGATTGTTTACGAGAAAATACGGCGTGCCTTCTATGCCCAATTTTTGGGCGTCCTGCTGGTCTTCGGCAATAATGTCCGTGACCTTTTTGCTGTGCACATCCTTGGCCAGCTTTTTCATGTCCACGTGCAGGTCTTCAGCCGTTTTTTTCAAAAAGGCCTCGCCCTCAGCAATAAGCCTGTCCCTGTCGGCAAACAGGGCTTTATAAAACTGCCAGGCCTTTTCTTCACTCTGCTGCGACACGGCCACAAAATACGCCGATGCAATGGTGGCAGGCCCTTTTTCGTCCAGCGGCATATTTTTGAACACAAGGCTCACGTCATTGCCGTATTCTTTCAAAATGGCATCCACGGTCTTGGAGGCCTGCTGGCAAAAATGGCAGGTAAAGTCGGAGAACGCCACAATGCGCACCTTTGCCTTGGGCGACCCCATTACAGGGCGACCCTCGGTTTTGACAGACTTGTTAACCTTCATGTCTACAGCCCACTGGGCTTCAAGGCTGTGCAGGCGACGCAGGTTTGAGCCCTGCTGGGCAATATCAAGCACCGACTCGCTCTGCTTGCGCAAAACGTCCATTATAAGCTCAGGGCGTTCACGAAACAGTTTTTCGAGAAACTGGGGCAGATTTTCTTCCGTAATTTCTACTGCGCTTGCCACAGAGTTGTTTATACCGGGCACGGCACCAACAACCATGCTAGATGCCAAAACAACAGCCGCGGCAATTTTTTTACCTTTGTACATATGGTGTCCTTGTTAACGTAACGTTTACTAGCCCTGCTCCGCCTCAAGGCGAATCTGGGTAGTGGCGTCTTCAATTTTAAAAAGCAGCTCGTCAATGTCAACCGGCTTCATAAGGTACCCAAAGGCACCCTCGCTCATGGCCTGCACTGCCAGCTGCATGTCTGCATGTCCTGAAAGCAGGATAACCTGCGTTTTTGGCCAGCGCGAATGGATAACCTGCAGTGCGGACATGCCGTCCATGACAGGCATCTTTACATCCATTATCACCACACCAAAAGGAAACTGTTCCATGGCGTTTACAGCTTCCTGTCCGTTAGCGGCGGCCTGACATTCGTACCCTCTTCGTCCCAGACGCTTGGAAAGGATACGCGTCACGTCAGTTTCGTCATCAACCAGCAGCACTTTTGTCGTTTCCATATTCGCTCCAGCCTGGAAATTGTGCTTTTTTACTACGCTGTTTAGCTATGCGGGGCAAGTTAGCTTCGCACTTTTATGCTTTTAATCTTGACGCACCCTGCCTGCTCTTTTACAACCAACCCAGTACAGCAACACGCGCAGGGCATGTTTCATGTGAAACACGAAGTTTTAAAGTTCAAGTGCGCCGTTAAACTGTTGCTCCAAAAATTTCATGCTCGTTGACGAACCTGCTCCCTGACTTGCAAGGCATGGTTGAAGCAGAACTTCCTCTAAAATCAGTCAATATGACTGGGAGGCCTCAATGGCGCGTATTATTTCCATTGCCAATCAAAAAGGCGGGGTCGGCAAAACGACCACTGCCATCAACCTTTCCGCCGCTCTGGCAGTGATGGAAAAAAAAGTTCTGCTTGTGGACTGCGACCCTCAGGCCAACAGCACCAGCGGCATTGGCCTGCACCAGGAAGACCTGCACGGCGATTTGTACAACACCTTTTATGAGCCCGAAAAACTCAAAGAAAATATTGCAAAAACCCGGTCGCCGTTTTTGGATATTCTGCCCGCCAGCACAAATCTTGTGGCCGTTGAGCTGGAGCTGGTCGACAAAATGGCTCGCGAGTTTTTTTTGGACGAGTGCCTTAAAAGCGTGCGCAACGACTACGAATACATCATCCTTGACTGCCCGCCTTCACTGGGTTTGCTGACCCTCAACGCGTTGTGCGCGTCGCGCGAGCTACTCATCCCCCTGCAGTGCGAATTTTTTGCGCTCGAGGGCATCGTAAAACTGCTGCAAACCTACGAGCAGGTCAAAAAACGCCTCAACCCCGATCTCTCGCTACTTGGCGTTGTACTGACCATGTACGACACGCGCAACCGCCTGACCCGCGAAGTAAAAAACGAAGTGCGCCGCTGCTTTCCCGAGCACCTGTTCGAAACGGTCATTCCCCGCAATGTGCGCCTCTCAGAAGCGCCGAGCCACGGCAAGTCAATCATCCATTATGATATAAAGTCCAAAGGCGCAGAAGCGTATCTGGGCCTGGCAAAAGAAATTGTTTTGCGCAGACCCAGCAAAAAAAACACAGTACTGCAATAGCCGCTAACGGCTACGGCAGCAAACGCCCTCGGCTAATCCTTGGGCGTGGTATGCTCCACAGCCACGTGATTGTGAAAATGCTTTTGCCTGATAGTGGTGCCGCACTTGCGGCAGTGAAAAACGAGCAGGCCGCCGATATTTGCGTTAGTCAAAATAAACGACTGGTTGGGATCGTTGCGCCAGTCAAGGGCACTTGCCGCACAGTGCGGACACGTAACCGAAGGGCTATAGGGATATTTAAAATCCCAGTGCTGCATGAGTTCATCAAAGTTGGCCAGAGGCCCGGGTGCCTGCGTGAGTTCTTGCGGTGTTGTTTGGGCCTCTAGCAGCTTGCGGACCTTTGGTTCCATTTTTTCCCACAAGGGCCAGGGAATAATAACAGAAGCAACATTGCCCTTGGCGTCGGTAACGTACTGAAGTAGCGGATTGTTGAGCATATTTGTTCCTTAATGTATTTGCTGGGAGCCAAAACAAACACGTTGAAAATTGCAAAAAAGCAATGCGCCTGCGGCAAAAGCGCCAAAAGACCGATGCCAGGCAGAACGTGAGCGTTGCAAGGCAGCAAGACGCATAAACCGCAACAGCGGCCCTGCCCTGCCCATACTAGCGCATAGCGTGCCGCGCCCCAAGGGAAAATGTCAAGAAGCCATAACAAGCCATGGGGTTAAACCGCGCATACAGCCCGGTGACGGCATGACATGCCGCAGATACACATATTGGCGCACTAGACAAACAACGCTGCAACACGCCAGTGCGCCGGCTTGAAGGCCAGGCCGCACACAACGCAAAACCACAGCGCGGCAGCAAAAGCATATCAAACATACGACCAAATGCGGAAGGAGAAAACATGAGCAGCAGCAAGGGATTGGGCAGAGGGCTTGACGCTCTGTTTGGCGGCTCGGCACCAAGGCAGGAACCGCAAGAGAGAGAAAGCGCAGTTAACCTTGTGCCGGTCACATCCTTACGGCCCAACCCCAACCAGCCCCGCAGACATTTTGATGATACCGCATTGCGCGAACTGGCAGATTCAATCAAATCGCAAGGCATCATTCAGCCGTTGCTGGTACGCCCCCACGGGACCGATGCCTATCAGATAGTTGCGGGCGAACGTCGCTGGCGCGCCGCGCAAATGGCGGGACTGACGGAAGTTCCCGTTTTTGTGCGCGAGCTGAGCGACAAAGAGGTTATGGCCGCCGCTCTTATTGAAAACCTGCAGCGCGAAGACCTCAACCCCATTGAAGAAGCGGAAGCCCTGCAGGGTCTGCGAGAAGCTCTGGAGCTCACGCAGGAAGAGCTGGCTACGCGACTTGGCAAAAGCCGCCCGGCCATTGCCAACGCATTGCGATTGCTGCAGCTGAGCGCAAGCGCGCGGGCGGATATTCAGGCAGGCCTGCTCAGCGCCGGACACGCCCGCTGTCTGCTGGGCATCGACAATGCCATGGCCTCAGATGCACTGCGGCAGCGTATAATCAGCCACAAGCTGACCGTACGCGAAGCGGAAGACGCCGCCGCCTTCTGGCGCGGTCACAATACCCTGCCATGGGAAGACCAGGACGCAAACACGCAGCCCCGGACCAAAGCACCTCGCAAAAAAAGCCCCCAGTTCAAAACCCTGCAGCAAAACCTGTGCGAAAGCCTGGGCTGCAAAACGCAGGTCAGCGGGGACGAAAACAACGGGCGCATTGCGCTTGCCTACGCGAGCCGTGAAGACCTTGAAATGCTGCTTGGCAAGCTGGGCGTTTCGCTGCCAGCTGTGCAGGATACAACGGAAACCCCTGCAAAATAGCCAGCGGAACAATACTGGCTGGCCGTAAAAAAACGGCACGTGCAGGCAATGCAAAACCACAAAAAAGCGCAGGCGGCAGCAACCGCATTGCGCTTTTTTATTTATGTCTGTTTGCGCAGCACCGCGCCAAACATTCCTTCAAGCCATGGATGTTCGTGCGGTGTCTGCCATTGCCGCACCAGCTGCAAACCAGGCGCATCACACATAACTTTCTGTATCTGTTTTTCATTTTCCTGCGTGCGCAACGTGCAGGTAATATAGGCAAGCTCACAGCCGGGTTGCAGCATGGCAACCAGACGCTCCAACATGCGGCCTTGCAGCTGCTCATGCTCCAGGGCCTGCTGTTGCGGTCGGCGGCGTATGTCTGGCCTGCGAGCAAGCACGCCCAGGCCGGAACAGGGCGCGTCAATCAGCATATGACCGGCCCAGGCGGAACAGGGCGGCGCAACCGCGTCTATCAGGGCCGTGGCAGGGCAAGACAACAATAAACGTGCGCACTGCCCTGGCAGGCCTGTGAGGCGTTGCAGGCTGCGGTCGGTAGAAAAAGCAACCGCAACACCCCGCTCAAGCAGCGCAACAGTCTTGCCGCCAAACCCGGCGCAAACATCCCAGACCGGGCGCTTCCAATCATAAAGACCAAGCTTTTCAAGCACGAGCTGCGACCCGGCGGACTGAAACGACACCGCCCCGCATGCCAGCAGATCATTCAAAGCCTTGCCGCAGGCCTGTGCTGGCAGGTTGCCCGGCGCAAAAGCGGCCCCCCACTGCCCCACCGGCGTGCCGCCCTGCGCAAGCAGGTCTGACAGCAAATCATGGCCAAGCACATGGCAGGCATTAACCCTAAGAGCACTCCAGGGACGGGCAAAAGAACGCTGGGCCAGCTGCTCCGCCGCTTGCTGCCCGTAACGCTTGCACCAGTGCCCCACAATCCATGGCGGCAGGGAATAAAACAAGGCAAGGTGCTCGACGCTCTGAACCGCTACCCCCCCAGGCAGATAAAAATCGGGCTGCAAAGGCGCATCGGCAAGCCGCTGCACCGAACGCAAAGCACCATTGGCAACCTTGGCAAGCGCAGAGCCGTAGAGAGCGCGGGCAGTTTCCACCGCGCTGAAAACTGCCGCATGATCAGGTATTCTGTTCTGAAATATCAATGAGTAAACGGCAAGACCAAGCACGTGCAGCAACGGACGCGGCAGCGATTGCGGGCGAGGCAAAACATGCGCGAGCACAAACGCGATACGGATTTCGGAGCGGAGATAACCGTACACAAGCTCCGAGCACAAATTGCGTTCCACTGGGGGCAAACTAGCAGCGGACTTTTCCGCGTGCTCGGCAAAAGACTGCCCGAAAGCAAGCGACAACGCTTGCTGGGCGCTTTGCCCAGCATCCACTGAAAGCAAGGCGCTCAAAGCGACGTTGCGGGCTGTAAACGGGAGGGCGCGCACCTTGCGTTGCAAGGCAAACAATCTGCTATCTGCTGTCGACGCCTTACCCATTACATACCCTGCCTTGCTGCAAGCGTTGCGTCAGACCAAGAAAAATTTTAACCGCATCTTCAAGCGCGGGCATGGGCACAAGCGTATCAACGCAAGGGCCGTGCGGACGCTGATTGAGCACACCAAAGACAGGCACGGGGTAACTGTCCTGTATGCCGGAGGTAAGGTCGCGTTCGCAGGCGACGGCAATAATGCAACGGGGCCGCGTCTGAACCACTATTCGCCGGGCAATGGTGCCCCCTGTGGCAATGGCGAGCCGTACGCCGTACCTGTCGCGCAGGTCAAGCAGACCGCCCACGGGGCATTTACCGCAACGCCTGCAGTTGTCAGGGTTGTGAACAAGACGCTGCGGGCAAAGGGCCTGTTGCACGCAGTGCGGCAACAGCAAAAGCAGCTCATGCGGCTGTACCGTGACCGCGCTGGCCAGCACAAGTTCATTGTTAACCTTGATGAAACTCCGACGAACCTTGCCTCTATCAATACAGACAAGTTTTGCAAGTAATTCCATAAGTGGAAAAAAAAGGCGCACAGTAACATGACGAACGCTGTCCACACCCGGCATGGTTTTGCCAGTATAAATATGAAAAACAAGAATGATACACAGCCACAAAATGGCAAAAATTACAATAAAACCAACAGAAATACTAATTAATGGCAGCCAGTGTTGCGTTGAAAAAAACCCCACCCACGGCAAAATAAGAAAAAAAGCAATAACAGCGCACGACAAGAGACAAGATGCAAGCATAAGCCCGATAAAAACGCGTTTGCGCGCGCCGCCGTACTGATCGGGGGGTAATGAAAAGGGCGATTTGCTAAACATGATGCCTCGGCTGCATCAGCCAGGGAAAAACTGCGAGCATAGTCAAAAAAGCCCTTAAACGCCCCCCAGTGAAGCGCAACAGGCAGGCATGAACTATGAGCCAAAACAAGAAAAAACGAGGCTCAAAAGAGCCTCAGTAAAAACATAAAAAGTGTCAGCAAGGGTTACTCGCCCGGTACTGGCGCTCTGGCCAAACCGGCGATGCCCCTGGGCAGACCCCGCAAAATTCCGTTGAGCAGGTCGCGGGCCGACATGTCCTTTTTACCTTGAGGTCGTACGGCGGTAAACTCATACCACTTGTCCGCGCAGGCGACGCTTAAACCGTCGGCATCCACACGCAGCGAACCGGGCACGGCGCTGCCCGTTGGTTCGCCAATACGCCCTGGAGCCAGAATGAGCAAAAGCGGCGGGCGCTGCTTGCCATCACAGGCGGTTTCCAAAACCGTGCGCGCCCCCGGCCAGGGGGTGACGCCGCGCACCCGGGCATGAACCTCGGCAGCTGGCAGCGTCCAGTCGATAAAACCATCTTCCTTGGAAATTTTGGGCGCATAGGTGGCCAACGCGTCGTCCTGCTCTACCGCCCAGGCCTTGCCATCAAGGATATCGTCAACAACTTTCACCAGCAGCTCCGCACCGATGCCCGCAAGGGCGTCGTGCAGCGAACCAGCGGTATGCTCGCCTATGACAGTACCGTCAGTGGCAAACACAGGGCCAGCATCAAGCTTGCTCGCTATGCGCATGATGGAAATACCTGCGCGCGCGCCGGGCTGCCAGCCGTCGATCACAGCACGTTGTATGGGCGCTGCGCCGCGCAGGCCCGGCAACAGCGAAGCGTGCACATTGACGGCGTCCAGAGCCGGCATGGCAAGCACCGCGTCAGGCAAGATAAGCCCGTACGCTGCAACAGCGAGCAGATCAGGCTTAAAGGCGGCAAGCTCGGCCTGCGCCTCTGCGTTCTTGAGGCTGGCGGGCTGCATAACTGGCAGGCCCAGCTGCAACGCAAGCTTTTTAACGGGTGATTCCGCAAGTTTGTGCCCGCGCCCCGCAGGCCTGTCGGGCTGTGTGTACACAGCCACAATTTCGCCACGAGGCCAGGCCGCCAGCCTTTGCAGGCTGGCGGCGGCAAACTCGGGCGTACCCATAAATACTATGCGGCATTTTTGCGTTTGAGCCATTTTTTCACCTTGCTGTCGTACAGGGTGCGGCGCAGGCGGCTTATCTTGTCGATAAACAGTATGCCGTCCAGATGGTCGAATTCATGCTGCAGAATAATGGCAGGGAACTCTTCAAGATCCTCTTCGATAACATTGCCGTCCAGATCCAAGGCGTGCAGGTGCACATTGCTCATACGGGGTACATCCGCGCGGTAGTTCATGGGCACCGAGAGGCAGCCCTCCTGCTCGCTGACAACCTTCTCGCCAGAGAGGGTCAGCACAGGATTGATAAGCACCCGTGGATTTTTTTCCTCATCCTGCATGGCAGGATCCATAACAAGCATGCGGATGTTGCGGCCCACCTGAGGGGCGGCAAGCCCAACGCCAGGCGCTGCATACATGGTCTCAAGCATGTCTGCGGCCAGCTGGCGAATTTCGTCCGTTATCTCGCCAACTGGTTTGCAAACCTCTTTGAGCCGCGGATCAGGGTAGACGACAATATCAAGAATCATGCAGGGTTCGCCCCCTATGGTTTATCGGCTGCTGCGCCGTCCTTTTTTTGCTCCGCTGCAGGAACTTCGCGCAAGCGCAAACCCAGCTCCCTCAACTGACGCGACGAAACGCCAGCGGGCGCGTCGGTCATGAGGCAGGTAGCCTTTTGCGTCTTGGGGAAGGCAATAACGTCACGGATGCTGGGCGAAGCCGAAAGCAGCATGACCAGACGGTCAAGACCAAAGGCCAAACCGCCATGCGGCGGTGCGCCAAGGTCAAGCGCCTGAATAAGAAAGCCAAACTGTTCGTCGGCCTGCTCGGGCGTAAAGCCAAGGGCCTTAAACATGCGCCGCTGCACTTCGCCCGAATGGATGCGGATGGAACCGCCGCCCACTTCGCAGCCGTTGAGCACCATGTCGTAGGCACGGGCGCGGGCCTTGGCCGGGTCAGATATCATCAGATCCATATGGCCGGGCGCGGGCGAGGTAAAGGGATGGTGGCAGGCCACGTAGCGCTTGTCTTCCTCGTCGTATTCGTAAAGCGGAAAGTCCGTAACCCACAAGAAGTTGAAGCTGTTTTCGGGTATCAGCTTGAGGTGGTTGGCCAGGTGCACGCGCAGGTTGCCCAGAGCGGCGTTGACCATGGCTGGCTCGCCAGCCTGGAAAAAGACGATATCGCCGACCTTGAGATCCAGCGCATCGGCAATGCCCTTGCGCTCCGCGTCAGAGAGAAACTTGGCTATGGGCGACTGCCATTCATCGGCCTTGATCTTGATCCAGGCCAGACCCTGCGCGCCGTAAATCTTCACAAACTCGGTAAAGGCGTCAATTTCCTTGCGAGTCATGGATTCGCCGCCGGGAACCTTCATACCCTTGACCAGCTGCGCCGTAGCAAAAAGCTTGAAACCCGAACCGCGTACAATGTCGGTAAGGTCAACAAGCTCAAGACCAAAACGGGTGTCGGGCTTGTCCACGCCGTAGCGTGCCATGGCTTCGTCCCAGGGCATGCGCGGGAACGGCAGGCAAAGATCCTTGCCCATGACGTCCTTGAACACGCGGGCCATGAGGCCTTCGGCAATGGTCATGACCTGCTCTTCATCAGCAAAGCTCATCTCAAGGTCGACCTGCGTAAACTCGGGCTGACGGTCGGCGCGCAGGTCTTCGTCGCGGAAGCAGCGCACGATCTGGAAGTAGCGGTCCATGCCCGCCACCATGAGCAGCTGCTTGAACAGCTGAGGGGACTGCGGCAGGGCGTAAAATTCGCCATTGTTCAGGCGGCTGGGCACCAGAAAGTCGCGCGCGCCTTCAGGCGTGGACTTGGTGAGCACCGGAGTTTCCACTTCCGTAAAGCCGTTGTCGTCGAGAAAACGACGGGCTGCCTGCGAAACCTTGTGGCGCAGGCGCAGGTTGGCCTGCATGCGCGGACGACGCAGGTCAAGATAACGCCACGTAAGACGCAGGTTTTCACCGGCGTCGGTACGGTCTTCAATGGGAAAAGGCGGTGTTTTGGAAGTATTGAGCAGCTTCCATTCGTAAGCCACAATCTCAATCTGGCCGGTAACCATAGTGGCGTTGACCATGCCGTCAGGACGCGGGCGCACCTTGCCCTTGACCGCGAGGACATACTCGGAGCGGAGAATATGGGCATTTTCGTGGGCAGCCGGGGCGATGTCGGGGCTGAAAACAACCTGGGTAAGACCATCGCGGTCGCGCAGGTCCACAAAGATAAGACCGCCGTGGTCGCGGCGATACTGCACCCAACCCATCAGGCAAACATCTTCACCATCATTTTTGATGGTCAGCTGGCCGCAGGAATGGCTGCGCCGCCAGTCTCCAAGCTCAGTGACGAATTTCTGGTGTTCGCGCTGCACGTCCTGCTGCGCGTCCTGCGTCTGCATCTGTTCAGTCATTGTTGGTTCCCGTTTGCAAGAATTGGAGTACACCTGACTGCGGCATGGAGCTTTGCTCGCCGCTTTCAAGGTTTTTAACGACCACTGCGCCCTGGGCGGCTTCATCGGGGCCGATGATCAGACAATACCTCGCGCCCGACTTGCCCGCCTGACGCATAAGGCTTTTAAAACCGCCTTCACTGAAATTCATTTCACCGCTCAGCCCGGCGTTGCGCAGCTTCTGGGCAAGCTGCCAACCCTGGGTTCTGCTCTGCTGGTCCATGGCGACAAGATAAAAATCGGCTGCGGCCGCGCCGCCATCGCCCATCATGAGCGCAAGGCGCTCCATACCGCAGGCAAAGCCAACACCGGGCACGTCGGGGCCGCCAAGGCTCTTCACAAGCCCGTCATACCTGCCACCGCCAGCCACCGCCGCCTGCGCGCCAATGCTGCCGCTCACCACCTCGAACGTGGTGCGGCAGTAATAATCAAGGCCGCGTACAAGCCTGTGGTCGAGCTCATAGGGCAGACCCTGCCCGTCAAGCAGCTGCAGCACGGTATCAAAGTGAGCACGGCAGTCAGGGCAATTGTAGTCGAGCAGCTTGGGAGCGTTGTCTGTAATGGCGCGGCAACCAGGCTGCTTGCAGTCGAGCACGCGCAGCGGGTTGGTCTCAACCCTGCGGGCGCAGTCGGGGCAAAGAAGACTTTTATCCACACCGGCAAGATATTCGAGCAGGGCCGCCTTGTATTTGGGTCGGCACTCTGAGCAGCCGAGCGAGTTGATCTTGAGCGTGAGGTCGGTCAGACCCAGATCAGACAAAAAGCGCAGCAGCATGCTGACAAGCTCAGCGTCGGCCATGGGGCTGTGACTGCCAAGGCACTCGCAGTTAATCTGGTGGAACTGACGCATGCGGCCCTTCTGCGGGCGCTCGTAGCGAAACATGGGGCCAGTGGTAAACAGGCGGCTTACAGCCTCGCGGTTGTTCAGCCCACTCTCGATATAGGCCCGCATGACGCCAGCGGTGGCTTCGGGGCGCAGGGTGAGCGAGCGCCCCTTGCGGTCAGGAAACGTGTACATTTCCTTTTGCACGACATCGGTTTCTTCGCCAATGGAGCGGCAAAAAAGCTCGGTAAACTCCAGCAGGGGCGTGCGCAGCTCAACAAAACCGTAGCGCCCAAAAACGCCGCGCGCGGTGTTTTCGATGCGCGTAAACTGGTCGCTGTCAGGCGGAAACATGTCCGCAAAACCCTTGATACGTGCGATACTCATGGCTTCCTCATATAAGACTGTCCGCCTTCAGGAAAGGCAGCGCAAGAAAATGGTCTACCTTTTGGCGCAGGCAGATTCAAGGCTGAATTTGCCGGTGCATTCGTCGCAGGGCACGGGGTAGTCGCCTGTAAAGCAGGCCATGCAATAATTCTGCGGCTTGCTCACCGAGCCGAGCAGCCCGCCGATGCTGAGGTAATGCAGCGAATCCACGTCAAGCTTGCGGGTTATTTCCTGCAGGTTGTGCTGGGCCGCAATAAGCTCGCCGCGTGAAGAAAAGTCTATGCCGTAGAAGCAGGGAAACCTGACCGGCGGGCTGGAAATACGGATGTGCACCTCTTTGGCGCCAAGCTCGCGCAGCTTTTTGACGCGGGTCATCATGGTGGTGCCGCGTACAATGCTGTCGTCGATAATACAGATGCGTTTGCCCTCGATCATCTCGCGCACAGGGTTGATCTTAACCCGCACGCCAAAGCTGCGCATGCTCTGCGAAGGCTGAATAAACGTGCGCCCCACATAGTGGTTGCGTATCATGGCGTGCTCGTAGGGCAGCCCGGAGCGTTGCGCAAAGCCAAGCGCGGGGTATATGCCCGAATCGGGAAAAGGCATGACGGAGTCCACGTCAGGGGCCGATTCGTCAGCCAGGTTCCAGCCCATTTTTTTGCGGCACAGGTACACCTGCTCGTCAAAAATGTACGAGTCGGGCCGGGCAAAATAGACCAGTTCAAAGATGCACTGGCGCGGTTTTTCGGGCAGCGGACCCAAAAGATAGTCGCTGCGCACGCTGTTGCCGTTGACAATAAGCATCTCGCCCGGCTCCACCGAGCGTTCAAACTGGGCCTCAAGCAGGTCAAAGGCGCAGGTTTCGGAGGCAAACACGGGGCTGCCGTCTATGCGCCCGAAGGCCAGCGGATGAAAACCGTGCGGGTCGCGCACAGCAACCATGACGCCATCGACCATCACCAGCAGGCAGTAAGCCCCACGCACGCGCGCACAGGTCTCCTTGACCGCGCCGGGCAGGTCGTTGTGCCTGAGGGCGCGCACCAGCAGGTGCATGAACACCTCTGTATCGTTGCTGGTGGAAAAAATGGCCCCTTCGTTCTCCAGATCTTCGCGCAGCTGGGCCGCGTTGACCAGGTTGCCGTTGTGGGCAAGCACCACGTCCCGCCCCTTGAAATGGGCAAGGAAAGGCTGGGCGTTGCTGCTCGAGGAGCGCCCGGTGGTGGAATAGCGCACATGACCGATGGCTGTTCTGCCGGTAAGCGCCTTGAGATCCGCCTCGGAAAAAACATCCGGCACAAGACCCATACCCTTGTGTTCGTGCACGCCGTCCTTGTCAAAGGTGACAATGCCGGCGCTTTCCTGCCCGCGGTGCTGCTGTGCGTACAAACCGAAATAAGCCAGACGAGCCGCTTCTTCATGGTCGTAAATGCCGAATACGCCGCATTCGTGCTTGATCATAGGCCTTACTTCTTCAGTTTTTTGCGCAGATGCGCAATGCGATTATCAATGACCGACGGATTGGGATAATCGTCGCGGGCCAGTTCAAAGTTTTTAAGGGCTTCCTTGCCTTTGCCGAGCTGCTCAAGGGCATCAGCCAGCAAATACCCCGCCAGACCGCGCAGGGTCTTGTCAGGGTCGCTGTCCAGTATCTGCTGGCAAAGGTCGGAAACCTCCTGCCAGCGCTCCCTCGCCATGTTCTGGTCGGCAAGGTCGTACATGCACATTATTTTATCATGGTCGGCAAGGGGCAGGGCCAGACACTGCTGGAGGGTATCCTCCCCCGCGTCAAAACGGCGCAGATTAAACTGCATGGCCGCAAGCCTGCGGTAGCCGTCCACCGTCTGCTCGGCGGACAGACCGCCAAGGCCTATGTAGGCGTTCCAGGCGTCGGCCGCACGACCATAACGGCGCATGCCCTCGTTAACCTCGCCCATACGGCGCAGGATAACGGCGCTTCTGGCGTCGTTGTCCGCAAATTCCGCCAGCATGGTTTCCAGATACTCAAGCGTTGTGCGCGGCTCCTGCCCGGCGGCGTTGAGCACCACCAGGAGCTGCTGCCACGCCTCCCAGCGCAGGTCAGCGTCCCGCGCCTCACGCAGATAACGCTCCAAAAGCCTTTCGGCAAGTGACCAGTCGCGTAAAGATACCGCGGTACGGGCAGCGGAAAGATCGTCGCCCACGATGTTCTGGTCTTTGCAAGCACACAGAAAGCCCGCAAAAAACAGACACAGACACAGGGGCAGAGCCTTGCCGCAAACCCGCCGCAGTATTTTCATCAGTCGTTTTTATTCCTCGCCGTCGTCGTCTGCGGCATCACTGCCGGGCACTTCGGGCTCAACAACGGCGGGCGTGGAAGAAACCCCGGCGAAGTCGTCGCCGTCCAATTCAGCATTGGCGTCCCTGCCGGTCTGCCCGCCCTCGTCAACACGGTCAAAGCCCACCACATGCGCGCCTTCGTCAAGGCGCACAAGCATAACGCCCATGGTTGCCCTACCCTTGCTGCGCACATCGTCAACGCCAATGCGCACGATCTTGTTGGACGAGGTCAACAGAATGAGGCCGTCGTTGTCGCGCACGGGCATGGCACCGATAACGGGGCCGGTCTTGCCCGTCACCTTGAAGTTGATGATGCCCTTGCCGCCGCGCGACTGCAGACGGTACAGGTCGACGCTGGTGCGCTTGCCGTAACCGTTGGCCGAGATGGACATTATCTCTGTGGTCAGGTCAATGTCCTTTGTGATGACGGCGGCCACCACAAAGTCCTGCCTGCGCAGGGCAATGCCCTTGACGCCCGTAGCCACGCGGCCCATGGGGCGCACGTCGTTGCAGGCAAAGCGGATGGAAAAGCCGTCGGCCGTGGCCAGCACAACATGGCTGTTGTCGCGGATGGGTCGCACAACCACAAGCTCGTCGTCCTCGCGCAGGCCCACGGCCATAAGGCCGGTCTTGCGGCAACGCGCGTACAGCGACGCGGACGAACGTTTGATCATGCCCCGCTTGGTGATGAACAAAAAGAACTTGTCCTCGGCAAATTCGCGCAGGGCCAGCACCGTCGTCACCCACTCGTTTTCCTCGAGCGGCAGCAGGTTGTTGATATGCACGCCCTTGGCCGTACGGCTGCCCTCGGGCACCTGGTGCACCTTGAGCTGGTGCATGCGGCCCTTGTTGGTAAACAGGCAGAGGTACTGGTGATTGGTGGTGGTCAAAAACTCCTGCACATAGTCGTCGTCCGAGGTATGCAGTGCGGCAATGCCCTTGCCGCCGCGTTTTTGCTGCTGATAGTTTTCAAGCCCGGTGCGCTTCATGTAGCCGCGCCGCGACAGGGTAATGACCACTTCCTCGTCGGGGATGAGGTCTTCAATATCAATGTCGCTCAGGGCTTCGCGCAGCACTTCGGTGCGCCGGGGCGTGGCGAAGTTGTCGCGTATCTCGGCGATCTCGCGCTTGAGCTCGCCGCGCAGCACTTCTGAATTTTCAAGAATGGAGCGGTAGAATTCGATCTTCTGCAGCAGGTCCTTGTATTCGTTCATCAGTTCTTCGCGCTGCAGGCCGGTGAGGCGCTGCAGGCGCATTTCAAGGATGGCCTTGGCCTGCAGCTCTGAAAACGTAAACCGCTCCATCAGGGCGTTACGGGCTTCTTCCGGGTTGGCCGAAGCGCGAATAAGGGCCACCACCTCGTCGATATTGTCGATGGCGATGCGCAGACCTTCGAGAATGTGCGCCCGGGCCTCGGCCTTTTCAAGGTCAAAACGCGTGCGGCGGATGACCACCTCGCGCCGGTGATCCACAAAGCACGAAAGCGCCGTCTTGAGGGTAAGCAGCTGGGGGCGGTTGTCCACCACGGCCAGCATGTTGATGCCAAAGCTCGTTTCAAGCGGCGTAAACTTGTACAGGGCATTGATCACAATGTCGGGGATGGTGCCGCGCTTGAGGTCGATAACCACGCGGATGCCCTTGCGGTCAGATTCGTCACGCAGGTCGGTGATGCCGTCGATCTTGCGGTCATTGACCAGAGCCGCGATTTTTTCCACCAGCGAGCTTTTGTTAAGCCCAAAGGGGATCTCGCGAATGACAATACTCTGCGCGCCCTTTTTGCGTTCTTCCAAATCCAGACGGCCACGCACCTTAACGGTGCCGCGCCCGGTGTGGTAGGCGTCGTACAGACCCTTGCCCGCGTACACAAAGCCACGGGTGGGAAAGTCCGGCCCCTTCACATATTCCATAAGCTCGTCGACGCTGCACTGCGGGTTATCAAGCAGCAGTTGCAGCGCGTCGCACAGTTCGCCAAGGTTATGGGGCGGAATGTTGGTGGCCATACCCACGGCAATGCCCGAGCTGCCGTTGAGCAGCAGATTGGGAACCTTGCTCGGCATGACCGTGGGTTCCTGCAGGGTATTGTCGTAGTTGGGACGAAAGTCCACGGTATTCTTGTCCAGGTCGTTCAAAAACTCCTGGGCAAGCTTGGACATGCGCACTTCGGTATAACGCATGGCAGCTGCGGCGTCGCCGTCGATGGAACCAAAGTTGCCCTGCCCGTCCACCAGCGGATCGCGCATGGAAAATTCCTGCGCCATACGCACCAGCGCGTCGTACACGGCAGAGTCGCCGTGCGGGTGATATTTACCGATGACATCACCGACGATACGCGCGGATTTTTTGTGCGGACGGTTATAGTTGTTGGCAAGCTCGTACTGCGCAAAAAGAATACGCCTGTGCACCGGCTTAAGGCCGTCGCGCGCGTCAGGGATGGCGCGCCCGATGATGACCGAAAGGGAATACTCCAGATACGATTTGCGGAGTTCTTTTTCTATGCTTATCTGCGACTGCATGTCTGCCACTGCGGGCCTCGCTGCTGTTATTTTGGGGATCGGAGGGCAGGCCCCCGGTTTTCAGGGGGCTACGCCCCGCTGAAACCCCTTTTTATATGTTGTGCGGCAAAAGTACGTTCAAACCGTCAGTTGCCCGCACAGGTAAGTAAAAAACATACACAGGCGCACGCATATCTGCCCGCCGACGGGCAGGTTATGCACGCCCGGAGCCTAGATATCCAGATCCTGAACAGCCAGGGCGTTGCGCTCGATAAAGTCGCGGCGCGGCTCCACGCGGTCGCCCATCAGCTCAACAAAGGCGTCGGAGGCCTCGTTGACGTCTTCCACCGAAACCTGCAGAAGCACGCGGTTTTCGGGGTTCATGGTCGTTACCCACAGCTGGTCGGGGTTCATTTCACCAAGACCTTTGTAACGCTGGATGTTGATGCCCTTGCGGGCTTCGTCAAACACCATGCGCATGAGCGTAAACATGTCCTCGGCGGGGACATCGCCGTCCTTGCGGCGCAGGGTAAAGGCAAACGACCCGCACTGCGAGCGCAGCTCGTCAAAGAGCTGCCAGGTCTGCCGGTACAGGCGCGAAGAAAAAAATTCCATGCCCCTGCGGGTATGGTGCCCACCGGTATTTTCAAATACCGCAAACAGGCGCTCCTCTTCGTCCTCGTTTTTTTCCCGCTCAAGGGTCAGCATATAGCCGTGTCCGTTGAGCCACCCGGTCAGTTCGTTGTCCTGGTTTTCGAGGCTCTGCGCGTCAATCTGCTTTGCATAGGTAACAAGAGCCATAAAGAGATCACGCGGGGTGCCCGCCATTTCGGCATCGTTGACGCGGTTTTCAAGCTTTTCAATGTGCTCCATGAGGTTGATCAGCTCTTTGCCCGTATATTCCTTGCCGCTGGAGGCAACCACGGTCACATCCTCGCTGACGCGGGTAAGCAGAAACTCGTTGAGCGCCGGGTCGTCCTTGATGAACTTTTCCATGCGCGAGTTGTGCACGCGGTACAGAGGCGGCTGGGCGATGTAGACAAAGCCGCGCTCCACCATCTCCTGATACTGCCTGAAGAAAAAGGTCAGCAGCAGGGTGCGGATGTGCGCTCCGTCCACGTCGGCGTCTGTCATGATGATGATTTTGTGGTAGCGCAGCTTGTCGAGGTCGGTGTCTTCCTCGCCGATGCCCGCGCCCATGGCGGTGATGAGGGCCTTTACTTCCTTGTTGGCCAGCATTTTGTCAAAGCGGGTGCGCTCCGTGTTCAGAATCTTGCCGCGCAGGGGCAGGATAGCCTGATTTTTGGGGTTGCGCCCCTGCTTGGCCGAACCACCTGCCGAATCACCTTCGACGATGAACAGCTCAGACTCCATAGGGTCCTTGCTCTGGCAGTCGGCGAGTTTGCCGGGCAACGAGTTGTCAGAAAGCGCGCCCTTGCGGCGCACAAGCTCCTTGGCGCGGCGGGCGGCGTCGCGGGCACGGGAGGCATCGACGGCCTTGTCTATAATGAGGCGTATATCCTTGGGATTTTCTTCAAAATAGACGTTAAGGCGGTCGTAAACAACACCAGCCACCAGACCGGCTATCTCGCTGTTGCCAAGCTTGGTCTTGGTCTGCCCTTCAAACTGCGGCTGAGGCAGCTTGACGCTGATAACGGCGGTAAGACCCTCGCGTACGTCGTCGCCCGACAGCGAGGTGTTCTTCATCTTTTTGACCAGGTCCGGCTGGCCCTTGATGTAGCCGTTGATGGCGCGGGTCAGCGCGGTGCGAAAGCCCACAAGGTGGGTGCCGCCTTCCTTGGTGCGAATGTTGTTGGCAAAGGTAAAAATGTTTTCCTTGTACCCGGCGTTGTACTGCAGGGCAAAGTCAACAGTGACGTTTTCGACCACGCCTTCGCCAAAAATAATGGGGTGAATGCCCTGCTCGCCCGAATTGAGGTCGCCCACAAACTGACGTATGCCGCCATCGGCGTGGAAAACATGGGTCTCGCCGATGCGCTCGTCAATGCACTCGATGGTCAGGCCCTTGTTGAGGTAGGCCAGCTCTTCAAAGCGCTTTTTCAATGTTTCATATGAAAACTCAAGCACCTCAAAAATTTCTTCGTCGGGCTTGAAGCGCACTGTGGTGCCGTGACCTTCCACATAGCTTTCGCTGATGACAACCAGCTTGTCCTGCGGCACGCCGCGCGCGTAATGCTGACGGTAGCGCTTGCCGTTGCGGCGGACGGTAACCGTAAGCTCTTCTGAAAGGGCATTGACGCACGACACGCCAACGCCGTGCAACCCGCCGGAAACCTTGTAGCTTGAGTTATCAAACTTGCCGCCGGCGTGCAGCTTGGTCATGACCACCTGCACGGCGGGCACGCCTTCCTTGGGGTGAATGTCGACAGGTATGCCGCGGCCGTCGTCACGTACTGTGACGCTGTTGTCGGCGTGCAAAATGACCGTTATCCGCGAACAGAAGCCAGCCATGGCTTCGTCGATGGAGTTGTCCACTACCTCGTATACCAGGTGGTGCAGGCCGCGCGCGTCAGTGGAGCCTATGTACATGGCCGGGCGCTTGCGCACGGCCGAAAGGCCTTCCAAAATGGTAATGGAAGAGGCGTTGTACCCGCCGTTGCCGGTTTCAGGAGCCATTAAACGTCTTCCTCGCTATAATAGGTCGTTTCAGAAACCTTCATGGGCATGATAATGACCGTGTACTCAGTGTCGTCGGCGCCGCGTATGCCGCAGGGGCCTTCAGAACCGGTAAGCATCATGTCTATCTTTGTCGAAACAAAGTGTCCCAGCACGTCAAGCAGGTTGCGCGTGGGGAAGGCAATGCGTTTTATATCACCGTTATAGGTTACTTCAAGGCTCTCGTTGGCGGAGCCCACATCCTGCCCCTGGGCGGAAAGCAGCGCCTCGCCTGCGGTCAGATCCATGTAGGTGCAGCGGTCGCTCTCGGTATTAAAAATAAGGATACGCCCAAGCGCCTCAATGGCTTCTTTGCGGGCAAGCGTCATGGGGTGCATGTCTTCGCTGGCCAGCTTGCTCATAAAAATGTTGTAGTCGGGGTATTCGTGAGCCGCGCGCGGCAGGCTGAGAGTTTCGGCCCCGTCCAGGCTGCGCAGGTACAGGCGCTTGTCGGTGATGTTCAGCTCTATCTCATCTACGCCAAGCCATTTTTTGATGTCCTGCAGGTATTTTTTTTGAATCAGCATGCCTGCTTCGGGCAGACGCTCCGCCAGCTCGTCGTGGGTAAACGACACAAGGGCAAACTGGTGCCCGTTAAGCCCGCACACGTCAATGCGTCCGTTGCCGCGCGGCTTCATGCACAGGCAGGCGATGGCGTCCATGGCGTCGTCGTCGCTGATGCAAAAGCCCACCTTGTCCAGCACGTCCTGCAAAAAGTCGCCCGACCAGGTGACCGCCTCCTCAGCGGGAAAAGCGGAAAAATTCTGAAACCACTCCGCCCCGCTCACTGGCAGTTTGTAGGTACGGCGGCCCTGTTCAATCAGCAGATTTCCCGAAGCCTCGTCAAGCGTGAGATGCAGAACGCCCGTGGGCAGCTGACGCACCAGATCCACAAAGGCTCTGCCCTGCACGCCTATAAGGCCAGGCTTGGCTACCTCGGCGGGATACCGACCGGTAAACTCTATGTTGGCGTCGGTGGACATGACGGAAATACTGCCCTCCTCCGCCTTGAGCCAGATGGAGCGCAGATACTGCGCCCCCGCCTTGGCGGGAATGATGGCAGCCGCCTTCAGCAGGCCTTCGATGATTTGCTCTTTGTTTACAGTAAGTTTCATATGTTTTTTCCTTACTATTATAGACGTCTGTAGCTATGTTTCTAAGCTGTTTAACTTGCTTTTTTTATTAACTTTTTTTGGAACATTTCAGTGCCTTCGCAGGAAACGCCGGTGACATTGCCCTGTGGTTTCACCCCGGCTGCGGGGCGCTATTGTGTCTTAAGCTCCAGTTCCGCCACTAACTGCTGGAGCGCTTTGTCACTAACTAGAAATTTCTTAATCTTTTTAATTGCATGGATGACAGTACTATGGTCCTTTCCGCCAAAAGCCCGCCCTAGCTCAGGGTACGAAAGCCCCAGCTTGCGCCGGCAGATATACATGGCGATCTGACGGGCCAGCACAAGGTCAGGGCGGCGTTTGCCGCCAAGTACGTCCTCGGCCCGCAAGTTCATGGTGCGCGCCACTTCACCAAGAATTTCAAGGCAGCCTGGCGTTTTGTCGGCCACGCCCGTGCGGACGATGTTTTCAAGATCTGCCTGCGACAGTTCACAGCCCGTCACAGAGCAAAAAGCCGCCACCTTGATAAGCAGGCCCTGCAGCAGGCGAAACTGCGAACAGCGTTGCGCTATGAACAGCAACTGGTCGCGTGAAAGGTTCATGTTTCTTTCTTTGCATGTGGCCTGCAGGTAGCGCATGCGCACGTCAAGGTCAGGTTCCATGAGTTCCACCACGAGGCCGCTTTCAAGCCGCGAGCGCAGACGCTCGTCCAGGGCCTTGAGCGCCTGGGGCTGTCCTGTGCAGGCAAATACCATCTGCCCCGACCTGCGCCCCGGCGAGGTAGATGGCGGGCAGGCGTCCATGCATGCCACAAGCTTTTGCTGCCAGGCCGTCTGCCCGGCAAGGTCCTGTATGTCGTCCAGCAGCAGCACATCCCACTGCTGCCAGAAAAGTTCCGGATGGCGTACCCAGGCCGGATTGTCGGCGCAAAAACGTGCTGCCGGGGCAATGATGACGCGGTTGCCAGTCTGGCTCTGCTGCAGCGTTGCGGCCATGGATCGCAGAATGTGGCTCTTGCCCGTGCCGCTGCGCCCGCAAAGCAAAAACGGGTTGTAGGTCACGCCGGCGCGCTGCTCCGCTATCTCCTTGGCGGCAGCCAGAGGAAAGGAGTTTTTTGCATTGGCAATAAAGGCCGTAAAGGCGTCGTTTTCATTGCCGTGGGCTGAAGCGTCGACAGGTCGATCCGCCGTGTTTGCGCCGTTTTGGCCTGGGGCTTCCTGTCCCGCATGTTGCAGCGACCATGTTTGTACATGACCCAGCGCGGGCTGCTCGTATACAATTTGAGGAAGCCTTTCGTCGGCAAAACGGCAGGAAAGCGCCTGTTCAAAAAGATCGCGCTTGTGCTGACTGAACCACGCGGCAAAATAAAAGTGGGGAAACCCGACATTCAGCGTGTCGCCTTCTTGACGCAGGGTAAGGGATTCCAGCCAGTCTCCCCTGTCATCGGCTTTTTGCCGCGTCAGTATGTCCCGCAACTCGTTTTTCAGCATAGTGTGCGCGGCCTGTCCATAGGCCTGTGGATAACAGTTCCTTCCGTGCATGGCGCCAGGGCAACCGGTTTTTACTGGCAGGGCCAACGGGCCTTGCATGCCGGTTTTGGCGCGGTTCACGCCATGGAGGAGCAAAGAACACGCATACCA